>NZ_JBICYB010000003.1:0-430823 GCF_043200575.1 Streptomyces sp. NPDC048392
AACCCGATCAGACGAACCGATCAGGTCGGGGTATCAACATATCTGGCGTTGACTTTTGGCACGCTGTTGAGTTCTCAAGGAACGGACGCTTCCTTCGTACTCACCCTCTCGGGCTTTCCTCCGGGCGCTTCCCTCCGATGTTTCCAACACTATCAGGCTTTCCCGGTGCTTCTGACCACCGTCCTGCGGGCATGCAGAAGGTGATCCGGCGATAGGATCTGACCGAGTTGGGTACTGCCGGGGCGAGGACGCCTTGTTACTCATCACTCAACCGCAAGCAGGAGCAACGACAGTACACGGGGCCGCGGAACAGGTGCAAATCCGTGGCGAGTGTGGTCTAGACCTCTAATCGGAACACTCATGCGGAACCGGTACTTCCTATGACATACCCTGCTGCTCAGTGCGCCGTCCGGGACAGACAGTGACGGCCCGTTCGTATCTCCGCCCCTGGGAGGCTTCCCATGACCACCGTCTCGTCCCCGCTCGCAGGACGCGCCATCGGCCTGGCCGCTGTGCCCGATCCCGTCTTCTCCGGGGCCATGGTCGGCCCGGGTACCGCCATCGACCCCGTGCGGGAGCCCTCCGAGGCCGTCGCCCCCGTCGACGGCGTCATCGTTTCTCTGCACCCGCACGCCTTCGTCGTCGTCGACGACAGTGGCCACGGCGTGCTGACTCATCTCGGCATCGACACCGTGCAGCTCAATGGCGAGGGCTTCGAACTGCTGGTGAACAAGGGCGACACCGTCGTCCGCGGTCAGGGTGTGGTGCGCTGGGACCCGTCCGCCGTCGAGGCCGCGGGCAAGTCGCCGATCTGCCCGGTCGTGGCTCTGGAGGCCACGGCCGAGGCCCTGACCGACCTCCGTGAGAACGGCGACGTGAAGGCCGGCGAGAGTCTTTTCCTCTGGAAGTGACGTCCGTGCCGTCGGACGACGGCACGGACGCCGACAGGACAACCACCGCGGCGGCGCGACCCGCCGCACTATCGGGACGGGTGAGATGGAGACAACGCTGCGAGGCGTCGGTGTGAGTCACGGAGTGGCGATCGGCGAGGTTCGGCACATGGGGACGGCGGTCCTGGAGCCGCCGGCGAAGCAGATCCCGGCCGAGGACGCGGAGCGCGAGCAGGGGCGCGCCCGCAAGGCCGTGGAAGCTGTCGCGGCCGATCTGACGGCACGCGGCAATCTGGCGGGGGGCGAGGCCCAGGCGGTGCTCGAGGCGCAGGCCATGATGGCCCAGGACCCCGAGCTGATGGCGGACGTGGAGCGGCGGATCACCGTGGGCAGTACGGCCGAGCGCGCGGTGTACGACGCGTTCGCCGCGTACCGCGCCCTGCTGGCCGGTGCCGGTGAGTACCTGGCCGGTCGCGTGGCAGACCTCGACGACGTGCGGAATCGTATCGTCGCCCGTCTGCTCGGGGTGCCGATGCCGGGGGTGCCGGACAGCGACGAGCCGTACGTTCTCATCGCGCGGGATCTCGCGCCGGCCGACACCGCGCTCCTCGACCCGGCTCTCGTCCTCGGCTTCGTCACCGAGGAGGGCGGGCCGACCAGCCACAGCGCGATTCTCGCGCGGGCGCTCGGTGTGCCTGCCGTGGTGGCCCTGCCCGGAGCGGGCGAGCTGCCCGAGGGCACCGTCGTCGCCGTCGACGGAAGCACCGGTGAGATCTTCGTGAACCCCAGTGAGGAGGAGAAGGCGCGGCTGGCGGCGGAGGCGGCCGAGCGAAAGGCCGCGCTGGCCGCGGCGACCGGGCCGGGGGCGACCTCGGACGGTCACAAGGTGCCGCTGCTGGCGAACATCGGTGGTCCCGCCGACGTTCCCGCGGCGGTCGAGGCAGGCGCGGAGGGTGTCGGTCTGTTCCGGACCGAGTTCCTCTTCCTCGACGACAGCGGGAACGCCCCGTCGGAGGAGAAGCAGGTCACCGCCTACCGCCAGGTGCTGGAGGCGTTTCCGCAGGGGCGGGTCGTCGTGCGGGTGCTGGACGCCGGCGCCGACAAGCCGCTGGACTTCCTGACCCCCGGTGACGAGCCGAACCCGGCACTCGGCGTGCGGGGCCTGCGGACGCTGCTCGACCACCCGGACGTACTGCGTACACAGCTGACGGCGCTGGCGAAGGCGGCCGAGGGGCTGCCGGTCTACCTCGAGGTCATGGCCCCGATGGTGGCGGACCGGGCCGACGCCAAGGCGTTCGCGGACGCCTGCCGCGAGGCCGGGCTGCGGGCGAAGTACGGCGCGATGGTGGAGATCCCGTCGGCCGCGCTGCGGGCCCGCTCGGTGCTGCAGGAGGTCGAGTTCCTGTCGCTGGGAACGAACGACCTCGCGCAGTACACCTTCGCCGCCGACCGTCAGGTGGGTGCGGTGTCCCGGCTGCAGGACCCGTGGCAGCCGGCGCTGCTCGACCTGGTCGCGCTGTCGGCCGAGGCGGCGAAGGCCGAGGGCAAGAGCTGCGGTGTCTGCGGTGAGGCCGCTTCGGATCCGCTGCTGGCCTGTGTGCTGACCGGTCTGGGCGTCACCTCTCTCTCGATGGGTGCGGCGTCACTGCCGTATGTGCGGGCGACCCTGGCGAAGTTCACGCTGGCGCAGTGCGAGCGTGCCGCGGCGGCCGCCCGGGCGACGGACAGTGCCGAGGAGGCGCGCGGCGCCGCTCAGGCGGTGCTGTCCGGCGAGTAGGGGCCGGGGGCGGCTTTCGCTGTGACCGTGGTGCGGGGCGTTCCACCTTCGGGTGGGGCGCCCCGCCCGCGTTCAGTGGTGGTGTCCCGGGGGCTGGTGATCGTCTCCGAGGTCGGGCGGCGCGCAGTAGTCGACGTTGGATTCGGGAGAGATGAGGTCGCCGGACTCGACGTCGGTGCAGTAGGCGTCGAAGACCTCACCGGCTGTGAGGGGATCGAGACCGTATCCCCGCAGGCGCCAGCCGTGGATGCGGTCGGGGCCGCCCGGGGTGCTGATGCGCATGACCAGTCCGCCGGGGCTGTGGGTGGCCAGGCCGAGGGCGAGGACACCGGTGAATTCCAGGGCCTCGGTCTCGTCGACGTGCGGGGTGCCGTCGATCTCCTCGTCGGCGAGCAGGACGGAGACAAGGGCATGCGGTGGACCCGAGACACTGCAGACCAGGTGCCGGCTGCCCGGCGGGGCGGTCTCCAGGACCCGGCGCAGGAGCCGGGAGGCGCGGGTGAAGGCGGCCCGGCCGAGGTCCTCGCCGCAGGTGGCGCAGCTGCCGAGGCCGGCGAGCAGGCCGGCCGTGTACTCGCGGGTGGCCTGGCGGACGGCTTCGTCGACGAGGGCCGGGAGCAGCTCGGCGAGGGACTGGCCCTCGTACGGCACGGTGGGTCCGTGGGCGGCCAGTTCGGCGGTGAAGCGGGCGCGGCTGGCGGGGGCGTCGGCGTCGAGGCCCGCCGCTGTGCAGAAGTCGGCGTACTCCTCCGGGTCGAAGAGCGCGATCGTGGTGTGGGTGCCCTGCGCCGTGCGTGCCTTGAGCAGGGCTTCCACCTGGCGGAGGTAGGCGGCGTGGTCGTGGAAGGTGAAGCTGCGGTAGCGCCGCATGGCTCGGAAGTCGTGTTCGTCGGTGAGCAGTCCGATGGTGCCCGCGATCTCGCGGTGCAGGACGCGTCGCATGGTCTGGTCGGTGTGCGCCATGTTTCCCCCTGTGCGCGGTCGATCAATGCTCACTCACAGTAATCGGGGGCACTGACAACGGTCTCGGACAGGCGCGTGGAGCCGGCCGCGGCTCGGGGCGGCCGGCTCGTCGGTGTCCTGGTCAGGAGCGTTTGCGGGCGAGGTCCTCGTAGAAGTGGAGCAGGTCGAGGTTGTCGATGGAGCCGGGGTTGACGGCCTTGTCCAGCGGGGTGCCCTGGAGGAGGCGCTTGACCGGGACCTCGATGCGTTTGCCGGTCAGGGTGTGCGGGATACCGGGCACCTCGATGACCTCGTCCGGGACGTGGCGGGGGGAGAGTTGCGCGCGGATGGTCTGCTTGACGCGGTCGAGGAGGGCCTCGTCGAGGTCGGCTCCGGGGGCCAGGTGCACGAACAGGGGCATCCAGTAGCCGCCGTCGGGCTGTTCGACGCCGATGACGAGGGATTCCCTGATCTCGGGGAGCCGCTCTACTGCCTCGTAGATGTCGGCCGATCCCATGCGGACGCCCTGCCGGTTGAGGGTCGAGTCGGAGCGTCCGTGGATGACCACGGAACCGCGGGAGGTGAGGGTGATCCAGTCGCCGTGCCGCCAGACGCCGGGGTAGGTGTCGAAGTAGCTGTCGTGGTAGCGGCTGCCGTCGGGGTCGTTCCAGAAGCGGATCGGCATCGAGGGCATGGGGTTGGTGACGACCAGCTCGCCGACCTCGTCGGTGAGGGGGTTGCCCTCCGGGTCCCAGGACTGGAGGTCGGTGCCGAGGCCGGGGGCCTGGAGTTCGCCGACGTGGACCGGCAGGGTGGGGACGGCGCCCGCGAAGCAGGAGCAGACGTCGGTGCCGCCGCTGACGGAGGCGATCCACAGGTCCGCACCGCTCTCGGCGAACTCGTCGTGCAGCCAGCGGAAGCCGTCGGGCGGGAGCGGGGAGCCGGTGGTGGCGACGCACTGGATCGTGGACAGGTCCAGGTCGCGGGCCGGGTGCACGTCGGCCTTGCGGCAGGCCATGACGTAGGCGGCGGAGGTGCCGAAGAGCGTGGCGCCGGTGCGCTCGGCGATGCGCCACTGGGCGTCCGTGGCCGGGAAGCCGGGGCTGCCGTCGTAGAGGACGATCGTGGTGCCGGTGAGCAGGCCGGAGACGAGGAAGTTCCACATCATCCAGCCGGTCGACGTGTACCAGAAGAAGCGGTCCTCGGGGCCCAGGTCGCAGTGCAGGCCGAGCTGTTTGAGGTGCTCGACCAGGATGCCGCCCTGGGACTGGACGATGGCCTTGGGCAGGCCGGTGGTGCCGGAGGAGTAGAGCACCCACAGGGGGTGGTCGAAGGACACCTGCTCGAAGACGGGCTCCCTGTCCGCGGTCGTCAGGGCCTCCCATTCCAGGGCGCCTTCCGGTGCCTGGGTGCCGAGGACCGGGATGTGGACCACCGCGCGCAGGGTGGGCAGTTCCCGGCGGAGTTCGGCGACGGTGTCGCGGCGGTCGTGTTCCCTGCCGCCGTAGCGGTAGCCGTCGACGGTGAACAGGACGACGGGTTCGACCTGCTGGAAGCGGTCGAGGACGCTGCGGGCACCGAAGTCCGGGGCGCAGGAGGTCCAGACGCCGCCCACGGCCGCCGTGGCCAGGAGGGCGACGACGGCCTGGGGGATGTTGGGGAGGTAGCCGCTGACGCGGTCGCCGGGGCGTACGCCGAGGGCGCGGAGTTCGGCGGCGAGGGAGCCGACCTGACGGCGCAGCTCGGCCCAGGTGACGGGGACCGGTTCGTGGGTTTCGTCGACATACAGGAGGGCCGGTTCGTCCGCGCGGGTGGCGGCCGCGCGCAGGGCGTGTTCGGCGTAGTTCAGCGTCGCGCCGGGGAACCACTGGGCGCCGGGCATGGCGCGGTCGCCCAGCACGCGCGCGCAGGGGGTGGAGAACCGGACGTCGAACCACTCCGTGACGGCTTTCCAGAAGGTGTCCAGGTCGTTCACGGACCAGTGGTGCAGGGCGGCGTACCCGCCTTCGGCGGGGGCGCCGTGGTGCTCGGCCGCCCAGGTCTGGAACCTGGTGATCCGTGCCTGGGCGATGCGTTGCGCGTCTGGCTGCCAGAGCGGCTGGGGGTTCACGGTCGGCATGGGGCGGCTCCCGGACTGTGCGCGTCGTGTGCGTCCTCCGCGCACGGGCTGGGGTGTGCGCGTGACGCGGCTGACAGGGACGATGCCATGTGATCGACTTCCGCACCAGGGCGCGCCCCACACAGCCGGCCACATGAAGATGTGGTCCCGTCATGGGTGAACGGCAGTTGAACGCCGCCCCCGCGCGAAGTGGTCGATGGCAGGGTGAGCAGCATGGACGGTCGTGACCTGGTGCGTTCGATGAAGACGGTCGGTTCCGCGGGGTTGTCGCAGGGGTTGCGTACGGTACGGGCCGCGTGGCGCCGACGGCGCGCGGATGCCGCCGGGCTGCCGCCGCGGGGTGCGGAGCGGGCACGGGCGCCGGGGCCGATGCGGGAGGTGGAGCCCGGCCCGGGGGGCGGTGTGGTCCGGTTCGGCCGCTCGGAGCTGCGCGTCCTCGTCGCGGTGAACGGAGCCGTGTTCTGGGGCTGGGACGGGGCCGGGCCGGAGCCGTCGTACGCGTTGGCGGGCCGCTGTCCGGAGCCGGATTCGCGGGCGGTGCTTGAGCCGGACAAGGACGGCGGCTGGCGGGTGGTGGCGGAGCGGGCGACGGTGGCCGTGTCCCGGCACGGAGCCGTCGAGGTGCGTACGCCCGGCGGTGTGGTCCTGCGGCGGGAGCTGCCGCCCCGTTGGTGGGAGCCGGTCGACGGCGGGCCGGCGCGCTGGACGCAGCGGTCGGAGGTGGCCGCCGACGCCCGGTTCTTCGGACTCGGCGGGCGGTCCGCGGGTCCCCGGCTGCGAGAGGGCACGTACCGGCTGTGGAACACCGGCCCCCAGCCGCCCTGCGGCGCCGGTGAGGACGCGAGGTCCGTCACCATGCCGGTGCAGATGGTGGTGGCGGACACGGGGACGCATCTGGTCTTTCACGACAACGCGTGGGACGGCACGGTGGCGCTGCGGGAGGGGGTGGAGGGGGCGGGGTCCGGGCACGACCGGCCGGGTCGGAGTGTGCTGCGGATGGCCGGCGGCCCGCTGCGGTGCTGGGTGGTGGTGGGCACCCCCGCGCGCGTGCTGCTGGCCTGGGCGTCGCTGACCGGGGCGCCCGTGCTGCCGCCGGCGTGGGCGCTCGGGTATCAGCACGCGCTGGGGGGTTCTGGCGACGAGCCGGACATGCGGCGGGTCGTCGCGGGTCATCGGGAGCGTGGTCTGCCACTGGACGCGGTGCATGTGGGCATGGGGCATGCCGACGCCCAGCAGGTGTTCACCGTCGACGGGGACCGGTTCCCGAAGCTGCACGTGCTCGCCGAGGAGCTGCGCGGGGAGGGCGTCCGGCTCGTGTCGGCCGTCGAACCGGCGGTGCCGGTGGCGCCCGGCACCGCCGTGTACGACAACGGGGTGCGCGGGGACGTGTTCGTGCGGGACGCCGCCGGGGCGGTCGTCCGCGGTGTGGGGCGGCCAGGGAACGTGGTCTTCCCCGACTTCACGCACGCGGGTGCGCGCGAGTGGTGGGGTGGGCTCTACGAGGAGCGGCTCGGGCAGGGGTTCGCGGGCGTCTGGCACGACCTGGACGAACCCACGTCGTTCGCCGCCTTCGGGGAGTCGACGTTGCCGCGGTCGGCCCGGCACTCGCTGGAGGGCAGGGGCGGTGACCACCGGGAGGCGCACAACGTCTACGCGCTGTGCATGGCGCGGGCCGGGTACGAGGGGCTGCGGGCGCTGGCGCCCGGCGGGCGGCCGTTCGTCCTCTCTCGCTCCGGGTGGGCCGGCATGCAGCGCTACGGGGGCGTCTGGTCCGGGGACGCGGCCACGGGCTGGCCGGGGCTGCGTGCCTCGCTGGCGCTGGTGATGGGGCTCGGGCTGTGCGGGGTGCCGTATGCGGGGCCGGATGTGGGCGGGTCCGGCGGGAGGCCGTCGCCGGAGCTGTATCTGCGGTGGTTGCAGCTGGCCGCCTATCTGCCGCTGTTCCGCGCCCATGCCGGTCCGCGGGCGGAACGCCGGGAGCCGTGGGAGTTCGGGCCCGAGGTGCTGGAGTACGCGCGCGTGGCGCTCGTCGAGCGGCGGCGGCTGCTGCCGTACTTCGTGACGCTGGCGCACCTGGCCCGGCGTACTGGCGCTCCGTATGTGCGTCCCCTTTGGTGGTCGGCGCCGGAGGACCGGGCGTCGCGGGACTGCGAGGACGCCTTTCTGCTGGGCGACTGTCTGCTGGTTGCCCCGGTGTTCTGTGCCGGTGCGGACCGGCGTGCGGTGCGGTTGCCGCGGGGGCGCTGGTACGACGTGGTGACGGAACGGGCGTACGAAGGGCCCGCGCAGGTGGTCGTCGACGCTCCGCTGGCGCGGATACCGGTGTTCGCGCGCGCGGGAGCGGTGGTTCCGGTGCGCGGGGAAGACGGCGCACCGGAACTCGAGGTGTGGGCGCCCGCGCGGGGGCGGACCGGCGGTGGGCTGGTCGTGCCGGACGCGGGCGACGGCTGGGCGGAAGCGGAGATCGAACGGTACGTGTCCCGCTGGGAGGGGCGGCGGGTGGTCGTGGAGCGGGAGGGCGAGGACGGTGTGAGCGAGCCGTCCCGCCCGGTCCGCGTCCGTGGGCTCGCGGAGCGCTCGGCTCAGATGTAGCGGCCCTCGAAGAAGGCCCGTACGGCCCGGGTGTGGAGCGGGAAGGCTAGCTCTTCCGCCCTGCGCAGGAGGTGCCAGCCCTCCGTCTCGTCCGTGGCGGCGGAGGGCGGCAGGCCCTCCGCCGGCCGCTCGGGCAGCAGCCCGAAGAGCAGCAGGTGGCCGTCGGGCGAGCTCATGGCGTCGGCGAGCCGTACGTCGCGGCTCGCCGCGTCGATGCCCGTCTCCTCCTTGAGCTCGCGGACGACGGCCTGCCGCCAGTCCTCCCGGTCGTCGACGTAGCCGCCGGGCAGGGCGACGCCCCCGCGCGCGGGGGTCACGGTGCGGCTGATGACGACCAGGGCGGTGCCCTGCGTGTCGTACACCGGCAGGAGGGCCACCGCGACGGGCAGCGGGTTGCGGTAGGCCACGGTGCCGCACGCGCGGCAGGTGCGGGGCCAGCCGGAGACGCCCTCTCCGTAGGGCGTTCCGCAGCTCGAACAGTGGGAGTTCGGCGCGGAGTTGGGAACGGAGGTTTCAGTTTCGGACACGCGGCGGACTGTATCCGATCGCGGAGGGGGCGGCTCCGGCAGGCCGTTCAGCGGCGGCCGGCGAGTGACTTCGCGGAGACCGGGAAGTCGAAGTAGGTGTCCGGGTGGGGCTCGGGCTGGTACGTGAAGTGCCACCACTCTTCGGGGAGGTTGACCAGGCCGACGTCTTCGAGGGTGTTCTTGAGCAGCAGCCGGTTGGCGCGCTGGGCGCCCTGGACGCGGGGGTCGAGGGTGTGTGAGCGGGTGTCGAAGCAGTCGTAGCCGGTGCCCATGTCGACGGAGTTGTCGGGGAAGCGCTCGGCCTGCGGCGCGAAGCAGGGCGCCAGGGGCTGTCCGGGGTGGTACGGGCGGGTGGGCACGGCCGGGAGCCGCACGAGGGTGAGGTCCATGGTCGAGCCGCGGCTGTGGCCGGACTTCTCCGCGATGTAGCCGTCGTCGAACAGGCGGGTCTTGTCGACGTCCGGATAGAACTCGGCCTTCATGTCCTGGTCGTCGAGGTCTTCGGCCCAGCGCACGAAGTGGTCGACGGCGCGCTGGGGCCGGTAGCAGTCGTACACCTTGAGGGAGTAGCCCTGGCGCAGCAGTCGCCTCTGGGCGAGGTGGAGGGCCTCGGCCGCGGGACGGTTGAGGATGCACAGGCGCTGGCGGTAGCCGTCGATGCGTTCGCCGACGAAGTTGTGCGCGGTGACGTAGCGCATCTCCTCGATGATCGTCGGGTCGACGCTTCTCAGGGCCACGAAGTCCTCGGGGGCCCTGGGTCCTGGCCCTGCCTGCGCGGTGGCCGGGGCGGCCGTGACGGTGAGCAGGGCGGCGAAGGCGGTGACCAGACCGCGGAGCACGGTGGGGAGTCGTCGTGTCATGTTCCCTGCATCTATCAGGGTCGGGTTCCGCGGGGAAGAGGGCGGGCCGGTGACTCGCCGGTTCGTACCGCGCGCGAGCGCGCGGGAATCCCGGGTAACCGGGCCCGGCGGGTGCCGGCCGCGCCTTCCTGCTCCCGTGCGCTCCTGGACGGGCACTCCCCGCTGGGCCTTCCGACCGGTGGTCGGTCCGACGACCGGCGGGGTCGCGGTACTGGCGGTGCCTGCCCGGCCGGCGACCGGCGACATCCTGGCCGAGACGCGGCGAGATCCCGGACTCGGCGGCCGGCTCACGCTGTCGGCGCCGCGCGCGGCGGTACGCCGAGTGCGCGCCCGCCGTGGCGACGTCGGTGCACGACCGCGAGTAGACCGCGAGTACCGCGACCGGCGCGGGGCGGTGGGACAAGAGTGCCGGCCGGACGGAGGACGGCGACGGCGGCGAGGGGCGGAGCCCCTGGACGGAACCCCTGGGGCGGAACCCCTGAGCGCAGCCGCTCAGGTGGTGACGACCCGGCGGCGGTCCGTCGCCTGGGACATCGCGTGCTGGACGACGCCGATGAGGACCTCCTTGGCGGACTCCCGGTCCCGGGCGTCGCACATCACCAGGGGCACGCCGGCGTCGAGGTCGAGGGCCTGGCGGACCGTCTCGGCCGGGTAGCGGGCCGATCCCTCGAAGTGGTTGACGGCGACCACGAACGGGATGGAGCGCCGCTCGAAGTAGTCGACGGCTGCGAAGCAGTCCTCCAGGCGCCGGGTGTCGGCCAGTACGACCGCGCCCAGCGCGCCCTCGGACAGTTCGTCCCACATGAACCAGAACCGCTCCTGGCCGGGCGTGCCGAAGAGGTAGAGCACCAGATCCTCGCGCAGCGTGATCCGCCCGAAGTCCATGGCCACCGTAGTGGTGTGCTTGCCCTCCACCCCGCTGACGTCGTCGACGGGACGCCCGGCCTCGGTGAGCAGTTCCTCGGTGCGCAGCGGTCTGATCTCGCTTACCGCGCCGACGAGGGTGGTCTTGCCCACGCCGAAGCCGCCCGCCACCAGGATCTTGAGCGTGACGGGCTCGACCGGCGGCTTGCCGCGCTGAGAACGCCCGAAGATCATCGATCTCTTCTCCTTAACGTGCCGCCCGACGTTCCCGGGGGCCGGTTCACAGTGCCCTCAGCCCGTTGATCACGTCGCGCAGGATGTTCTCGTCCGGCAGTTCGGCCGGGGGCACGGGCCGGTTGACGCGGACGAGTTCGATGTCCACGAGGTCTCCGATCAGAACGCGCACGACCCCGACGGGGAGGTCGAGTTCGGCGGCGAGTTCGGCGACCGACTGCGGTTCGTCCCGGCACAGTCCGACGATGTCCACATGCTCCGGGGAGAGGGTGACGTCCGCCTCCGGGTCGTCCGCGTGGGGTTCCGTGACGACCACCGCGATCAGGTCGAGGCGGTGCTGGGCCGCGCTGGTGGTGCGGCCGCGCGTCATGGCGTACGGACGGACGACGGGACCCGCCTCGTCGTCGAACCAGTGGTTTCTTCCCTGACCGTCTGCGCTCATGTCGTCCCGCTTACCCGCCCGAGGGCAGATCGGTGCGGGGAGCGGTGCCCAGGTGCACGCCGACCCGCTTGACGAGCAGGGTCATCTCGTAGGCGACCTGCCCGACGTCCGAGTCGGCGTCCGACAGGACGGCCAGACAACTCCCGTCGCCGGCGGCCGTGACGAACAGGAAGGCGTCGTCGAGTTCGACGACCGTCTGCCGGACGCTGCCCGCCTCGAAGTGGCGGCCCACGCCCTTGGCGAGGCTGTGGAATCCGGACGCCACGGCGGCCAGGTGCTCGCTGTCCTCCCTGGTCAGGTCCTTGGATACGCCCGTTGCCAGGCCGTCCCCCGACAGGACGACGGCCTTGCGGACGCTCGCGACACGGTCCACCAGGTCGTCGAGCAGCCAGTTCAGCTCCCCGGACCTGGTCGCGGTGTGGCCGGTCGCCTTCGGTGCGGTCATCGACCGTCCCCCTTAGTCGTTCCTCGTGGTGCTGATGGTGCTGTGCCGCCGGGGACGTCGTCGCCCGCGGCGTTCTCCTCGCGGCCGCGCTGCCAGCCGCGCTGGAGCGAGGCCATACGGCTGCGTACCTCGTCGGCGTCACGGTCGACGGGGTCGGAGCGGTCCTCGGCGGACGGTTCGGGGCTCTGCCTGAGCTGAGGGGCCAGACTGGCCTGCCGTACTCGCCGGGGCAGCGCGCCGGACTCGGCGTTCACGGAGGGGGCGTCCTCGCGCGCGAGGGGCGCGCCGCGGGGGCGGGCGGGGGGCGACGGCCGCGCGTCGGGCTCCGTACGGCCGGCACGGCGGGCGTCGTCGCCGTCGCCGTCGTCGTCGCGGTGCCCGGTGGCGCCGTCGGTGAGGTCGCCGCGGGCGGCGGGGCCGCCGGCACGGTCGCCGCGGCGGCGGGCGGGCAGGGCCGGCAGCGCGTCCGCGCCGGTGCCGGGTGCGGTCGGTGAATCCGTCCGGTCCGGGTCTGCCGCGGGCGGCTGGTCCGCGGTGCCCCGGACGGGCCGTTCCGGGACCGGGCGCCCGTGGGAGCTGACCAGCTTCGGGGTCCGGCGGCGGGGCAGCGCGACCGGCGCGTTCGCCTCGGTCCCGTCCTCGGCCGGCGCGTCGTCGTGACGGGGCTCGGGGCGGCGTCGTTCGGTGCGGCGGGGCACCTGGTCGTCGTCGGCCGCGACCAGTGACCGGCGCGGTCGGAACAGGCCGCCGCGTTCGCCGTCCTGGTCGACGAGCGCGCCCGGCAGGTCGTCGAGGGCGTCCAGGTCCACGGGCGCCTCCAGTTCGACCGGGCCGTCCAGCGGCGTCGGCCGGTCCGGGAGCCGTGCGGGCACGTGGGAGAGGGCGGAACGGCGGCTCGCCTCCCGTTCCTTCTCCTTGACGTGCCGGGGCCGGTCGAGGCGGAAGCCGACACCGTTGGTGTCCGGGGCTTCGTCCGTGAGCAGCGCGTCGGGGACGAAGACGACCGCGGTGGTGCCGCCGTACGGGGAGGGCTGCAGGGAGACCCGGACGTTCTGCCGCTGGGCGAGCCGGCTGACGACGAACAGACCGAGGCGGTCGGTGTCGGACAGCTCGAACTCGGGTGTCTCGGCGAGCCGGAGGTTGGCGTCGAGGAGGGCGTCGGCGGCCATGCCGAGGCCTCGGTCGTGGATCTCCAGGGTGAAGCCGTTGGCGACGCGTTCGCCCAGGACCTGCACGGCGGTGTGCGGCGGGGAGAACACGGTGGCGTTCTCCAGGAGTTCGGCCACCAGGTGGGTGAGGTCGGCGACGGCCGGACCCGTGACGGCGATGCGGGGCAGCCGGCGGACCTCGATGCGCTCGTAGTCCTCGACCTCGGCCACGGCGGCCCGCACGATGTCCATGAGCTGAACGGGCTTGCGCCACTGCCGGGACGCTGCGGCACCCGAGAGGATGACCAGCCCCTCGGCGTGCCGGCGCATGCGGGTGGTCAGGTGGTCCAGGCGGAACAGGTCGGCGAGTTCCTCGGTGTCCTCGGTCCTGCGCTCCATGGTGTCGAGCAGGGTGAGCTGCTTGTGCAGCAGCACCTGGCTGCGGCGCGCCAGGTTGACGAAGACCTCGGAGACGCCGGCGCGCAGCTCGGCCTGCTTGACTGCGGCTTCCACGGCGGCCCGCTGGAGGGTGTTCAGGGCCTGGCCGACCTCGCCGATCTCGTTCCTGTCGTACTCCAAACGCGGCACTTCGGTCTCGACGTCGACCTCCTCGCCCGCCGACAGGCGGCGCATCACGCTCGGCAGGCGGACACCGGAGGCCTCGTGGGCCTCCAGGCGCAGCTGCTTGAGGTCGCGGATGAGGGAACGGCCGACGCGTACGGACAGGAAGAGGGAGTACAGCAGGGCGATCAGGCCGAGCACTCCGGCGATGACGGCCTTGGCGATGGTGTGGGTGGCGACCGGGTCGACGCGGTCCTGGTAGCGGTCGGCCGCGTGGTCGTCGAGGTCGCCGAGTTCCTCCAGAACGCTGCCGGCGGCGGTGTCCCAGCTCTTGGCGGTGACACCGCGGGGCGTGCCGGACCCGGAGGACACGGCGGCCTGCTCGGCGACCCGCAGCGGAGCGGAGGAGGCGTTCTTCCAGAACCGCTGGTAACGGCCGCGTTCGGCGGAGGGCAGCAGCGGCAGGTTGGTGTCGTACATCACGGTGCGCTGCGCGACGAGGTCGGAGACGTCCCGTGTCTCCGTGCGGGTGAGCCGGCCGGCGACCAGGGCGGAGCCGAGGAGGGCGTCCTCGCGGGAGAGCAGTTCGCGGGCGCGGGAGACGTTGACGAGCGCGCGGTACTGCTTGTCCAGGCCCACGTTGTCGACGACGTTGAGGTTGGCGAGCAGCTCGTGGCAGGGGTCGACCAGGCGGTTGTAGAGGCCGAGGGCCTGGGCGCGGTCCACGGTGCCGTCCTCGACGCTGCGGCGCAGGGAGCCGATGCCGTCGAAGGCGTCCAGCACCGCGGTGAGACGTTCCTCCTCGGCCGGGCCCATGTCGTCGCGCACGTCGGGATCGGCGGCGTTGCGGCGGATCTCGGCGACGGCCTCGTCGGTGGCGGTACGGCTGCGCTGCAGGGCGGCCAGTCCGTCGGAGGCGCGCGGGTCGGCGAGGTGGACGAGGGTCTGGCGGCGTTCCTGCTGGAGGACGCGGACGGTGTCCTCGATCGGGTAACCGATCTTCTCGACGACGGTCGAGACGCTGAACAGCCGTCCCGCCTCACGTCCCGTCAGTACTGTGGCGAAGGCCCAGATCGCGGTCAGGGAGACCAGCGGCACGAGAAGCAGCGCCACGATCTTCCGGCGGATCGACTTCCCGCGAAAGCGCATGGCCTCCCCCAGCTCGACCCCACCTGCGGGGGCACACATGTGCGTCAACAAACGGCGCGAGCCTACTACTGACGCACGGGTAACTCGAAGACCCGTCCGGAGGCCGTGCTTCCGCACCCGGTGCCGGTAAGGGTCAGTTGTCCGGTCATTGCGGGAGATTGCGTCCCGGGATCCGCCTGCGGAGGGGGAGGGTGCCGTTCGGCGTGACGGGCGGATTGGCCGAAATTCTTCGACTGCGCGGGATTTCCGGGAATCTTGGGGACCCCACGTTCGTCCTTCACTACGGGAAACGGAGGCGGAATGGGCCACAGGAGCCGCATCCCGCCCCCGGGCGGCGTAAAGCAGCGCAAGCCGGGCAGCCAGAGGGGAGCCGTGTCGTGGGGCACGGTCGAGCTGTCTGCTGGCGGTGGGGAGTGACATGTTGATGGGCACGGCGGAGCGGCGCGGAGCGCCCGAGGACGACGGTGCGGCCGAAGGGACCGCACCGGTGGCCGAGGTGCCGGATCGCGGCATCCCGGCGGCAGGACCGGACACACGGGCGCGCGAGCGGCAGTCGGGGTACCGGCCGTTGTGGCACGAAGAACCCGCGCCACGGCGCCGGTTGCCGGACCCGGTGCGTACGGCGGCCGTGCGCGCGGTACTGGTCGTCTCCGTGACGCTGATACTGGCGATGGTCGCCTTCCTCTGCACGATGGCGGAGTCCTGGCTGGCCTTCCCGATGGTGCTCGCCAGTGTGGCGGGCACGGTCGTGGCCACGTGGGGCGTGCTGGACGTGTGGGTGACACGGCAGGTGTGGAACCAGCGTCACGGTGTCGTGTCGGTGCCCAGCAGCACCGCGCGGGCCATGCGCCGCGAGCGCCGCCGGGCGAGGCGGCAGGACCGGGCCGCCGAGCGGGACCGGGGACGGATAGGCCGGCGGGGCGGCGCGGGACAGCTGTCGCACCCCTGAGCGGCCGGGCGGCGCCCTGGGCGCGGGACACGCCGGACTACGCCGGTACCCGGTCGGCCTCCGCCACCGGGGGGAGACAGCCGAGGGCGCACCCACGAAGGGCCGTTCCCCCGCCCGGTACGAACGGGACGGCCGTACGACCGTGGTGTTCGCCGTGGGCCGGGGCCGCTCCTTCATGCGGGCCCGGCGTGAGCTCGCCCGCGCGGGTCGGCACCCGGGGCTTCGCGGCCTGCGAACGGGCCCGACGGTCCACGGCGTCCCTGGCCTGCCGCGCGGGCCGGTCGCTGGTACCGGCAAGCGTCCCGTCGGGTTCTTCCGCCAGTGGCTGCTCCGACGGCTCGCCGGTCAGGCGCCCTGGGCCGGTGACTGCGCGGGGCGTTTGAACATACGGGTCGCCGTGATCTCGCTGTGCACCGACTCGCCCTCCCCCTCCGCGGCAGGCGTCGGCTGCGGCAGCCCCGGCCTCAGGTGCTCCTCCACGCTGATGTACTTCAGCCCCGCCCTGAGGTCCGCGTCATTGCGCAACCGGATGACCAGTGGGAACTCGGCCAGCGCGGTCGTGTCGAACAGGCCGGTGGTGTACAGGAGCTGGACGCCGAGCGCGTCCGAGACGGCCCGCTGGAGCTCCAGCAGGTAGGTGGCGTTGGCGCGGCCGATGGGGTTGTCGAGGAACAGGGTGCCGGCGTGGCGGTGCCGGTCGCGGCCCCGGTCGTTGCTGCGCAGCGCGGCCATCGTGCAGTACAGGGCGATCGCGGCGGTGAGCAGCTGACCGCCGGAGAAGACGTCGCCCATCTGTCCGACGGGGACGCGCTCGGCGCGCAGTACGGCATCGGGCTTGAGGATCTCGACGGCGACGCCCTTGGGCTGCAGGGCCGCGGCGACACCGCGCAGCAGCAGCGACATGCCGTCGCGGCGCAGGTCGGAGTTCTTCTTCACGGCGGCGCGGGTGGCCTCGTCGACGACCTCGCCGAGCCGCTCGGTGAGGACGGCCTGGTCGGGCTCCTCGAAGCGGATGCGCAGGAACTCCTGCCCGGACCACTCGCCGAGCCCTTCCGGCAGCCGGGAGAGCCGCTGGGCGGAACGGAGCGTGGCGAGGGCGGACTCGACCAGGCCGCGCAGCCGGTCCACGATCGAGTCACGGTTGCGCTCCAGCTGTGCCAGCTCGTCGGTGAGCACGCGGAGCCGGGGCGCGAAGGCGTCCGCCCACCTGGCGGCGTGTTCGGGCAGCGCGGCGGCGGGCAGCTCGCGGATCTGCTGGCGTGCGGGCGTGCGGACCTGTTCGTAACGGGTGGAGTTGGCGTGCCGGACGAGCACGTCGCTCGCCTCGCGTACGGCGGCCTCGGCGGCGGACAGGTCGGCGGCGCAGCCGCGCAGCGAGCGGCGGGCCTCGGCGGCGGACCGGCGGGCCTCCTCCAGGTCACCGGCGTAGGGCTCGGGCTCCTCTTGCTCCTCCTCCGACCCGTGTTCGCGCAGCAGGTCGCGGAGCATGGCGGCGATCTCGTCGAAGCCGCCGGCCGCGTCCTCGGCCGCGCGGTGGGCGTCGAGCAGTTCGGTGTGGGCCTCGCGGGCCCGGGCGAGCGCCTCGGTGCGGGAGGCGAGTTCGGTGGTCGCCGTGCGCAGCAGGGTCTGGGCGTGCTCGGCGTCACGCGGGTGGAGTTCGCCGGGGAGTTCGGTGTGGGTGTCGCCGTCCTCGGGCGCGTGCCGTTCGGCTTCGCCGCGCAGCCGGCCGAGCTGTTCGCTCGCGCTCGACATGCGGGTTTCCAGGAGCTGCACCAGCTCCTCGGCGCGGGCGACGGCGGCCTGCCGGGAGGGCCCGTCGGAGCCGTCGGGCGATTCGAGGAGCTGTCCGGCCCGGGTGCGGACCTTGTTGCTGAGCCGGTCCAGATCCGCGCGGGCCGCGCTCTCGTCGCTCTCCGCGCGAGCCTGTTCGGCGCGCAGATCGGCACCCACGCCGACCTTCTCGTACACCTGGGAGGCGGCGCGGTAGGCCTCGCGCAGGTCGGGCAGGGGCGCCCTGGGCACGTCCGTGCCCTCCCCGGACGCGCTCTCCGGTCCGTCCTCGGGCACGTCGTCGGGGGCGCCGGCGATCTCGGAACGCTCGGCGCGCAGGGCGCGCGCGGTGCGGCGGGCGTCGTCGGCGGCACGCTGGGCGGCACGCCGGTCCTCGTCGGCGGCGCGGGCCCGTTCCAGACAGGCCTGGGCGCGGGCCTCGGCCTCGGCGCCCTCGTCGGCCAGTTCACGGAGTCTGGCCTGCCAGCCGGCGCGTTCGCGCAGCCGGAAGGCGAGTCCGGCGAGGGCGTCGGCGGCGCGGCGGGCCTTCTGTGCGGCCTCCTGCCGCTCGTCCCGCAGGTGTACGGCCTCGGCGGCACTCTCGTCGGCCTCGGCCCGCACGGTACGTGCCTCGGTCAGCTCGGCCTCGGTCTCCTCGGCGAAGGCGCGGGTCTCCTCCGCGGCCCTGGCCAGCTCGGCAAGGCGCCCGGTGGGGCAGCCGGTGCGCCAGGAGGCGAGCCGGGCGGCCAGCTCGCGGTCCTTGCCCAGCCGGGCGGCGAGGCCGCGGATCTCCTCGTCCCGCTCACCCGCCCGTGCGCGCAGCGTGTGCCGCTCCTCGTCGGCGGCCTGCTCGTCGTGCATGGCCGGATTCGGCGGTACGAGGAAGACGTCCCCGGAATCGGACGCGGGAGCCGGGGTCGGGGCGAGCAGGGCGGCGGCCGTGCCGACGGCCACGGCGGAGCGCGGCAGCAGGGCCGCCTCGCCGAGGACCGCCCGGGCGCGGGTGTGCGAGTCGGGGTCGGTGATGATCACGCCGTCGACCAGCTCGGGGCGGGCGGCCAGCACGCGCGCGTGGTCGGCCGGGTCGACGGCCTGCGCGAGATAGCGCCAGCCGGGCAGGGCGGGGATGCCGTGCTCGCCGAGGAACTCCACGGTGGCCAGCACGTCCGGGCCGGGCGGCAGCAGCCCGCCGTCGCCGAGCGCGCCGAGGATGCGGGAGTCGTCCGCCGCGGCGGTGCGCAGTTCGAACAGCTGGCGTTCGCCGGCGGAGACGGTGGCGTCGAGCAGTTCGCGCAGTTCGTCGGCGAAGCGGTCGAGTTCCTCGGGGGTCAGCGCGCACTGCGGTGCCCGGGGAGCGGCGGCCCGGTCGTCGCGGTCCGCGTCCCGGCGGGGCTGGGGGATGCCGTGATGGGTCCCGGCGGCCAGGCCGAGCAGTTCGGCGAGCCGTTCCTCCGCGGCCAGTGCCCCGGCGGTGCGCCGCTCGGACTCGTGGGCGCGCTCGGCCGCGGTGGCCGCGTCCGCGGCGCGGGCCGCCGTCAGTTCGGCGCGGTTCTCCGCGGCGGCGGCCTCGCGGGCGTGCTCGGTGGCCCGGCCTGCGGCATCGCGGGCGGTGTCCCAGGCCGCGACGGTCGTCTTCTCCGCGTCGCTGGCCGCTAGGGCGGCGCGGGCCGGGTCGGCGTCGGGCGCGCTGTCGTCCAGCCAGCCGGCGCGGACGGCTTCGGCGGTCTCCTGCCCGACCTCGGTGAGACGCTGGCGCAGGTGCCCGGCCTCGCTGCGGGCACGCTGCGCCTCGGTGGCCGCGGTGGTGGAGTCCCGGTGGGCGGCGTCGCTGACCTCCTGGAGGGCGGCGGACCTCTCCTCCTCCTCGTTGGCGTGGTGCTCGGCCTTTCCGGCCGCCGCGTGCAGGGCGTGGACGAGCGCGACGGCGGCCCTGGCGCGGGCGGCGAGCGCGGGGGCCGCGTCCCGTTCCGCCTCCTGGATGGCGGCGGACACGCGGGCGACACGGTCGGCGGCGGTGCGGTGGCGCAGGACGGCCTCGGCGGCCTGCCAGGCGGAGTGCAGGGTGCGGGCGTCGGCCAGTTCGCGCTTCTGCGCGGCGGCGGACTTCTCGGCCGCGGTCAGGGCCAGCGAGGCGTGCCGGTAGGCGAGTTCGGCGGCGATGAGACCGCTGCGGTCCCGGGCGGACTCGGCGTGCGTGACGGCGTACGCGGCGGCCGTGACCCGCTGGGCGAGGTCGCCTGCCCGGACCCGCTCACGGGCGCCGCGGGCGGAGAGCCGGCGGGCCAGGTTCCTGGTACGGCGTTCGGCGGCGGTGTGGACGTCCCGGGCGCGGCTGCGGGCCTCGGCGGCTTCGACGATCCGGCCGAGGAGGTCGACGGACCCGGCGGTGAAGTCGCGTTCGGCGATCAGCTCGGCGCGCCGGCCCAGCTTGCTGCCGAAGCCGCCGACCAGGTCGGCGAGTCCGTCGGTGTCGCGGGTGTCGGTGACGGCCCGCAGCAGCAGGTCGGTGAAGTCGGAGTCCTTCTTGACCGCGAAGAGGCCGGCGGCCTCGCCCTCGTCGGCGTTCATCTCGCGCTGGTAGCGGAAGAGTTCGGGATCGAGGCCGAGGTCGCCGAGGTGCTCGATCCAGCGGTCGTGGATCTCCTCCCAGTGCGCCTCCAGGTGCGGGTACGCCTTGCCGGCCTCGGTGAGCGCGTCCCGGAACCCCTTCATGGTGCGCCGCCTGCCCTGCGCGCCGGAGACGCCCTCGACGGACGGGCGTACGGCGGTGGCCTCGGCGACCGGCAGGTTGTCCAGGGTCAGTCCGGGTCCGGGCCGGAAGGAGTACCAGGCCTCGGCGAACTTCCGCGGGTCGCCCGAGACCTGCCGCCCGCGCCACTCGCTGACCTTGCCGACGACGACGCACTCGCCGGTCTGCACGTGCTGCCACTCCAGTGCCACGTGTCCGCAGTCGTCGGCGAGCAGGAACTTGCGCAGCACGCCGGAGCTGGCGCCGCCCAGCGTGTTGCGGTGGCCCGGCAGCATCACCGAGAAGATCAGCTTGAGGAGCACGGACTTGCCGCCGCCGTTCTCCAGGAACAGCACGCCTGCGGGGGCGGGCCTGCGCGGCGGGCCGACGGGCTCCTCTTCGAAGAACTCCGCCTGCGTGGGCGCGGGGTCGGGCACGAGCTCGCCGACACCGCGCAGGTCAAGCACGGTGTCGGCGTAGCGCGCACCGGCGGGCCCGATGGAGTAGAGGCGGACCCGGGACAGCTCGTACATGGCGGACTCTCGTAAGTCTTCGGGAAGTCGGTGACGTTCGGACGGGGTGGAGTCAGGAGGGCAGGAGGCCCGGGGTCAGGAGGAGTGGAAGGGCAGGCCGGCGTCGGCGACCAGTTCCGGGTCGTCCGTCTCCTCGGCCGGCAGCAGCGTCGCGGTGCCGTCGGTGACCGGGACCACGCCCAGGTCCAGCAGCTCGGCCATGGCGGCGCTGCCCGCCATGTCGCGCACCTGGAGCTGGTAGCGGGCCGTGGTCCGGTAGGTGCCGCCGTTGTCGTCGCCGGTGCGCTGGAGGAAGCCGGACTCGGTGAGGAACCCGGCGGCCTTGCCGACGATGCCGGTGGTGGAGCCCGGGAGTCTGCGCGCGTCCTTGGTGGCGCCGGTCGAGCTGCGCCGCACCCAGATCCGCCAGGCGGCCTCCAGGCCCGGGAGGTCGGTGGCCGGGTCGGTGTTCTCGCCCTGCTGCTCGGCCCGCTCCTCCAGTCTCCGGCAGGCCTGGCGGACGAACGCGTCCACGCCGTTGACCGTGACGCGCCCGATGTAACCGTCGTCGGCGAGGTCCTCGGGGCGCGGATAGGCCATGGCGGCCACGGCGAGGTGGGCGAGGCCGTGCAGGAAGCGGTCGCCGGAATCGGTGGCGGCGCGACGCGCGTAGTCGCCCATGCGGACGGCGAACACCGAGTCCTCGGCGGCGGCGACGGCCATCCCCGCGCGCGGGGACACCTCCAGGACGATCAGCCCGAGGCCGGCCGCCACGGCGTCGGCGAGCCGTGCGAAGGGAGGGTCCTCCCGGTAGCGGCGCAGCAGGTCGGCGTACTCCTGGTCACGGGCGGGCAGCAGCTTGGGCTGGAGGCCGAACGCGACGAGCCGCGCCGCGTCGGCGGCGTCGGCGGGCGTGACCGCCGCGGCACCCGCCTCCGGTTCGCTCCGTTCGACGTGCTCGGTCACGGTCGGTACTCCTCGCTGTGCTGGCGCCGGCGCTGGTGCCGATGCTGGTGCTCGGGGCTGGGGTGCCGGGTGGGGTGGTGCGGGCCGGTCATGCCGCCTCCGTCCGGTCCGCGGCCATCCCCGCCGCGTCCAGCAGTGCCGTGCCGACGATGAGGTCGGCGCCGCCGAACTCGTGGTCGTCCAGCTCGGTGCCGTCGTCCACGGCGAACAGCAGCTTCGGCTCGCCCTGGCGGTAGGCGGTGCCGACGGGTGGGCTGGCCGCGTGGACGGCGAGCAGGGCGACGAGGTACGGCAGCTCGGCGTCGCGGGCGCGGGCGTCGGCCAGCAGCCCCGACAGCCTGCGCGGGGCGTCGTGCGGCAGGTCGAGCAGTTCCATGGCCGCGGCGAGCTGCTCCTCGCTGAAGCGGCTGTCGTCCGGGGTGGCGATGAGGTCGGGCTGCGGCATCTCGGCGCCCAGGTGCTCCCGCTCCACCGGCGGGGTCAGGAGGATGTCGACGAGGTCGCCGACCCGGACGGACACGGGCGTGCGCAGACCGGTGCCGCGGGCGAAGAAGGCGTCGGTGACGCGGAGCGCCCGCTCCACGGGCAACGGCAGCACGGGGGCGACGAGGTGGCCGTACAGATCGAGGCCCGAGGTCGTCAGGGGGGTGGCGAAGGCCTGCCGGTCCTGTTCGGCGCGGAAGAGCGGACCGGCCTCCAGGAGCCGGGACTGGAGCTGGGTGTGCCGGCGGATGCAGTCCTTGACGATGTCGACCAGTTCGGCGGCGCGGCGCTTGTGCCCGGCGTCCTCGGTCTCGTCGCGGGCCTTGCGGATGTTGGTGAGAATCGCGTTCTCGTGACGGTACCGGTCGGCGACGTGGTCCAGGGCCTCGGCGATCATGTCGGGGACGGCACTGAGCCAGTCCACCGCGCGGACGTTGCGCCGGGTGGCGTCCAGGGCGCGGCGCAGGGTCTCGGAGTACTGCACGGTCCGGTAGCGGGCCTGTTCGGCGGCGAGCTGGGCGTCGGCGAGCCGCCCCCGGTTGATCAGCACCTCCAGTTTGACCTCGGCGGCGATCTGGGCGCTGGTGACGTCGGTGTCCAGGGCGCCGACGAGGACGTTGACCGCCTCGTCGGTGGTGCGCAGGTAGACGGTGCCGCCGGGGCCCGGGACCTCTTCGAGCAGTTTGAAGTCGTAGTCGCGGCGCACATAGGTGCCGTCCGGTCCGAAGGTGCCGTACACCGCGCGGAAGCCGCGGTCGACGCTGCCGACGTTGATCAGGTTCTCCAGGACCCAGCGGGCCACCCGCTCGTGCTCGGCGGCGGGGCGGCGCGGTGCCTGGGCGGCGACCCGCGGGATCAGCCTGGCCACTATCTGGTCGTGGTCGGCGCCCGTGTCGAAGTCCATGTTCAGCGTGACGAGGTCGATGGCGGCGAGGGCGACCTCCGCCATGCCGTAGACCGAGTACTCGCCGGCGAGGTTGGCCTTGCGTGCGTCGAGGTCGTGCAGCGGCGCCGTGCAGGCGAGCGCACGCAGCCGCCGCGCCAGTCCCTCGTCGGCGGCCGGACCCGGGGCGGGGCGCGGCCCCGCGCTGAGCTGGGGCGGAACGCTGTCCGTCGATGCAGGCGAAGTCACGGTGCACAGACTAGGTCCTCGGTCTGACATCGGCCCAAACGGCACAGACGGCCCCCGGCGGCACGGACCGACGGCCGCCGTACCGCCCGGTCCCGCCGCCGTCGCTACCCGCCGTCGCTACCCGTCGTCGCCGACCCGCCGCAGGTAGACCTCCACGACACGCTTGAGCGAATTCTCGAGGTAGACCGCGAGCAGTCGTGCGGCCGTCTCCCGGTCGCCGGTCTCCAGGGTCGCGAGGAGCTCCGCGTTCCGGGCGATGTACGGCTCGTGCAGACGGCGCGGATCGTCCACGACGTGGAAGGCCAGGCGCAGTTCGGCGAAGACGCTGCGCATCAGTTCGTCGGTGCGCTCGCTGCCGGCGAGGGCGACCAGTTCCCGGTGGAAGTGGATGTTGGCCGTACCCACGGCTTTCCAGTCACCTTCGCGGGCCGACCTCCGCCCGTCCTCCACCGCCTCGGCGAGCCCGTCCAGGGCGTACGGCGGCTCGCCGAGGCCGCGGACCACGGCGCACTCGACGAGAGCGCGGGTGCGGTAGATGTCCTCGACGTCCTCGACGGTCAGGACGCGGACGAAGACGCCACGGTTCAGCTCGTGGACGAGCAGGCGTTCGTGCGTGAGCAGCCGGAACGACTCGCGCAGGGTGTTGCGGGAGACGCCGAGGGCGCCGCCGATGCTGTCCTCCGACAGGCGGGTCCCCGGTGGGAAGTAGCCCTCGGCGATCCGGCTCCTGAGGATGTCCGAGACCCGCTCGGCGGTGCTGGTCCGGCCCAGGAGGGCGCGGTCGTCGGCCAGTCCCGTCAACTGCTCTGCCATGCCCGGAATTCAATCGCAGATACCAGAACGAAACAACGGGGTTATTGAGGGATCGTTGAACGATCCCCTTCGGTGCCGTCAAGGCCCGGCACGGCGCCCGCTCCGCTCGCCACGCCACGCCACGCCACGCCGCCGCACGCCACGCCGCCGCTCGGCACCGCACAGCTCACTCGACCAGCACCCTCCGTCCTCCCCACTGCAGAGGTGCACCATGAGCACACCCCCTCCACCGCAGGCTCCGCCCGCCCGTACCCGTCCGCCCGGCACGGCCGGACGCCCCGCGCAGGACGGGCCCGTTCGGCTGGCTGCGCGCCCTCGGCCCGCGGGGCCGCCGCGCCTTCGGCGGCTACGCCCTCGACTCCTACGACTACTTCACCCTGCCGCTGACCATGGTGGCGCTGGCCGCGTACTTCGGTCTGGACAGCGGCCAGACCGGTCTGCTCACGACGGTCACACTCGTCGTCTCGGCCATCGGCGGCGCCCTCGCGGGTGTGCTGGCGGACCGTGTCGGCCGGGTCAGGGCGCTGCTGCTCACCGTGATCACCTACGCCGTGTTCACGGTGGCCTGCGGTTTCGCGCCCAACTACGAGACGCTGCTCGTCTTCCGCGCACTCCAGGTCCTCGGCTTCGGCGTCGAGTGGGCGGTGGGGGCCGTCCTGGTCGCCGAGTACGCGAGCGCCAGGCACCGGGGACGTACGCTCGGCGCGGTCCAGAGCTCCTGGGCCGTGGGCTGGGCACTCGCGGTGGTCGTGTACACGCTGGTGTTCTCGCCGGCCGGGGACGACCTGGCCTGGCGCGTCATGTTCTGGACGGGCGCGCTCCCGGCGCTGCTCGTGGTGTGGGTGCGCCGCAGCGTCCACGACGCGCCTCGGGCCGCCGAGGCCCGGGAAGGGGAGGCCGGGAAGACCCCCTTCGCCGGCGATCTTCAAGCCGGGCACGGCGGACTCACCGGGCCTGTTGCGCGTGACGCTCTTCGCGAGCCTGCTCTCCACCGGTGTCCAGGGCGGCTACTACACCCTCGCCACCTGGGTGCCGACGTATCTGAAGGACGAGCGCGACCTGTCGGTCGTCGGCACCGGCGGCTACCTGACGTTCCTCATCTCGGGCGCCTTCATCGGCTACCTCACCGGCGGTCATCTCACCGACGTGCTGGGCCGCAGGCGCAACATCTGGCTCTTCGCGCTGCTGTCGGCGCTGTGCATCCTGGCGTACGCGAACATCCCCGGCGGCGCCGACACCCTGCTCCTGGTACTCGGTTTCCCGCTCGGTTTCTGCATGTCGGCCATCTTCAGCGGCTTCGGTTCGTACCTGAGCGAGCTGTATCCGACGGCGGTACGGGGCGCGGGTCAGGGCTTCACCTACAACACCGGGCGCGCCGTGGGCGCCGTCTTCCCCACCACGGTCGGCTTCCTCGCCGACAGCCGGGGGGGTGGGCGGCGCGCTGGTCTTCGGCGCCATCGGTTACGGCATCGCGGCGCTGGCCCTGCTGGGGCTGCCGGAGACACGCGGAGCGGACACGTCCTCGCCACGAGGAGAGGGCGGAGGGCGCCGCCCGGCACCCGCCCCACACCGGGCGGGCGGCCCGCGGGCGCCGGTGCGGGCTTGGTCGGCGCCCGCCCGAACCGGCTCTCACACGGCGGGCGCGTCCGGTCCGAAGCGGCTGCGCACCGCCGTCTGGACCTCGTCCTCCTCGGCCGGGTCCGCGGCGAGCCTGCGCAGCCGTTCGACGACGCGGTTGTCGCCGGTCTCGGCATGGCGGGCGGCGAGTTCACGGGTGGTCTCCTCGCAGTCCCACAGGCACTCGATGGCGAATCCCGCCGCGAAGGACGGATCGGTGGCGGCCAGCGCGCGGGCGGCCCGGCCGCGCAGGTGGGAGGAGGCGGTCTCGCGGTAGATGTGGCGCAGTACGGGGGCGGCGCAGGCGATGCCGAGCCGTCCGGTGCCGTCGACGAGGGTCCACAGGGTCGGCGCGTCGGGGCCTTCGCCCCGTACCGCCTCCCGCAGCACCGCGAGCACGAGATCGCGGTCCTGGGCGGCGCCCCGGCAGGCGAGCACCCGTCCGGCGGCGGCACCCAGGGCATCGGGCCGGTGCACCCAGCCGCGCGCCCGGTCGACGGCGGCGGTGCCGCGCATGCGCTCGTAGGCGGCGACGGCGGCCTCCACGACCGGAGCCGAGCCGGTGGCCACGGCGCCCTCGACCAGGTCGAGGACGGCCGGATCATCGCTGTCGGCGAGGTAGCGCAGGGCGGTGCAGCGGGCGCCCTCGGTGCCGGACCGCGCGGCCTCGACGATCTCGGGCCGGTCCTCGGGGCCGGCGACAGCGGTGAGGCAGCGGGCGGCCGGCACATGGAGCGGGGTCCCGCGCTCGACGCCCTGCTCGGCCCACTCGAACACGGCTCGCACACTCCAGCCCGGACGCGGCCCGGTGGAGTCCAGCTGCCGCTGCCAGCGGTCGAAACAGCCCCTCTCCTGGGCGGCACGCACGCGCGTGGCGATCGATGCGCGAGGATCGTCGGCCCACAGGCGCCAGGGGCGGAGTTCGAAGGCGTCCCGCACGGCGACGGCCAGCTCGGCCTCGCCCTCGGGATCGCGCGGGAAGCGGGCCAGGACCGGCGCGGCGAGGGCGCGCAGACCGGCGTCGTCGTCGCGCAGCGCCAGCTCGTCCAGGGCCCACGCCCAGTTGACGCCGTGGGCGGCGTACCTGCGCAACAGCTGGAGCGCGTCGAGCCTGCCGTAGGAGGCGAGGTGGCCGAGGACCGCGAGGGCCAGCCCGGTGCGCGACTCGTCGGCGTCCAGGATGTCCTCGGGGCCGAAGAGGTGGGCCTCGACCGCGTCCAGCTCGCCGTTCAGGTCGAGATAGAGGCGGGCGTAGTAGAGGGAACGGTTCTCGACCTGCCAGTCGTGGCGGGGGTCGTGGAGCACACAGTGGTTCAGGGCCGCGAGCGCTTCGGCGCGCGGAGCGGTGAGCGCGTGCAGCGTGCCGTCGCCGCGACCCCGCTGAAGCAGGCCGAGCAGCGTACCGCTGGGCGCTATGACCGGATCGAACATGGGAAACAGCCTCACATCAAGCGTCGACGCAACCGGGGAGCACGCGTTACCTGGCCGTGCGCCAACACGTCGGAGCGCCCGCCGTCTCTTGCTTGCTGAAGACCATGTTCCTGCCTCTCGTCGGTGGCCCTTGCGGGCTGTGTCACGGCCCGCGCGGTGCGGCAACATCTGCCCGGCCATCACGTCCGTGAACCACGTCGTCATGATGGCCCGGCGGTCACATCTGCCGCGACCGAAATTTCGGCGGCCCCGTACCGCCTCCCCCGTTTTCGGTGTTTCCCCTGGTCAGAAAATATGGAGTGAACCCGGACGAGGTCCGCTCCGCCGTCCGGTCACTGGGCTCCGAACAGCTCCAGCAGGTCCGTCCGGGCGAACATGCGCGCCGTGTCGACGGCCGACGGAGTGCCCGCCGCGGGATCGGCGCCGGCCTCCAGAAGCGCCTTGGTCACTTCCGTCTCGCCCTTGAAGGCGGCCCCGGCGAGCGGAGTCTGCCCCCGGTCGTTGACACGGTCGGCGTCCGCGCCCCGGGCGAGCAGCGCGCGCACCGCGTCGGCGTGGCCGTGATAGGCGGCGAGCATGACGATGGAGTCGCCCCGGTCGTTGGTGAGGTCGGCCGGAACACCGGCGTCCACGTACGCCACCAGCTCCTCGGTCCGTCCCTGCCGGGCCAGATCGAAGATCCTGGTCGCCAGCTCCACGACCCCGGGGTCGGGGACTTCACTCATCGGCCGGACCACCTCTCACTACGAACGTCGGGCGAATCGCCAGGGTACTGGCTCGCGCAGCACTCGACCGGCCCAAGGACCACTGAGCCACCTGGGGTATTTCCGAAGAATTTCCCCCATTTGCACCTTTTATCGTATGGATACATGCTGTGAGCCTGGAAGTACTCATGGTGACTGTCCCCGTGAACCAGGAGAACTCACATGATCCTCTCTATCTCAGGCGTGGTCCTGCTCGGCATCGTCGTCTTCATCTTCTTCCGCAAGGACGGCCTCAAGGCCTCGCACGCGCTGGTCGCGGTCCTGTTCGGGTTCTACCTCGCGAGTACCGCCATCGCCCCGAGCATCAAGGCAGGCGGCGAGAGCCTGGCGGGCCTCCTCGGCGGAATCAGGTTCTGACGGCCCGCTCCCCCGCCCGACATCCGCACGTACGCACCTCCAGGAGGCAGCAGTGGCCCGGCGGCCCCTCCCCCGCATTCTGAGCAACGGCGGCGCACAGCTCGCCCGGAGCCGGGAGCTGGCCCGGACGGCGGCCGACAGCGCCACCGACGTCCTCCAGCCGCTGATCACGATCGCCCGCGGTCTGCGCCGACTGGCCGCGGCCGCGCGGCGCAGATGGACCGAGACCCCCAAGGACCGGCGCGGCGCGCTGCTGTTCCTGGCGGCCTCGGTGGTACTGGTCGTGGCGCTCGTGCCGTACGGCCCGCTGCTCGCCGTCATCGTCCTGATGGCGGCGGCAGCCTGGCAGGGCAGGGAACGCACCCCGCCGGCGCCCGAGGGCCCCGACGACACTCAGACCAGGCGCCTGCAGTCGCTCTACGAGGCGCTGGTCCCCTACTTCTCGATCGCCGAGGACCCCGACCCCCTGTACGCCCACGGCGGCGGCTGGGAGAAGGCGTTCCCGGCGTACGAGTTCGACGACGGCGGACGCTTCGCCCATCTGGTGATCCGCTACCCCGCGTACTTCACCGACGGGGAGGCCGAGTCCCGGGCCCGGATCGAGCACCTGCTCACCGCGAAGTCCGGCCGGGGCCGGGAGTACCACTTCACGTGGGACGAGGAGGCCAACCACCTCTCCGTCGACGTGCTCGCGGCGCTGCCCACCGACATCGCCGCCCAGCGTTTCGTGACGGCCCCCGGCGAGACCGTTCTCGGCTTCACCGACCCGACCCGGGTCCGGCGCACGCTCCCGCTCACCCACGGCGTGGAGCGGCGGGACGTACCGCCGGTCGTATGGCGCACCGGCATCCGCTCGACCGAGCCCCATCTGCTGGTCCTGGGCCGGCCGGGCACCGGTACCTCCACCCTGCTGCGCTCCGTCGCGCTCCAGGCGCTGCACCACGGCGACCTGCTGATCGTCGACGGCGGCGGCACCGGCGAGTACGCCTGCCTGGTCGGCCGCGACGGCGTCCTGGCCGTGGAGTGCGGTCTCACCGGCGCGCTGACCAGCCTGGAGTGGGCCGCCGCCGAGACGGAACGGCGGCTGATTGCCGTCAACCGGGCCCGCCAGCAGGGCCTGGCGGCGCCGGACGACACCCGGCGGCCCCTGTGGGTCTTCGTGGACCGTCCGACCGCGTTCAGCCACCTCGCCGCCACGGGCGGCCGGCGGGACCCGCAGTCCCTGCTCCAGATCCCGCTGCGGCACGGCCGGGCCGCGAACGTGACCGTGGTGGTCGCCGACCAGCTGGACGCCCTGGACGGCCTCACCGACGCCGTACGGCAGCACACACGCGCGCGTGTGGTCCTCGGCCCGGCCACGGTGGACGAGCTGACGACCGTGCTGGGCGCTCCGCCGCACACCACACCCGTCGACCAGGTTCCGCCCGGCCGGGGATACGCCCGCCTGGGCACCGGACCGGTGCACCGCCTCCAGGTCCCGGCCACCCCGGACCCCTACGACGACGCGACGGGCGAAGCACACCGGCAGGCGGTGCTCGACCTGCTCCCACCGCGCACGACACCGGCGGACGGGGAGCAGGCGCCCCTCCCCCCGGAGGCGGAAGCAGAGGCCGAGGCAGAGGCGGAGGCGGAGGCGGAGGCGGAGGCGGAGGCGGAGCCGAAGGTCCTGTCCAGGGAGAAGAACGACGTCCCGGCGGTCATCGCGGGCGAGCCGGAGGAGGCCGCGGCAGAGGCCGAGCCGGCCCGGGCGGCTGTGGAGACGACGGCGTCCGAGGCGGCCCCCGAACCGGCTCCCGCCGAGACGGTCCCCGCCAAGGCGGTCGCGGCGGAGACCTCCTGACACCGCGGCCGGGGCGGCGCCACCCGCCGCGCCCCGGCCTTCCGCCACGGGTACGCCGCGAGTCCGCGTGCTGCCCGCGCCCGCTCCCGCGGGGCCGGCGGCCGCGGCCCCTCCGGCGGGCCACAGCGCGGACGCGGGTGCGGCACGGCGGTCCGCCGCGTCGCCGCCGGTGGTCGACGCGGCGCGTCGGCGCCCCCGGCCCGAGCAGCCGGACGCGCCGGACTCCACTCGTCCCCCCGGCACCGATCGGCGCCGGTGCGTCTCCCATGGCCCGATCCGCCGGGCAGGCTCAGGCCACGAACGTCCGCGGCGCCTCGCCGCCCCCGGCACCCCCGCTCTCCACCAGCCGGGCCGCCGCGGCCAGTCGGACCGCCGCCTCCTCGGCCACCGCGCCGCCCACGGTGAACGGCAGCCGGACGTAGCCCTCGAAGGCGCCGTCGACCCCGAAGCGCGGCCCCGACGGAACGCGTACGCCCACCCGCTCTCCCGCCTCGGCGAGCCGGGAGCCCGACAGGCCCCCGGTCCGCACCCACAGGGTCAGTCCGCCCCGGGGCACCTCGAACTCCCAGTCGGGCAACTCCCGCCGGACCGCCGTCACCAGCTCGTCGCGGTTCCGCCGGGCCTGTTCTCGGCGCACCGTCACGGCCTGTTCCCAGCCGCCCGTGCTGAACAGCCAGTTCACGGCGAGCTGCTCCAGCACGGGGGTGCCCAGGTCGGCGTACGCCCGCGCGGCGACCAGGCTGCGGATCACATCGGGCGCGGCTCGGACCCAGCCGATGCGCATCCCGGCCCAGAAGGCCTTGCTCGCGGAGCCGACGGTGACGACGGTGGACCCGGCCGGGTCGAAGGCGCACACCGGGCGCGGCATCTCGACGTCGTCGTCCAGCCACAGCTCGCTCATGGTCTCGTCGGCCACGAGGACCGTCCCCGCCGACCGGGCCGCGTCCACGAGCCGGCGTCGCTGGTCGTCGTCGGCGAGCGCACCGGTGGGGTTGTGGAAGTCGGCGACGACATAGGCGATGCGGGGTGCGGCCTCGCGCAGCACCTGGCGCCAGCGGTCCACGTCCCAGCCGGTGAGCCCCTCGGCCATCGCGACGGGCACCAGCCTGGCCCCGGCCTCGCGCATCAGCTGGAGGATGTTCGCGTACGAGGGCGACTCCACGGCGATGCGCTCGCCGCGCCCGCCGAAGAGGTGGCAGATGGCGTCGATCGCGCCCATGGCCCCGGTGGTGACCATGATCTGCTCGGGCATGGTCGCGATGCCCCGCGCGGTGTACCGCTCGGCGATCATCGCGCGCAGCGCGGGCAGTCCGGCCGGGTAGTCGCCGTGGGTGTGCGCGTACGGCGGCAGCTCCTCGAGGGCCCCCTGCACGGCGCGGGTGAGCCAGGGCTCGGGTGCGGGCAGCGCCGCGCAGCCCAGGTCGATCACCGAGCCGAGGGCCTCGGGCGGCAGGGGCTCAAGACCGCGCGCCGGCAGCGGGTTGCCGGCCGGGACGGCCGTCCAGCTGCCCGCGCCCCGCCGGGACTCCAGGAAGCCCTCGGCCCGCAGCGCCTCGTAGGCGGCGGCGACGGTGGTGCGGCTGACGGTCAGGGCGAGGGCCAGCTCACGCTCGGCGGGCAGCCGGGCGGCGACCGGTACGCGGCCTTCGAGGACCAGCAGCCGGATGCCGTCGGCAAGCGCCCGATAGGCGGGTGGGCGGCGGGTGCCGGGTCCGGCCGGGCGGTCCTGCTGGGAGCCGAGCAGCCGGGCCAGCTGACCCGCCCCCACGGCCGAGGTCCACTGTGCCATGAAAATCAGTCCACCTTCCCCGAATTGGCCATGGTTGGCTCTGCCCCTCAAGCCACAGGGTGTCATGCAGCAGGCCACTACCACCACACAGGGGGCACGTTTTGTCCAGTCAGGCCAGTCAGGCCGAGCAGGCCGGGGAGCCGGGGGAGCCCGGGCGGTTCGGGCGGTCCGGACTGCGGGAACGACGTCTCGCACGGCGGCTCACCCAGCTCTACGGCGGTCTCGTGCTGTACGGCGCGAGTTCGGCGCTCCTGGTCAGGTCCGGGCTCGGTCTGGAGCCGTGGAACGTGCTGCACCAGGGCCTGGCCGAGCACACCGGGCTGTCGATGGGGGTGGTGCTGACCATCCTGGGCGCGGCGGTCCTGCTGCTGTGGATCCCGCTGCGCCAGCGGCCCGGCCTCGGCACGGTCTCCAACGTGCTCGTGATCGGCGCCGCGATGGACGCGACGCTGACCGTCGCGCCCGACGCCCACGGCTGGACCCCGCGCATCGCCATGACGGCGGCGGGCATCGTCCTGAACGGCGCGGCGACCGGACTGTACATCGCCGCACGGTTCGGTCCGGGCCCGCGCGACGGCCTCATGACGGGGCTGAACCAGCGCACGGGGCTCTCGGTGCGCCTGGTGCGGACCGCCGTCGAGATCACCGTCGTGGTGACGGGCTTCGCCCTCGGCGGTACGGTCGGCCCCGGCACCCTGCTCTACGCCGTGTCGATCGGCCCGCTCGCCCAGGTGTTCCTGCGCGCTTTCGCCGTGCCCCCGGCACCGGAGGTGAGCACGGTGGCTGCCACCGGTCGGCCGGGGCGCGCGATACTGCCTCGGTGACCACCCCGACACGCCACCCCTACCTCGACCATCCCGGCCCGATCGCCTTCGCCCACCGGGGCGGATCGGCCGACGGCCTGGAGAACACGCTGCGGCAGTTCGGCCGCGCGGTCGCGGCGGGCTACCGGTACATCGAGACCGACGTGCACGCCACGCGGGACGGGAAGCTCGTCGCCTTCCACGACGCGACCCTGGACCGGGTGACGGACGGTGCCGGCCGGATCGCCGACCTGACGTGGGAGAAGGTGCGCCACGCCCGCGTGGCGGGCGAGGAACCGGTGCCGCTCTTCGAGGAGCTTCTGGAAGTCTTTCCCGAGGTGCGCTGGAACATCGACGTGAAGGCGGAGCCCGCGCTGCGGCCCCTCCTGGAGCTGATCACGCGGACGAACTCCTGGGACCGGATCTGCGTCGGCTCCTTCTCCGAGGCCCGCGTGGTCCGCGCGCAGCGGATGGGCGGCACGCGCCTGGCCACCTCGTACGGCACCCGTGGCGTCCTCGGGCTGCGGCTTCGCTCGTGGGGCGTGCCCGCCGCGCTGCGCCGCTCGGCGCTGGCGGCTCAGGTTCCCGAGGCCCGGTCGGGCATCCCGGTGGTGGACCACCGCTTCGTGCGCGCCGCCCACGCGCGCGGGCTCCAGGTGCACGTCTGGACGGTGAACGATCCGGACCGGATGCACCGGCTTCTGGACCTGGGAGTGGATGGCATCATGACCGATCACATCGACACACTGCGCAAGGTCATGGAGGACCGCGGCGTCTGGGCATGAGACGTCGTCGCGCCCCGGGGGCGGTGCGCGTTCACGGGGAAGCGAGGGCACGGGTGGGCACCGGCACCCTGCACAGCGACGCGGCCGACGGAGCCGACGAGCGGCGGCGCGAACAGCGCGGATGGTACTTCTACGACTGGGCGTGCTCGGTCTACTCGACGAGCGTCCTCACCGTGTTCCTGGGGCCCTATCTGACGTCGGTCGCAGAATCGGCGGCGGACGCCGACGGCTACGTCCATCCACTGGGCATACCGGTGCGCGCCGGGTCGTTCTTCGCGTACTCGGTGTCGCTTTCGGTGATCGTGGCCGTGCTGGTGATGCCCCTGGTGGGTGCCGTGGCCGACCGCTCCGGCCGTAAGAAGCCCCTGCTGGCCGCCGCCGCGTACACCGGTGCCGCGGCCACGACCGGCATGTTCTTCCTCGACGGCCACCGCTATCTGCTGGGCGGCCTGCTCCTGGTCGTCGCCAACGCGGCGCAGTCGGTGGCGATGATGCTCTACAACTCCTATCTGCCCCAGATAGCCCCGCCCGAGGAGCGCGACGCGGTCTCCTCCCGGGGCTGGGCCTTCGGCTACGCGGCCGGTTCCCTGGTGCTGGTCGCCGACCTGGTCCTCTACACCGGCCACGACTCGTTCGGGCTGAGCGAGAGCGCGGCGGTCCGCGTCTGCCTGGCATCGGCCGGGCTGTGGTGGGGTGCCTTCGCCCTCGTCCCGCTGCGCCGGCTGCGTGACCGGCGCGCTCCCGCGCGGGAGGCCGCGCTGCCCGGGTTCCGGCAGCTCGCGGCGACCGTCCGCGACATGCGCCGCCGCCCGCTGACCCTGGCGTTCCTGCTGGCGTACCTGGTCTACAACGACGGCATCCAGACGGTGATCTCCCAGGCCTCGGTCTACGGTTCCGAGGAACTGGACCTCGGACAGTCCACGCTGATCGTGGCGGTACTGCTGGTCCAGATCCTGGCGGTGGCGGGCGCGCTGGCACTCGGCCGGCTCGCCCGGAGGTACGGGGCCAAGCGCACGATTCTCGGCTCGCTGGTCGCCTGGACGGTGACCCTCGCGGCCGGGTACTTCCTGCCGTCCGGGGCGCCGGTGTGGTTCTTCGTGCTGGCCGCCGGCATCGGGCTGGTCCTGGGCGGCAGCCAGGCGCTGTCCCGGTCCCTGTTCTCCCACCTGGTCCCGCCCGGCAAGGAGGCCGAGTACTTCTCGGCGTACGAGCTGAGCGACCGCGGGATGAGCTGGCTCGGGCCGTTGCTCTTCGGGCTCACCTACCAGCTGACCGGGAGTTACCGGGACGCCATCTCGCTGGTGGCGTTCTTCGTCATCGGCTTCGTGCTGCTCGCGCGGGTCTCCGTGCGGCGGGCGATCGGCGACGCGGGCAACCCGGTACCCGAAAGGATTTAGCACTCGGCGCGAAAGGGCTGTAGTGTACGCGTTTGGCCTGCCAGGCGTACCGTTACTGCGCGTCAAAGGTGCCGAATCGCTATGTCATATCTGCCAGCAGAGGTGACAAACCGGACGTCGGCGGGTACTGCACTGGTTGCAAGGCTGCGGCTGCGACGGCGACGCAGGACCCGGATCGGGAGTCGGAACGGGAATCTTTACCGCCGCCCGGACGTTGACCGGATGACGACGACAGCGACACACCTGTCCTGTGGGCGACAAGCCCGGGAGGCACGATTCATGAGTGAGCGAGCTCTTCGCGGCACGCGCCTCGTGGTGACCAGCTACGAGACGGACCGCGGCATCGACCTGGCCCCGCGCCAGGCCGTGGAGTACGCATGCGAGAAGGGGCATCGGTTCGAGATGCCCTTCTCGGTCGAGGCGGAGATCCCGCCGGAGTGGGAGTGCAAGGTCTGCGGGGCCCAGGCACTCCTGGTTGACGGCGACGGCCCCGAGGAGAAAAAGGCCAAGCCCGCGCGTACGCACTGGGACATGCTGATGGAGCGACGCACCCGCGAGGAACTCGAAGAGGTCCTCGAGGAGCGGCTGGCCGTTCTGCGCTCCGGCGCGATGAACATCGCGGTCCATCCGCGAGACAGCCGCAAGAGTGCGTAGCGGGAAACCCTAGGCGACCGACCGAACAACCGCGGGTGCCGTACAAGAGCTTCTTGTACGGCACCCGCGGTTTTGCCGTGTGTGCCGGGCGGTGCCTGAGGCTCAGCGCGTCAGCGGCGGGCGGGGATCCTGCGGGGCGTCGTCCGGTTCGTCCCGTACGACCTCGCCCTGGACGACCCTGCCGTCCGGGTGGTGCATGCGGGCCTGGCGGAAGGCGTCACCGAGGCTGCCCGGTCCGGCGTCGCGGAGCTTGCGCTCCACGGTCCGCTGGGCGTAGCGGCTGACGGCCTTCTGCACCGGGGGCAGCAGCATGAGCAGGCCGAGCGCGTCCGAGATCAGGCCGGGAAGGATCAGGAGGAGCCCGCCCAGCATCATCAGGCCGTTGCCCTCGCTGTTCGGGCGGGTCTCGGGCTGGACGCCCGACTGCTGCTGGTTGAGCGTCTGCGTGAGGTTCCGGAAGGCACGGCGGCCCGCCGCCTTGATGACCACGGAGCCGAGGACCACGCCGGCGGCCAGGAGCAGGAGGACCACGACGCCACTGGTCGCTCCCGCGACCACGACCAGCAGCCAGATCTCCAGCACGAGCCACGCGGCGACGCACAGCGGCAGGAGGGCGCGCAGCCGTGAGCGCGGAGGCCGGGCGGGGGACCTGGGGGTCTGGGCGCCAGTCGTCATACTCCCAGTGTGCCTGGCCCCGGCTCAGTGCGGCATAAGAGGCCGGCCGGGCGTCACGGTCGGGCCTTCCCGTCGGACGCCTTGGCCGACTCGTCGTCGGCCTCCGCCGGCTCGCCGCCGGAAGCGGTCTGCCCGCCGGCCGCCGTGCCGGTCCGCCTGTCGCGGCCCAGGACCCTGCCGACCCTTTCCCCCACGCCCCACGTGGTGACCCGCCAGAGGGCCTCCACGAGGATGTCGCGGCTCATCTTGGAGTCGCCGAGTTCACGCTCGACGAACGTGATCGGCACCTCGACGACGTGATAACCGGCCTTGAGCGCCCGACGGGCGAGGTCGACCTGGAAGCAGTAGCCCTGCGAGGAGACCTCTTCGAGGCCGAGCCCCTCCAGGGTCTCGCGGCGGAAGGCGCGGTAGCCGCCGGTGATGTCACGCAGCGGCAGATCGAGCGCGATCCGCGAGTACATGCTGCCGCCGCGCGAGATGAACTCGCGGGACCTGGGCCAGTTCACCACCCGGCCGCCGGGCACCCAGCGGGAGCCGAGCACCAGGTCGGCGCCCTTGAGGGCGGTCAGCAGGCGGGGCAGTTCCTCGGGCTGGTGGGAGCCGTCGGCGTCCATCTCGATCAGCACGCCGTAGCCGTGCTCCAGGCCCCAGCGGAAGCCCGCGAGGTAGGCGGCGCCCAGTCCCTCCTTGCCCTTGCGGTGCATGACCTGGACGTGGTCGTCCTCGACCGCCAGTTCGTCGGCGAGCTTGCCGGTGCCGTCGGGGCTGTTGTCGTCGGCCACGAGAACGTGCGCCTCGGGGACCGCCTCGCGCACGCGCGCGACGATCGCCTTGATGTTCTCCGCCTCGTTGTAGGTCGGGATGATCACCAAGGCCGTGCCCAGGGGGCCGAACCGCTTCCCCCGCCCCGCAGCCGCGGGCGTCCCGTCGCCGTCGTTCACCACTGCCCCTTCGTGTCCGTACGCACAGGAACACCATAATCGCCGCGGCCTGCACTGACGTGACAGGACAGCCGTACGGTGGTGTCGTTTCCCCAGGACCGGGGTAGGGATGGCCGATTCAGGCCGTTTGTGCTGCGGATGGGGGCCCGGCGCCCTTCGGGCCGGCCCGGGACCCGCCGGCTGCGGGTCGACCAAAGCCGTTGTCTACTGAGCGCCCGGGCCCCACCCGGGTCACACCTCCCGACCGGCCGGAACGTTCCCTCGTCGCGGTGCGAGCGCTGAGCCTGGCTCCCAGTGGCGGTGCCCCGGTGCGGGCACACCGTCCCTGACGCAGCGGCACCGCGACGCGTGCGCGGAAGGTTCCCCGGTCGGGCGTCCGGTGGTGGACTCGGCCGAACCTACCGGCCTCCCGCCATCGCCTGTCAACAGTCGTTCGACCTGCGCCTTTGATGTCAACCCGCAGGTCAGCGCAGAGGACAAGCAGGTCGCGGCCAGGCGAAGATCATCGCCCCGTCGGGCGTCCAGATCACTCGCCCGGCCGTACGAAGACGGTCCGTCCGCCCACCACGGTACGCAGGCAGACGGGCAGGTCCCGGCCCGGGGTCAGGTCGGGCAGGCCGGGGGTGCCGGAGCGCGGGTCGGTCGACCAGCGCGCCACCCGGTCGTCCGGGGCCTGGACCACGAGTTCGCCGGTACGCCACACGGCGTAGTCCGCGGGCACGCCCGGCACCAGGACGCCCGCGTCGTCGCGGCCGGTCGCCCGCCAGCCGCCGCGCGTGTGCGCCGTGAACGCCGCGCGGACGGAGACACGGTGTTCCGGCGTGCGGTGGAACGCGGCGGCCCGCACGGTGCCCCACGGGTCGAGGGGCGTGACCGGGCTGTCGGAGCCGAAGGCGAGTGGCACGCCGGCGCGGAGCAGGGCCGCGAAGGGGTTGAGCGCGCGGGCCCGTTCGGCGCCCAGGCGCTGGGCGTACATGCCGCCCTCGCCGCCCCAGAGCGCGTCGAAGGCGGGCTGGACGGAGGCGGTCAGGCCCAGTTCGGCGAAGGCCGCGACCGTCTCCGGGGTGAGCATCTCGGCGTGCTCGACGCGGTGGCGGGCGGCGCGGACGCGGGCGAGGCCGACCTTGTCGGCGGCAGCGCGCACCCCGTCCACGACGGCGGTGACCGCGGCGTCGCCGATGGCGTGGAAGCCCGCCTGGAGCCCGGCCTCGGTGCAGGCGACGACGTGCGCGGCGACGCCTGCGGTGTCCAGGTGCGCGGTGCCGGTGTGGCCGGCGTCGGCGTACGGCTGGTGCAGACAGGCGGTGTGCGAGCCGAGGGAGCCGTCGACGAAGAGGTCGCCCGCGGCCCCGACGGCGCCCAGCTCCCGCGCCTTGTCGACGTCCTGCTCGGCCCAGTAGCCGATCACCCGCGGCCCGGGCTCCGCGGCCGAGAGACGCAGCAGACCGGTGAGGTCGTCCTCGGAGGAGATCTCCGGGCCTGCGCATTCGTGAACGGTTCCGATGCCGAGGGAGGCGGCGTGTGCGAGGGCGGCGCGCTGGGCCCCGGCGCGCTGGGCGGGGGTGACGGCCCCGAGAGCCGCGGCGCGTACGGCGTGGTGGGCGTCGCCGGTGAGCGGGCCGTCCCCGCGGGCGAGGTCACCCGGCGCCAGGTCGAGCAGGGCGGTGCTGACGACGGCCGAGTGGACGTCGATACGGCTGAGATAGAGCGGGCGGCCACCGGTGGCGCGGTCCAGTTCGGCGCGTGTCGGGGGCAGTCCGTCGGGCCAGCGGGCGGCGTCCCAGCCGTGGCCGAGGAGCACGCGGTCGTCCGGGCGGGCGGCGGCGAAGTCCCGTACGAGAGCGAGTGCCGCCGCCCGGTCGGGGGCGCCGGACAGGTCGAGGCCGGTGAGGGCGAGACCCGTGGCGGTGGTGTGCACATGTGCGTCGGTGAACGCCGGGGTGACGAGGGAACCGTCCAGGTCGATCACCTCGTCCACCCCGTCCGCGAAGGCGTCCGCGGCACCCTCGGAGCCGACCCAGGCGACCTGTCCGCGTTCGACGACCATGGCCGTCGCGAAGGGGTCGGCGGGACTGTGGACCTCGCCGCGGCGCAGCAGGACGGTCGTGGGCGGGGTGGTGGACTCACTCATGGACCCAGTCTCGCCCCTCCCGAAGGCCGTCCGGCGGTCGGGGCGGCCGGGCGGTCGTCCGTGCCCGGCGCTTTCCGGACGGGCGCCCGTCAGATCCGCGGCGGCCGGGCCTCGTAGGGGGTGGACAGGACCACGGTGGTGCGGGTGGAGACACCGGCGAGGGAGCGGACTCGCGCGAGGAGTTCCTCCAGCTCGTGCGGGGTGGACACCCGGACCTTGAGAATGTAGTTCTCGTCGCCCGCGACACTGTGGCAGGCCTCGATCTCGGGGGCGCCGGCGAGGCGGTCCGCGATGTCGTCGGGGGCGCTGGGGTCGAAGGGTTTCACCGAGATGAAGGCGGTCATCGGCAGCCCGACGGCCTCCGGGTCGACGACCGCGGCGTAACCGCGGATGACACCACGCTGTTCCAGCCGCCGCACCCGCTGGTGCACGGCCGACGTGGACAGGCCCGTGGCCTTGCCCAGGTCTGTGTAGCTCATCCGCCCGTCCTTGACGAGCAGCTGCACGATCTGTCGGTCCAGCTCCTCCATGGCGCAAGAACCTACAGTGCGGTTGATCTCCTCGGATACCCGAGCAGTCCGGGTCATGCCCGGTTCGTGACGTGCCGGGCGCCGGGCGGCGGCCGAGTGGGGACAAACCCGCCGCACAGGGCGCCCGCGAGCAGCGTGTGACGAAGACCACACCCCTTGAACGGTCTCCGTGATGTTCTCGTGATTACCCCGTAGGGGCGACGGGAAGTGCTTGCTGTGGTCGAGGCCGCAGTGCCGTCACGGCCCAGCCCGAGGGGGAGAATCCCATGCAGAGTCTGAAGCGCCCTGGACGTACCACGCCCAAGCGGCAGCAGCCGGTCGTCGAGCCCGCACCGGAGTGCGTCGAACCCGACGCCTTCGGCGACGAGGAACTCGACACCTACGACACCTTCGAGATGTACCGGGTGATCTGCCCGGACTGCGCGCAGCCCATCGCCCTGCTGGCGGACGAGGCGGTGCTGCCTGAGCACGCGCTGTGCGCCTCGCCGTGGGACCCGTTCGGGCTCACGGTCTGCGCCGGTACCGGCCGCCGGGCCACCGAGGCGAGCCCTGCGGACGAGTCGTTCCGGCCCCACGAGCAGGACACCGCCCTGCTCCTCACGCTCCCCCAGGGTCTCGACTGGCGGACCCAGCCCTTCTCCCACGTCGGCGGTCCGGGCTCGCGCCCGATGCGGGTGCCGACGATGCGGCGCCAGGCGGCCTGAGGCACCCGGGCGCCCCTTCGGGGACGCCACGCGCTCCGTCCCGTCGACAGCCCCGCGCCACGACTCGCAGGCCGCCGTGGCGCGGGGCGGTGTGGCGCAGGGCGGTGTGGCGCAGGGCGGTGTGGCGCGGGGCGGTGTGCTCCGTGCCGGTGCGGGCCGCGCGGATGAACCGACCGGGCCCGGTGGCCGGGCCGGCCGGACATCGGGCCACGTCCGGCAACCGGGGCTCGGCCGCGGACGCCCACGAACTCACGCCCGATTGCCTTCGCCGGTGACCTGTCCGCACTTCGCCGCGTTGCCCGGGTATGACCCCCACGTACTCGGCGGCCGAGAGTCGGCCCCGCGTGTTCGTACCGGTGCCCGCGGGACCGGTTCCCCCGGCCCCGCAGATCCCGGACCCGCCGATCTACCGTGAGCTGATGCGGACCTGGGCCGACGGCGGCCGCACCCTGCCGGGGCGCCACGACCCGGAGTGGGTCAGGCTCGCTGAACCCCCGCGCGGGCTCGGTGACTTCTTCGCCACGGGCGACTCCTTCGCCACCGGCGACTTCCGCGTCACCGGCGACTTCCGCGTCACCCCCGACTTCACCGCCCCCCGGGACCCGCGAGGTGACGGGCGATGACCATCCGCTGGATCTGGTTGGTGCCCTCGACGATCTGCAGCACCTTGGCCTCGCGCATGTACCGCTCGGCCGGGAAGTCGGCGGTGTAGCCGTACCCGCCGAGGATCTGCACGGCGTCGGTGGTGACCCGCATCGCCGTGTCGGTGCAGTGCAGCTTGGCCATGGCGGCCTGCTTGGCGAACGGCACTCCGGCGTCACGCAGTCGCGCCGCCGTCAGGTACAGCGCACGGCCTGCCTCGATCTGGGTCGCCATGTCGGCGAGCATGAAGCGAAGGCCCTGGAAGTCGGCGATCGGCTTGCCGAACTGCCGCCGCTCCGCCGCGTAGGACACCGCCTCGTCCAGCGCCGCCTGGGCCACGCCGATCGCACAGGCGGCGATGCCGAGCCGCCCGGATTCGAGCGCGGACAGGGCGATCGTGAAGCCCTGCCCCTCGTCCCCGAGGCGGCGGGCGTCGGGGACCCGCACGCCGTCGAGGTGGATCTGCGCGGTGGGCGAGCCCTTGAGCCCCATCTTCTTCTCCGGCACCGCGGCACTCAGCCCCTCGGCGTCGCCGGGTACCAGGAAGGCGGTGATGCCGCGCGGCCCGTCCTCCCCGGTGCGCGCCATGACGGTGTAGAAGTCGGCGATGCCGCCGTGCGTGATCCACGCCTTGGTGCCGGTGATCACCCAGTCTCCCCCGCTCTCGCGCACGGCCTTGGTGCGCAGCGAGGCGGCGTCCGAGCCGGAGCCGGGTTCGGAGAGGCAGTAGGCGCCGAGCAGGCCTCCACCGAGCATCGCGGGCAGGTGTTCGGCCTGCTGCTCCTTGGTGCCGTAGGAGGCCAGCGCGTAGGAGGCGAGCGTGTGCACGCTGACGCCGAGGCCGACGGTGAGCCGGGCCGTGGCAAGCTCCTCCAGGACCTGGAGGTAGACCTCGTACGGCTGCTCACCTCCGCCGAACTCGGCATCGTAGGGCAGTCCGAGCAGGCCGGAGCCGGAGAGGAGGGTGAAGACCTCGCGCGGGAAGCGTCCGGCGTCCTCCTCCTCGGCCGCGCTCGGGGTGATCTCGCGTTGCGCGATGTCGCGGACGAGCGAGACCAGGTCCCGTGCCTCGTCCGTGGGCAGTTGCCGGTCCACCGGCTGCGGGGCGCGGTCGGGCATGGCGACGCTCTCCTCCCTGTCGGGCACATCGGCGGACGTGCGCCTTGGGTGGAGGCGGCTCCGCCGGGTCGTTCGGCCTGGCCGATGCTCGCACTCCCGGGTCGCGGAAGCGGCTGACCAGCGGCTGTGCGCTGTGAGTATGCCCGATCGGAGGCATGGAGTCACCAGTTAACGACCGCTTACTGAAAGAAATCCCGGACGGGTCCCGAAGGGCCGGATTCCGGCTACCGGACCCGAAGATGGTCCGAACCATTGACCCACACTGGTCTAGTCCTCCTACGGTGACGCATCGAACGCGTGACCGCGTTCATGCCAATCGGCGCGCTCCCCCTTCCCCCCGAGGAGACACCTGGCGCACGTCCCGCGCTTCCCCCGCGTCCGCCCCACCCGGGCACTCTTCGCCGCCCTGTGTTCCGTCGCCCTCGGCGCCGGTCCGCCGGCCGGCACCGGCACGGCCGCGGCGCCGCACGGTGCGGAGGGGGCGGGTCCGGCTCGGGCTCCCGCCCCCTTCGTCAGGCGTCGCCCCGGCGTGCGGGGGCGGGGGCAGGGTAGGCGGGGTCCAGCTCCTCGATGGCGCGCAGGGTGCCGCCGAGCGACTTCACGAGCAGCTCGCGCATGGTCTCGCGGGACAGTTCGGGGCGGCCGATCCAGTCGAGGGTGGCGCCCTCGACACTGCACACCCAGGCCAGCAGACCCATGCGGGCCAGCGATCCGATGTCGGAGCGGCCGTACGCCCCCTCGGAGATGGTGGCGACGATGGCCTCGCGCACGCCGTCCCTGATGGCATGCACCTCGGCGTCGAAGCCGACTCCGCCGCTGACGATCGTGCGGTACGCGGCCTGGTTGTGCTCGGCGTAGCGCAGATACCCGTCGATGGAGCGGTGGACCCGGTCCACCTGCGGCAGTTCGGTGCCGCGTGCCGCGGTGGTCACCAGGCCGGCGACGGAGTCCTGGATGATCGCCAGGTAGTAGCCCCGCTTGGACTGGAAGTAGTAGTAGATCAGCCCCTTGGCGACATGCGCCTGGCGGGCGATGTCGTCCATCGAGAGCGCGTCGTACGACGTGTCGGCGAACAACCTCCGCCCGATGGCGATGAGTTCGGCGCGGCGTGCCAGCGAGCGCTCGGTGCCGCGCGCCCGGGGACGGGCGTCGGCACCTTGTTGACTGATATTCAACTTCGACCCTGGTCTCCTACGGGCGGCGGGACATCCGCAGTATGGCAGGTCGGGTCGTGGGGCGGGTCACGCCGGGTCATGTCACAGAAGGCCCAGTTGCACCACGAGCATCGCGACCACCACGACGAGGGTCCAGCCCATGACGTGCTCGAGGATCTCCGGGCCGTTGTCCTCGGGGCCGCCCGTACGGGCGCGGGGGGCGGTGGCCGTCGTGGTGTGTGTGGTCATGGCGTCTCGCCGATCTCTGGCTTCTGCTTCGGTGGCCCCCCGTGACGCTGTCCACCCTCCCACCGTGAGCGGCCTCCGCGGCCGAGAGCTTGGTCACAGCCCGGCCGGTCAGCGCACCCCCACCGCCGCGAGCGCCTTGCGCTGACTCGGACCGGGGCGGGCGGGGAAGTACAGGTAGCAGACACCGCCGGTTCCGGAGACGACCTTGCCACTGGCGTTGTACCGCTTCGTCCTGAGCCAGATGTTCTCCCATTCGCGCCGCTGGTAGACGCGGCGCACGGCGCCGTCGTCGTCCGAGGCGGGGTCGTTGGCGATCACGTCCCCGGCGGCGGTGAAGCCGATCACGGTCATCAGGTGGCCCGAGGTGCCGTACCCCGCCCCGGTCAGCTCCTTCTCCAGGAAGGACTGGGACGTTATGGCCGGGATGCCGGCGGCGATCAGCGTCTCCAGGTCGTTGAGGGAGCCGAGGCGGGTGACCACACCCTGGAGACCCTCGAACGTGGCGGCGTAGGCGGCGTTGAAGGGCCAGTTGCCGCAGCCGGCGTACTGGTGGTCGTACGTGTACCGGGCGGCGTGGCAGACCTGCGGATCGGTGTAGGAGGGGTCGACCCAGGCGAGCTGCTCCTCGGTGAGGCGGCCGCCCCAGTACTCGATGATCATCTGCGAGGAGGTGGGGCTGCACCAGGCCTCGCCGCCGTTGTCGTACTCGGGGTACTGGCCCTTGTGGATCTCCTGCGAGTAGCGCGGGACACGCAGTTCCCCGGCGTGGCGCGGAGTCGAGGCCGGCACGGTGAAGCGGTCCGGGATGTCGGAGCCCATCGCGCCGAGCCGCCAGACGGTGGGCGTGGCGCGCGTGCCGGGCCGGCGGTAAAGGGTGAGCCGGAGCCGGTAGGAGGCCAGGCGCAGACCGGTGGAGGCGTCGTCGATCGAGAAGGTGTCGGTCCAGATGCTGCTCCTGCCGTCGCCCTGGTCGTCGACCGAGGTGCGCCGGATGTCCCGCTCACCGTCACCGGCCGTCCAGCGGCCCATCACGTACCAGGGCGTGTCCGTGCCGTCCGAATAGGTGCCCTCCAGCTCGACCTGGATCCAGGTGCCGCTCGGGGTGTGCGCGTTCCAGGAGGCGATGACCTCCGTCGAGGGCACGGCGAGCCGGTGGACGGGCGAGGTCCAGGTCGCGTACTCCCAGGCGGCGGTGGTGCCGGTGTGCGGGTCCGTGTAGTCGGTGGTGCCTGCCGGGGCACCGATCACGACGCCGGGGCGGGCACCCGCGACGGGGCGGGCCCCCCGCACGGTCCCGCGCCGCCAGTCGCCGAAGGTGGTCCAGGCGCGGTAGTCGGCCGGCCGGGCGGTGGCACGGCCGGTGTCCGCGGCGCCGCCACCGGTGTCCGCGCCGGGCGCGGCTGCGGCGGCGGCCGGGAACGCGCCGCCCGCCGTGGCAGCCGCGGCCACGGCCGCGGCCAGGACGGCTCTGCGGGACGGCTGTTCGACTCTGCTCATGGGCGGGAGACCCCCAGGTGTCCGGGACGGGCGGTCCGTTGCACGGTCGTGCGCCAACTATGGCCGCACGCGTCCGCTCCTGCCAGCACTTCCGGGCACGCCGCGCCACCAATATTGGTGTCGACCAGTGGCACGCCAGGGGCGGTGCCGCGGGGGACGGGTCCGGTTAGAGTGCGAAGCGCACCTCGTCCGCCCCTCCCGCCGTACAGGATCCGCCATCCTCGACCTCGCAGCCCGGCTCCGCCGGCTTCCCCCCTCCTGCGGGCCCGTGCGTCTGGTCGGCGTCGACGGGTACGCCGGGTCCGGTAAGTCCACGTTCTCCGGACGGCTGGCGGCCGAACTGGGCGGTGCGCCGGTGCTGCACCTCGACGACGTCGCCAGCCATGACGCGCTCTTCGACTGGACCGCGCGACTGCTCGGTCAGGTGATCGAGCCCCTGCGGCGCGGGGACACCGCGCACTACGCCCCCTACGACTGGCGGACCCGGCGTTTCGGAGCGCCGCGCCCGCTGCCGCCCGCTCCGGTGATCCTGGTCGAGGGCGTCGGCGCGGGCCGCGAGGCGCTGCGGCCGCACCTGGCCGCGCTGCTCTGGATGGAACTGCCCCGGGAGCAGGCCTGGGCGCGCGGGCGGGCGCGCGACGGAGCGGAACAGCAGACGTTCTGGGACGGATGGATCCCGGCCGAGCGCCGGCACTTCGCCGAGGACCCCTCGCGCCCCTTCGCGCACCTTCTGGTGCGACAGCGCGAACAGGGGTACGAGGTGCTGCCGGGGCCCAAGGGGTCCCTCCACGAGGCCCACTTCCTCACGCAGGGTGACGGGCCCTCCGCAATGTGCTGAAGTCGTGAAGATCGCGGCCCGGTAACCCGCCGACGTGCCCCAACTGCGCTTGACCCAGAGGTCGTACAGGTCTTACGTTCTGGATGTGCGGCAGTTCGAAGCCGCCGGCAGACGCGAAGCCCCCGGTTGTTCCCCCGTGATCGGGGGCTTCGTTCTGCCCTGAGCACCTTCTGCGGCTGCTTTGCGGCGCCGCACGATCACCCTCGGTCACCGTCCGGTCGTGCGCCCCTGCCGCTCCCACCTCGCGGAACGGCCCTTCCCGCACCCTTCGGAGGAAAGACCACCGCGGGTACGATGCCCTCGGTGCGACCTACGGGAGATTGCCGCGCGCACCTGCAACTCCGGTCCGCGGTAGAGCCGTTGACCGAGACGGCCGGCGGGCGACGGCTCGGCGGCTTACCGACGGGGGCACGGTAGGTGGGGGACGTGATGGACTTCGGCGCGCAGGGCCCACAGGCCCCGGCCGAACTCGCCTGGCTGCGCGGCGTGGACGCCTACACCATGGGGGCCTATCCGCAGGCGGAGGAGGAGTTCCGGGCAGCGGTGCGCATCGATCCCACGATGGCCGACGGCTGGCTGGGACTGCACGCTCTGCGGGTGGACACGACGAACGCGCTGCTGCGCATGTTCCGCAACCGCGACCGCTTCGGCGAGCAACGGGGCCGCCATCGCCGGACGCTCAACTCCTGGTACTGGCTGGGCTGGTGGGTGCAGCCCGTGCTGGAGAACCCCCGCGACCTGCTGCTGGCGCACGCCTCGCACTGGCTGGACGGCCGGCACGTCCCGGAGCTGGACCGGGCCCTGGCCGGGCTGCCGCCCGTCGACTCCGACCCCCAGGTCCGCTTCCTGCACGCCTGCCGCGCCTATCTCGTCAAGGACTGGGAGCAGCTCGTCCGGCACACCGACCCGCTGCTGGGCGATCCTCTGCTGGGCATCGAGGCCGGCCTGTTCAGCGGCATGGCCCGGGTCCGCCTGGAGATGTACGGACAGGCCGAGCCGCTGCTGTCGGCGGCCCTCATGCGGTGCCGCAGTGAGCAGCCGCAGCGCAAGGAACTGCGCTACTGGCTGGCGCGGGCCCACGAGGGCACCGGCCGCAGCGCCGCCGCACTCCCGCTGTACCGGGCGGTGCACCGCGTCGACCCCGCCTTCATGGACACCTCGGCCCGGCTGGCCGCGATCGCCGAGGGCGACGGCTACGACGACTCCACCGACCTCGCGGGGCTCGCGCAGGCCGGTGCGGGAACGGACGGCCTGGACGGGCTCGACCCCCTCTTCGGCACCGAGGAACGCGATCTCAAGCTCTCCGCCCCGGGGTCCCCGCCGTCCGTCCCGCTGCCCCCGCTCGGCGGGCCCTCGGTGCGCGAGAAGGCGGGCGGCCCGGACCCGTCCCTGCCCAGCGGGCCCACCGACCCCGGGTTATTGGAGGAGGCGCTCGCCGAGCTGGAGCGGATGGTGGGTCTGGAGCCGGTGAAGCGTCAGGTCAAGGCCTTGTCCGCGCAGCTGAACATGGCGCGGCTGCGGGCCGGGCAGGGCCTGCCCGTCCAGCCGCCCAAACGTCACTTCGTCTTCTCCGGTCCCTCCGGCACCGGCAAGACCACCGTGGCCCGCATCCTGGGCCGCGTCTTCTACGCCCTCGGCCTGCTCGGCGGCGACCATCTGGTCGAGGCCCAGCGGGCCGATCTGGTCGGCGAGTATCTGGGCCAGACCGCGGTGAAGGCGAACGAGCTGATCGACTCCGCGCTCGGCGGGGTCCTCTTCGTCGACGAGGCGTACTCCCTGTCCAACTCCGGTTACGGCAAGGGCGACGCGTACGGCGACGAGGCGCTCCAGGTACTGCTGAAGCGGGCCGAGGACAACCGCGACCACCTGGTGGTGATCCTGGCCGGCTACCCGGAGGGCATGGACCGGCTGCTGAGCGCCAACCCCGGGCTGTCCTCGCGCTTCACCACCCGGGTGGACTTCCCGTCGTACCGGCCGCTGGAGCTGACCTCGATCGGGGAGGTGCTCGCGGCGGAGAACGGGGACGTGTGGGACGAGGAGGCGCTGGACGAGCTGCGGTCGATCGCCGGGCACGTGGTGGACCAGGGATGGATCGACGAGTTGGGGAACGGGCGGTTTCTGCGGACGCTCTACGAGAAGAGCTGTGCGTACCGGGACCTGCGGTTGTCCGTCTGTCCCGGCGGACTGACCCGGGACGATCTGGCGACGTTGCGGCTGCCGGATCTGATGCAGGCGTACGGGGAGGTGCTGTCGGGTCGGGGGCCGGGGGACCCGTCGGCTCTGTAGGCGCCGGGCACGGGTGCGGACCGGGAGCGGCCGCACCCGTGCCCGGCGCTGCGGGGTGCCTCCCCCTCGGTGGAGGCACCCCGCCCGTGGCGCGTGGCTAGGTCGCCAGGGTCACCTCGCGGTGGGCCGGGTCCCGGACCTCGCCGACCAGTAGTTCCAGTACATCCTCCAGGGCGACCAGGCCCAGCACCTTCCCGGACGCGTCCGCGACCTGGGCCAGGTGGGTTGCCGCGCGGCGCATGACCGTGAGGGCGTCGTCCAGGGGGAGTTCGGGGCGCAGGGTCGTCATCGGGCGCCACAGGTGCTGTGGGACGGCGCGGTCGGACTCCTCCAGGTCGAGGACGTCCTTGACGTGCAGGTATCCCATGAAGGCACCCTGCTCCGCCGCGATCGGGAAGCGCGAGTAGCCGGTGCGGGCGGTGAGCGCGACGATCTCCCCCGGGGTGACCGAGGGGCTGACCGTCACCAGGGACTCCCGTCCCAGGAGTACGTCCGTCACCGGTCGGGAGCCCAGTTCCAGGGCGTCCTCGAGGCGTTCCTGTTCCTCCGGGTCTAGCAGGCCGGCCTGACCGGCGTCCTCCACCAGCCGGTTGAGCTGCTCGCTGGTGAAGACGGCCTCGACCGCGTCCTTGGGCTCGACGTGGAAGATCCGCAGGATGCCCTGCGCGCAGGCGCCGAGCGCGATGGTGATCGGCCTGCACAGGCGGGCGAAGGCGACCAGGCCGGGGCTGAGCCACAGCGCGGCCTTCTCGGGGGCGGCCATCGCCAGGTTCTTCGGGACCATCTCGCCGATGACGAGGTGGCAGAAGACCACGGCGGCCAGCGCGATGACGTAGCCGAGCGGGTGGATCACCCCGTGCGGCAGGTGGAACCACTCGAAGACCGGCTCCAGCAGTTGCGCGACGGTCGGTTCGGCGACGGCACCGAGGGTCAAAGAGCAGACGGTGATGCCGAACTGGGCGGCGGCCATCATCTGCGGCAGCCGCTCCAGGCCGTACAGCACCTGCCGGGCGCGGGCGGTGCCGAGCGGTTCGATCTGGCTGCGGCGCACGGAGACGAGCGCGAACTCGGCGCAGACGAAGAAGCCGTTGGCGAGCACGAGCAGCGCGGCGAGGAGGAGTTGCAGGACGCTCATCGGGCGGCCTCCAGTACGGACACCTGCGCGGTGCGCACCAGGCGTATCCGCTCGGCGCGGTAGTGGCCGACCTGGCGGACCGAGAGCCGCCAGCCGGGCAGTTCCGCGCGGTCGCCGACGGCCGGGATACGGCCGAGCAGGTCGGCGACGAGACCGGCCACCGTCTCGTACGGGCCCTCGGGCGCCTCCAGACCCACGCGTCGCAGTGCGTCGACGCGGCAACTGCCGTCGACGTCCCAGGCCGGGCGGCCGTCCTCGGGCGGAGCGGGGGCGAGTTCGGGCACGTCGAGGCCGTCGTGCTCGTCCCGGACCTCACCGACGATCTCCTCGACGATGTCCTCCAGGGTGACGACGCCGGCCGTGCCGCCGTACTCGTCGACCACGACCGCGATGGGCTGCTCGCTGCGCAGGCGGGTGAGCAGCGGCCGTACGGGCAGGGTCTCGGGGACGAGCAGCGCCGGGCGGGCGATCCGGCCGGCGGGGGTGCGCAGCCGGTCGTGCACGGGCACCGCGAGGGCGTCCTTGAGGTGGACCATGCCGACGATCTCGTCGATCTTCTCCCGGTAGACGGGGAAGCGGGACAGACCGGTGGCGCGGGTCAGGTTGACGACGTCCTCGGCGGTGGCCGAGGAGTGCAGGGCGCTGACCTTCACACGCGGGGTCATGACGTGCTGGGCGGTCAGGTCGCCGAGCGACAGGGTCCGCACGAAGAGGTCGGCGGTGTCCTGCTCCAGGGCGCCGGCCCGGGCCGAGTGCCGGGCCAGGGAGACCAGTTCGCCGGGGGTGCGGGCGGAGGCCAGTTCTTCGGCGGGTTCGATGCCGAGCGCGCGGACCAGGCGGTTGGCCACGGTGTTGAGCACGGCGATCACCGGGTGGAAGAGCCGGGCGAAGGCGTGCTGCGGGCCGGCGACGAAGCGCGCGACCTGGAGCGGTTTCGACACCGCCCAGTTCTTGGGCACCAGCTCGCCGATCACCATCTGCACCGCCGAGGCCAGCAGCATGCCGACGACGACCGACACGCCGTTCACGGCGCCGTCGGGGACGCCGATCGCCGTGAAGGGTCCGTCCAGCAGTCGGGCGAGCGCCGGTTCGGCGAGCATGCCGACGACGAGGGAGGTGATGGTGATCCCGAGCTGGGTGCCGGAGAGCTGGAAGGACAGCTCCTTGAGGGACTCGACGACCCGGCGGGCGCGCCGGTCGCCGGCCGCGGCGGCCTGCTCGGCGTCCGGCCGTTCGACGGTCACCAGGCCGAACTCCGCCGCGACGAAGAAGCCGTTGGCGAGGATCAGCAGGAACGCGGCTGCCAGGAGCAGCAGGGGGGTGGTCATGATGCCGCCGCCTGTGGGGTGTCACAGCAGAGGGCGGCGCAGGTACTGCAGGACGGTCCGTCCATCGCCGGAGGGAGTCACTCCTCGGGTAGCAGGAACCCCCGCGCACCGGGCGGAGCGGCAGGGGTGCGGACGCGACGGCCGCGTCCTCGTTCCCAGATTAATCACGAAAAGGGCCCCCGCGGCAGGGGCGGCGGCCCCGCGTCAGTCACACGGAGTCTCGGGGAGGGCGTGGGAACGGGCCTCCACGAGGTCTCGCAGGGCGCGTGCGTCGGCGAGGGCGCGCTGCCTGGCGATGCCCGGCTGGATGCCGAGCGCGGGCAGGCTGGTGCCGTCGCTGAGGTCGAGGAAGACCCAGGGGTCGCCCTGGCGGAGGTTGACCCGGAGGATCTCGGGCCACACGAGGCGGCGCCGGGTGGTCAGGTTGACCACGGTGACGCCCGCCTCGTCGGCGACGATCCGGGGCCGGGCCAGCATGAGCAGTACGCCGGCCAGGAGGAGGGCCGTCAGCACGAAGCTGAGGCGCTCCCCGGGGCCGAGGCCGCCCAGCAGCATCCCGACCGCCGTGACGGTCGCGAAGGCGACGAGCGCGAGGACGATCAGGACGGCACGGGTGCGGCCCGGACGGAAGGTGACGGGCAGGTCCGGCGTGGTGTCGGGCATGGCATTGCTCCGGGGCGGCGGGCGGGTCAGAGCCGGCAGGCGTGGATGGCCGTGGTCAGGATCGCCCGGGCACCGATCTCGTACAGATCGTCCATGATCCGCTGGGCCTCCTTGGCCGGGACCATCGCGCGGACGGCGACCCAGCCCTCGTTGTGCAGCGGGGACACGGTCGGGGACTCCAGGCCGGGGGTGAGGGCGACGGCCTTCTCCAGCTGCTCCACCCGGCAGTCGTAGTCCATCATCACGTACGTCCGGGCCACCAGGACGCCCTGGAGGCGGCGCAGGAACTGCTGGACCTTGGGCTCGGTGGTCTCGTCGGGCTCCGCGCCCGAGCGGCGGATCACGATGGCCTCGGACTTCATGATGGGCTCGCCGAAGACCTCCAGGCCCGCGTTGCGCAGGGAGGTACCGGTCTCGACGACGTCCGCGATGACCTCGGCGACGCCCAGTTCGATGGCGGTCTCGACGGCGCCGTCCAGGTGGACGACGGAGGCGTCGACGCCCCGCTCGGCCAGGTGGGCGGCGACGATGCCCTCGTAGGAGGTGGCGACGGTCCGGCCCTTGAGGTCCGTGACGCCGTTCGCGGTGCCCGGCTTGCCGGCGAAGCGGAAGGTCGAGCGGGCGAAGCCGAGCGGCAGGATCTCCTCGGCGTCGGCGCCGGAGTCGACCAGCAGGTCGCGGCCGGTGATGCCGATGTCGAGCTTGCCGGAGGAGACGTAGATCGCGATGTCGCGGGGGCGGAGGTAGAAGAACTCGACCTCGTTGGTCGGGTCGACGATCCGCAGTTCCTTGGCCTCGCGGCGCTGCTGGTAGCCGGCCTCGTGCAGCATCTCCCCCGCGGGGCCTGACAGGGAACCCTTGTTGGGGACGGCGATGCGCAGCATGAGGTCGGCTTCCTTTGTGTGCGGGGGTGGGTGGAAGGGGAGAACGGGGCCTACAGGTGGGCGTAGACGTCGTCCAGGGAGATACCGCGGGCGACCATCATCACCTGGACGTGGTACAGCAGCTGCGAGATCTCCTCGGCGGCGGCGTCCTTGCCCTCGTGCTCGGCGGCCATCCAGACCTCCGCGGCCTCCTCGACGACCTTCTTGCCGATGGCGTGGACGCCCTTGTCGACCAGTTCGGCGGTGCGGGAGGTGGCGGGGTCGCCGTTGGCTGCCTTGTGCTGGAGCTCGGTGAACAGCTCCTCGAACGTCTTCTTGGACATGGTGGGCCCCACTTTACGCGTGTGCCGGACGGGCTAGCGCCACGGTTCGGATACTGAGCGGAGCGTGGCCGCCGTGGCGACGGCCGCGGTCACCGCCTCGTGCCCCTTGTCCTCGCTGGAACCCTCGATGCCGGCCCGGTCCAGGGCCTGCTCCTCGGTGTCGCAGGTGAGGACGCCGAAGCCGACGGGGACGCCGGTCTCGACGGAGACCTGGACCAGGCCCTGGGTCACGCCCTGGCACACGTAGTCGAAGTGCGGGGTGCCGCCGCGGATGACGACGCCGAGGGCGACGACGGCGTCGTAGCCGCGGCCCGCGAGGACCTTGGCGACCACCGGGAGCTCGAAGCTGCCGGGGACCCGGAGCAGGGTCGGCTCGTCGATCCCCAGGTCGTGCAGGGCGCGCAGGGCGCCGTCCACCAGTCCGTCCATCACCTTGTCGTGCCACTGTGCCGCCACGACGGCGACCCGCAGGTCACCCACGTTGCGTACGGACAGCTCCGGTGCACCCTTGCCGCTCACGTGTCTCCTTGAATCCCTTGCTTGCCGCGCTTACTGGTTGCCGCAGGTGGACACGGGGGTCGTGTCCAGCCAGGGCAGGTCGTGTCCCATCCGGTCCCGCTTGGTGCGCAGGTAGCGGAGGTTGTGCTCGCCGGCCTGGACGGGCATCGGCTCGCGGCCGGTGACCTCGATGCCGTGCCGGACCAGGGCGTCGCTCTTGGCCGGGTTGTTGGTCATGAGGCGCACGGTACGGACGCCGAGGTCGGCGAGGATCTGGGCGCCGGCGCCGTAGTCGCGGGCGTCGGCGGGCAGGCCGAGTTCCAGGTTGGCGTCGAGGGTGTCCCGGCCGCGCTCCTGGAGTTCGTAGGCACGCAGCTTGGACATCAGGCCGATGCCGCGCCCCTCGTGGCCGCGCAGGTAGACCACCACGCCCCGGCCCTCGGCCTGGATGCGGTCCAGGGAGGCGTCCAACTGGGGGCCGCAGTCGCAGCGCTGGGAGCCGAAGACGTCGCCGGTGAGGCACTCGGAGTGGATGCGGACGACGACGTCGGCGCCGTCGCCGATGTCGCCGTGGACGAGGGCGATGTGCTCGACGCCGTCGACCGTGGAGCGGTAGCCGTACGCCGTGAACTCGCCGTGCCTGGTGGGCAGTCGGACCTCGGCCTCGCGGCGGACGGTGGGCTCCTCGCTGCGCCGGTAGGCGATGAGGTCCTCGATGGAGATGATCGTCAGGCCGTGCTTGCGGGCGAACGGGATCAGTTCGGGCAGCCGCAGCATGCGCCCGTCCTCGCCGGCGATCTCCACGATGGCACCGGCCGGGCGCAGCCCCGCGAGGCGGGCCAGGTCGACGGCGGCCTCGGTGTGGCCGTCGCGGACGAGCACGCCGCCGGAGCGGGCCCGCAGGGGGAAGACGTGCCCGGGGCGGACCAGGTCGGTGGGCTCGGCGGTGCCGCTCGCCAGGAGCCGGAGGGTGGTGGCGCGGTCCGGGGCGGAGATGCCGGTGCTGACGCCGTGCGCGGCGGTGGCGTCCACGGAGACGGTGAAGGCCGTCTTCATCGACTCGGTGTTGTCGTCGACCATCTGCGGGAGCCGGAGCCGGTCCAGTTCCTCGCCTTCCATGGGGGCACAGATCAGGCCGCGGCACTCGCTCATCATGAAGGCGACGATCTCCTCGGTCGCCTTCTCGGCGGCGATGACGAGGTCGCCCTCGTTCTCGCGGTTCTCGTCGTCGACGACCACGACCGGGCGGCCGGCCGCGATGTCGGCGACGGCCTGTCCGACGGGGTCGAGGGAAAGGTCGTCGATTCCGTCGGGGCTGTAGAGGACGGGTGCCGTGCTCATGCGGGCGCTCCTTCCGGGACGGGCCGTGCCGCGTCGCGCGAGCGCAGCCACCAGTCGCGCAGGCCCCACAGGACGAGCGCGCCGTAGAGGACGTAGACGAAGCCGGAGAAGGCGAAGCCGTTGGCGAAGTTCAGCGGGACGCCGACCAGGTCGACGAGCAGCCAGGCGAACCAGAACTCGACCATGCCGCGCGCCTGGGCGTACATGGCGACGACGGTGCCGACGAAGATGTACGCGTCCGGCCAGGGGTCCCAGGACAGGGTCGGGAAGGCGGTGAACAGGCCGCCGACCGCGAGGGTGCCGAGGGCGGCGGCGCCGAGCAGCGCGCCGCGTTCGCGCCAGGTGGCGAACCGTACGGCGATGGAGCCGTCCTGGGTCTGCCGCCGGCCGCGGTTCCACTGCCAGAAGCCCCAGGTGGCGACGACCATGACGACGATCTGCTTGCCGGCGCTGCCGGAGAGGTGGGCGGTGGCGAAGGCCGCGAAGAGGACGAGTCCGGAGACGAACTGCACGGGCCAGGTCCAGATCGAGCGCCGCCAGCCGAGCGCGAGGCCGAGCAGACCGATCACGTTGCCGATCATGTCCGACCACTTGATGTGCTGGTCGAAGAGGGTGAACGCCTGGGAGTTGAGCCAGTTCACCGGGTGCCCCCCTGGGCGCCGAGCAGCCGCTCGACGTACTTGGCGATGACGTCGACCTCGAGGTTGACCGGATCGCCGGGCTGTTTGATGCCCAGAGTGGTCAGGGCGAGGGTGGTGGGGATGAGGCTGACGGTGAAGAAGTCGGGGCCCGCCTCGACGACGGTGAGGCTGATCCCGTCGACGGTGATGGAGCCCTTCTCCACGACGTAGCGGGCGAGGTCGGCGGGCAGGGAGATCCTGACGATCTCCCAGTGTTCGGAGGGCTTGCGCTCCAGGATCTCGCCGGTGCCGTCGACGTGCCCCTGCACGATGTGCCCGCCGAGCCGGGCGCCGACGGCGGTGGGGCGCTCCAGGTTGACGCGGGAGCCGACGGCGAGGACGCCGAGGCTGGAGCGGTTCAGCGTCTCGGCCATCACGTCGGCGGTGAACTCGTCGCCCTCGTGATCGACGACCGTGAGGCAGACGCCGTTGACGGCGACGGAGTCGCCGTGCCGTGCCCCCTCGGTGACCGCGGGGCCGCGCAGACGGAAGCGACAGGCGTCGTCGAGGGTCTCGACGGCGGTGATCTCGCCCAGCTCTTCGACGATTCCGGTGAACACTTCCCGGGTCCTCCTGCCTCTTCGGGCACGGACTCCGGGGCTGTCGGAACGACAGAGACCGCGAGCGAGGACACCGGGAACGCCACCGGACGGGACCCGCCCGTGACGGGCGCGTCCAGAGATCGGCGGCGCGCACCTGTGCTCGCCCGCCGCGCACTGCCTCCCATCCGGACTTTAACCGTCGGTCCAGGAATTTCACCTGGTCAACCGGCCGCTGGAGGCGACCGGGTCGCGGACTGTAACCGCCGGTTCGGACTTTCACCGACCCCGGAGTGCGCTGCTTCTGGTACACGGCCAGTGTGCCACGACTGATCGCGGTCCATGCGGACGGACCGTGTGGAGTGGCTCACAGAACGCTCCCGGGCGGCGGGCCGTGCCACGGGCGGCCGGCCGGGCGGCCTCCGAGCCGCCGAGCCGCCGAGCCGCCCCGAGATTGGTCCATACCTATTGACTCAGTGGTCTAGTCCTCTCTAGGGTCTGCGCAACTTCCGTGGAGAGGAACCGACTGTGCCTTCCCCCTCACGCCCCAGAACCGGCCGCAGAGCCGGTCCGGCCCTGTTCGCGGCCGCCGCCGTCGCCGGCCTGCTGCTCGCCGGTCTACCGGCGACCGCGTCCCAAGCCGCCGGCCAGGAGTCCTGCCGTCCCGACGGCCTCTACGAGACTCCAGGCGTGGACGTCCCGTACTGCTCGGTCTACGACTCCGCGGGCCGGGAGAAGATGGGCGTCGACCACCCGCGCCGGGTGATCGGGTACTTCACCGGCTGGCGCACGGGCAAGGACGGCAAGCCGGCGTACCTGGCCTCGGACATCCCGTGGGACAGGATCACCCACATCAACTACGCCTTCGCGCACGTGGACGGCGGCAACAGGCTCTCGGTCGGCTCGGACGGCGCGGCGAACCCGGCGACCGGCATGACGTGGCCCGGGGTCGAGGGTGCCGAGATGGACCCGGGTCTCCCCTACAAGGGCCACTTCAATGTGCTCAACAAGTTCAAGAAGCAGCACCCGGACGTCAAGACGATGATCTCGGTGGGCGGCTGGGCCGAGACGGGCGGCTATTTCGCGGACGACGGCACACGGGTGGACTCGGGCGGCTTCTACTCGATGGCCACCCACGCCGACGGCTCGGTCAACCGGGCCGGGATCGACACCTTCGCCGACTCGGCGGTCGACTTCGTGCGCGAGTACGGCTTCAACGGCGTCGACATCGACTACGAGTACCCGACGACGATGAAGGACGCGGGCAATCCGCTCGACCGGTCCTTCGCGAACGGCCGCCGGGCCGGGCTGGCCGAGGGCTACGCGGCGCTGATGAAGACGCTGCGCGAGAGACTCGACCGCGCGGGCGCCGCGGACGGCAGGCACTACCTCCTCTCCGTCGCCGCGCCGTCCTCCGGTTACCTGCTGCGCGGCATGGAGACCTTCCAGGTCCAGAAGTACCTGGACTACGTCAACATCATGTCGTACGACCTGCACGGCGCCTGGAACGAGTACGTCGGCCCGAACGCCTCCCTCTTCGACGACGGCAAGGACGCGGAACTCGCCTCGGCGGGTGTGTACACCACCTCCCAGTACGGCGGTGTCGGCTACCTCAACACCGACTGGGCATACCACTACTTCCGCGGCTCGATGCCCGCCGGACGCATCAACATCGGGCTCCCCTACTACACGCGGGGCTTCAAGAACGTCACCGGCGGCACCGACGGGCTCTGGGGCAGGGCACCCGCCACGGACTGCCCGGCGGGCTCGGGCCTGACCAAGTGCGGTGACGGCGCGGTCGGCATCGACAATCTGTGGCACGACCTCGACGCCGACGGCAAGGAGTCGCCCGCGGGTTCCAACCCGATGTGGCACGCCAAGAACCTGGAGAAGGGCATCGTCGGCGACTACGTCACCGACTACGGCTTCCCGGCCGGCACGAAGCTGACCGGGACCTACGCCCGCAGGTACGACGCCACGCTGGTCGCGCCCTGGCTGTGGAACGCCGAGAAGAAGGTCTTCCTGTCGACCGAGGACGAGCAGTCGGTGAAGGCCAAGGCGGACTACGTCGCCGACCGCGGCATCGGCGGCACGATGATCTGGGAGCTGGCCGGCGACTACGCCTGGGACGCGGGCAAGGACCAGTACGTGCCGGGTTCGACGCTGACCGACACGATGTACCGGACGTTCAGGTCGGCCGGACCGTACGGCGCGAAGCGGGCCACGACCGACATGCCGAGCGAGGCGCTGGACATCGACGTGGAGTTCGGGCAGTTCCCGCTCGGTGACTCCAACTATCCGATCAGCCCCGAGCTGAAGATCACCAACAACACGGAAACGGCCCTGCCCGGCGGCACGGAGTTCCGGTTCGACTACGCCACGTCCGCCCCCGGCAATGCCAAGGACCAGTCCGGCTGGGGCACTTCGGTGATCCGCAGCGACCACACGGGCGACAACGCGGGTGGCCTGAAGGGCGACTACCACCGGGTTTCGCTGAAGCTGCCGGCCTGGCAGTCGCTGGCGCCGGGCGCCTCCACCACGGTGGACTTCGTGTACTACCTGCCGGTGTCGACGCCGTCGAACTGGACGGTGACGTTCGGCGGGAAGACGTACGCCCTCGCGGGTGACCTCGCCCGGGGCACGACCGTGGTGGAACCGGGAACGCAGACACCGGACCCCACCCCGGCGCCCACGGGCACGCAGTCCCCGGGCCCGGGCCCCAGCCCGACGGACGGCACCGGGCAGTGCACCGTCCCGGCCTGGGACGCGGCCACGGCGTACGGCGGCGCCACCACGGTCTCCCACCGTGAGCACACGTGGAAGTCCAGGTGGTGGACGAAGGGCGAGGAGCCCGGAACCACCGGTGAATGGGGAGTCTGGCAGGACCTCGGCGCCTGCTGACCCCCGGCGAGACGGGCCCGGCGGCGGTGACGAAGGCCCTTGCCCGCCGCCGGGTCGCCTGACCGCACCCTGCCGGGCTCTGGCAGGGTGCGGTCATGACCACCGCGACCGACAGGGGCTGAACAGCATGACGACGATCCTGGTGACCGGCGGCACCGGCACGCTCGGCCGGCTCGTCACCGAACGGCTGCTCACCGCCGGGCACGAGGTGCGGGTGCTCAGCCGGCACAGCCGGCCGTACGCCGTCGACCTGCGCGAGGGCGGCAGCGGGCTCGACGCGGCACTCGCCGGCGCCGACGCGGTCGTGCACTGCGCGACCACGCAGCGCGGCGGGGACGAGCGCTCGGCCGCGAACCTCGTCGCGGCGGCGCGGCGGGCCGGGGTCGCTCACCTGGTCTACATCTCGATCGTCGGCGTCGACCGGGTGCCGCTCGGCTACTACCGGACCAAGCTCGCCGTCGAGCGGCTGGTGGAGGAGTCGGGCCTCGGGTGGACGGTGCTGCGCGCGACCCAGTTCCACGACCTGGTGGTGCGGATGCTGCGGGTTCTGGCCAAGGCACCGGTCGCGGTGCTGCCCGCCCATGTCTGCGACCAGCCGGTGGAGGTGGCGGAGGTCGCGGACCGGATCGTGGAACTGGCCGTCGGCGCGCCCGCCGGGCGGGTGGCGGACCTGGGGGGTCCCGAGGTGCGCACCGTCGAGTCCCTGGCCCGCGCGTATCTGGGCGTGACGGGTCGTCGGCGGGCCGTGGTGAACGTGCCGCTCGCGGGGAAGACCTACCGCGCGTTCCGCGAGGGCGGGCATCTGGCGCCCGGGCACGCGGTCGGCGAGAAGACGTTCGAGGAGTATCTGGCGGTGCGGTTCGGCGACGGGGAGAGCGGGCGGCGCGCATGAGCAGACGGGCATGGCTGCGGGCGGGCCTGGGACTGCTCGCGGGCGGCCAGGCGGTGCTGGGGCTGTGGATCCTGCTGCTGCCCGAGCTGTTCTGGAAGTGGCGCTGGGTGTCGCACCTGCCGCCCTACAACGAGCATCTGCTCCGTGACTTCGGCGGTGCGAGCCTCGCGCTCGCCGTGGTGCTGTGCGCGGCGGTGGCCGCGATGGAACGCCGCCTGGTGCTGACGGCCCTGGTGGCCTACCTGGTCTCCTCCGTCACCCACCTCCTCTTCCACGCCCGGCACCTGGAGCCCCTGTCGGCGGCGAGCGGGGCCGGCTTCCTGGCCCTGCTGGGAACGGCGGTGCTGCTGCCGGCCGTACTGGTGTGGCTGGCGGCGGACGAGACGGCCTTCCGTGAGCCGGGCCCCGCGGAGCGGAGAACCGCGCCCTGAGCGAGTGTCGCGGGACGCCGAGGGCAACGAACGTCCCGGCGGCGCGCCCACCGAACGCTGCCCCGCCCCCGGTCCGCGCCGCGTCCGGCCTCCGGCGCACGCGCCCGGCACGGGTGCGCGAGCCGCCCCGGCCGACGCGCCGCGGACCCCGGCTCCGGCGGTGCGAACGGTCCGCTCCGGGCAAGCGGGGCGGACCCGGGGCGCTCCTGCGAGGCCCTTCCTCCGCCGCGGCCCGGCGGTCGGACGGCCGCCCCGGGCCCACAGGACGTCGGCTTCCCGGCACCCGGGGGCCGGCCGCGCCCGTCCCCGGCCTCCCCGGACAGCGCGGCTGGGTCCTGTCGTCGAACTCGCGTCGTCGCCCGGAGGGTGGCCCCGCGGCGTCGGATGCGTGCTCTCGGCGTGCCGGGTCCCGGGCCTCGTACCGGATGTACCCGGGTCGGGGCCCGGTACGGCGGGAGTGCGCGCATGACGCCGCCGGGCGGACGGGAGTTCGACGACAGGGCCTAGCGTTCCGGTGGTGCGAAGAGTTCGTCCTGGGCGCGGTCGCGGGCGGTCAGCAGTGCCCCGCGCAGTACCGCGCCGCCGCCCAGGGTGCTGGGGCGGACCTCGGTGGCGAGCGGGGACATCCGGGTGAGGCGGTGCTGGACGCGGTCGGCGAGCGCGTCGGCGCCTGCCCGGCCGACCTCGCCGGCGAGCACCAGGCAGCCTGGGTCGAGGACGGAGACCACGGCGGCGGCACCGAGGACGACGCGGTCGGCGAGCGCGTCGAGGAACCGCTCGGCGGCCGGGTCGCCGCCGCCCGCCGACCGGCGTACCGCTTCCCGGACCAGCGTGGCGGCGTGCGGCTCGGGTCCGGCGGACCGTGCCGCCACGCCGTGCTCCGCCGCGAGGGCGGTCACCGCCGCCGACCCGGCCACGGAGTGGAAGCCGCCGTCGCAGTCGGTGGCGGAGGGGAGGCCCGCGGCGCCGGGGACCGGCATGAAGCCGATCTCCCCCGCGCCGCCGGAGACCCCCCGGCGCAGTGCGCCGTCGAGGACGACGGCGGCGCCGATGCCGAGGCCGAGCCACAGGAGGACGAAGGTGTCCCGGTCGCGGGCGGCCCCGCCGCGCTGCTCGGCCAGGGCGGCGAGGTTGGTCTCGTTCTCGACGCCGACGCGCGCCCCGGGGAACTTCTCCTGGAGCGCGGCCATCAGCCGGCGGTGCCATTCGGGCAGTCCGGTGGTGTCGCGGAGTTCCCCGCCGGCCGGGTCGATCAGGCCGGGCGCGCCGATGGCGACGGTGTGCAGCCGGTCGGCGCCGGCCTCCTTCGCCGCGCTCTCCACCAGGCTCACCGCCTGCTCCACCGCCGGCCCGGTGCCGCTGTGGTCGTCGATCGGCACGGAGGCCTCGGCGAGCACCCGGCCCAGCAGGTCGGAGACGAGCACGGCGACGCCCTCGGTGCGCACGTCGAGGGCGGCGAGATGGGCGCGCTCGGCGACGATGCCGTACAGCTTGGCGTTCGGTCCCCGGCGCTGTTCGCCCGACTCCCCCGCCACCTCGATCAGCCCGGCGGCGGCGAGGCGTTCGACGAGGTCGGCGACGGTGGGCCGGGACAGGCCGGTCAGCTGCTTCAACTGCCCTGCCGTCAACGGCCCCTCCGCCTGGAGCAGGTCGAGGGCGAGCCGGTCGTTGACGGCCCGGGCGGTGCTCGGGGATGCGGGCATGCCGGGATCCTTCCAGATCGGCGGCGCGGGGGCCCGCGCCGGTAATCCACTATCTATCAGGCAGGCTCCCTGATAGTTTACGCGGCGCAGTGCCGCGACGGAGGGGTGGACGATGAGCGCAGTGATCTACGGGCAACGCGAGGTGCGGCGCGCCCGGTACGCCGTGGCGGCCGTGTTCGCCGTGCACGGCGCCGTCACCGGCTCCTTCGCGACCCGCGTGCCCTGGATCCAGGACCACGCCCAGGTGAGCGCGGGCCAGTTGGGGCTGGCGCTCGCCTTTCCGGCGCTCGGCGCGTCCCTCGCCATGCCGCTGGCCGGCAGCGTCAGCCACCGCTTCGGCGCCCGTACCGCGCTGCGCGGCCTGCTGGCGCTGTGGACGCTGGCGCTGGTGCTGCCCTCGCTCGCCCCGAACCTGCTGACCCTGTGCCTGGCCCTGTTCGTCTACGGCGCCACCGCCGGCATGTCGGACGTGGCGATGAACGCGCTCGGCGTCGAGGTCGAGAACCGGCTGGACAAATCGATCATGTCGGGGCTGCACGGCATGTGGAGCACGGGCGCGTTGATCGGTTCGGCGGCCGGCACGCTCGCCGCGCACCTCGGCGCGGACGCCCGGACGCACCACGTCCTGGCCGCCGCGGCCCTGACCGTGACGGGCCTGGTCGCCTGCAGCTGGGTGCTGGACCTCCAGCCCGCCGAGGACGAGGACCCGCCGCCGCGCTTCGCGCTGCCGCCCAGGTCGGCACTGCTGATCGGCGCGGTCGGCTTCTGCGCGGTGTTCGCGGAGGGCGCGAGCCTGGACTGGTCGGCGGTCTATCTGCGGGACGAGCTGGAGACCTCGGCCGGTCTGGCGGCGGCGTGCACGACGGGTTTCACGCTCACCATGGCGCTGGCCCGGCTCGCCGGCGACAAGGTGGTGGACCGGTTCGGCGCGGTACGCACGGTGCGCGTGAGCGGTGTACTGGCCACCCTCGGCGGTCTGCTCGTCGTGGTCGGGGGCCATCCCGCGGTGGCGATGACCGGCTTCGCCCTGATGGGCCTCGGCATCGCCGTGGTCGTCCCGCTGTGCTTCGCCGCGGCGGGCCGCGCCGGTTCCAACCCGAGCCTGGCCATCGCGGGCGTCGCCACCATCACGTACACCTCGGGGCTGGTCGCGCCGAGCGCGATCGGCGGGCTGGCCCAGGCGACCAGCCTGGTGGTGTCGTTCGGTCTGGTGACGCTGCTGGCCTGCTGCCTGGTGGCGTTCGCGAAGGTGCTGCGGGCCGGGGACCGGGACCGGCCGAAGATCAGTCCGCCGGCCGCAGAAGTGCCCGGCCGGCAGTCCTGAAGGTGTCGCTCCACGGCGCCGGACGCAGCGTCCGCGAGTCCAGCCGCACCAGCACCCTGGTGCCGCGGGCGTAGGTCGTGGCACCGTCCGCCGAACAGAACCGGAAGCCGTAGGTCAGCCCGGTGGTGCCGAGCCGGTCCAGCCACAGGTGGACGGCGTACGCGCCCGGCCGGGTGACCGGCGCCTCATAGCCGATCGTCAGTTCCCTGACCGCGTTGCAGGCGTCGCCGGCCGCGGCCCAGTCGCCCTCGAACCGGAAGCCGTGCTCGGTCCACAACTCGGCCCAGGCCCGCTCGACCATGACGGGGTAGCGGGCGTTGTGCAGCAGGCCGAGCGCGTCCAGGTCGTCGAAGTGGACGGTGACGGGGACGAGCCGGCCGTGGGAGAGAACGGGGGCGGCGGGGGCTTCGGCGGTCACCGGTGGGGCTCCTGGTCCTGCTCGGCGGTGCTCACGTACGGCGGATCCCCTCCATCCTAAGCGGACGCTCAGCACACCGGCCGGGCAGGTCGCCGGGAAGGCGCTGGTCAGCGGGGGCGCGGGACGGGCACGGGCCGGCTACCCCTGACAATGGTCCGGACAGTCCTCACGTACAGAGAAAGCGACACCTCACCATGGACCTCGGCGTGCGCTGGAAGCTGCACGGTGACGGGCGCACGCCCGCACCCGGAGCGGTGGTCCGCCCCGACGAACGGCTCTCGTGGCCCCGTACGGCCGGGCTCGGCGCCCAGCACGTGGTGGCCATGTTCGGGGCGTCCTTCGTGGCTCCGGTCCTGATGGGCCTGGACCCCAACCTCGCGATCATGATGTCGGGCGTGGCGACCGTCATCTTCCTGCTCGCCACCCGCGGCCGGGTGCCCAGCTACCTCGGCTGTTCGCTCTCCTTCGTCGGCGTCGCCGCCGTCATCCGGGCCCAGGGCGGCACCAGCGCCACGGTGACCGGTGCGGTCCTGGTGGTCGGCGCCGCGCTGTTCCTGGTGGGGCTGGCCGTGCAGCGCTTCGGGGCGCGGATCATCCACGCCGCGATGCCGCCGATCGTCACCGGCGCGGTGGTGATGCTGATCGGCTTCAACCTGGCCCCGGTCACCGCCTCCACCTACTGGCCGCAGGACCAGTGGACGGCACTGCTGGTGATGCTGTTCACCGGTCTGGCCGTGGTGTGCCTGCGCGGCTTCTGGTCCCGCGTCGCGATCTTCCTGGGGCTCGTCTTCGGGTACGTCCTCTCCTGGGTCCTCGACCGGATCTTCGGGAAGATCCACTCGGTGGACGGCAGCGGCAAGGTCACCGACCACTGGCGGCTGGACCTCTCCGCCGTCGGTCGGGCCGACTGGATCGGGCTGCCGTCCTTCCACGGACCGAGCTTCGAGTGGTCGGCGATCCTGGTGGCCCTGCCGGTCGTCATCGCGCTGATCGCGGAGAACGCCGGGCACGTCAAGGCGGTCGGCGAGATGACCGGCGACTCCCTCGACGACAGGCTCGGCACGGCGATCTCGGCCGACGGCGTCGGCTCGATGCTGTCCACGGCGGTCGGCGGCCCGCCCAACACCACGTACTCCGAGAACATCGGTGTGATGGCGGCGACCCGGGTCTACTCGACGGCCGCCTACTGGGCGGCGGCGGGCTTCGCCCTGCTCTTCGGCGTCTGCCCGAAGTTCGGCGCGGTCGTGGCCGCGATCCCGGGCGGCGTCCTCGGCGGCATCACCGTGATCCTCTACGGCATGATCGGGCTGCTCGGCGCGCAGATCTGGATCAACGCCGAGGTGGACCTGCGCAACCCGCTGAACCTGGTGCCGGCCGCCGCGGGCATCATCATCGGCGTCGGCAACGTCAGCATGGAGTTCACCGACACCTTCTCGCTGAGCGGCATCGCGCTCGGCACCCTGGTCGTCATCACCGGCTACCACGCGCTGCGGGCCTTCGCCCCGGCCCACCTCAAGAGGCAGCAGCCGCTGCTGGACGAGGGCACGTCGTCGTACGACGAGAAGCCGGACGAGGAGAGGGACGAGACGGACGGGGAGACGGACGGGGAGACGGACGCGAACACCGGGGACGGCGGTTCTCAGCGCGCCAGGTCGTAGGCGTACGACGGGGTGAACGTGCCCGGCGCCCCCTTGCAGCCGTCCGACTCCCCCGGCAGCTTCACCCACAGGTAGGCGTCGACGCGCCCCATGCCGGTGCTGAGGGTCGGTGCGTGGCCGATCTTGCGGCCGGCCGGGTCGCACCACTCGCCGTCGGGCGGGGCGCCGTTGCCGTTGCGGCTGGTGTCGATGACGGCGCCGAGGCTCGCCGAGCCGCCGAGGGCGTCGAGGACCGCGCGGTCGTAGGCGACCTCGTCGGCGGTGGCGTGGAAGTTGGAGACGTTGCTGAAGATGCCGTCGGACGAGGCGGCCGAGGCGGCACCGGCCCGCTCGAGCCACCCCGCCTGCTTGGCGGGCGCGTGCCAGCCGGAGTGGCCCGCGTCGAAGTAGACGCGCGCCCTGGGATTGGCGTCCTTCATGACGCGCCCCGCCCGCGCCAGCGACGCGAAGCGGTCGGCGCGCTCACCGGTGGACAGGCACTCGGACTGGGCGACCGAGTCGGGCTCCAGCACGACGATGACGTCGCCGGAGCCCAGCCCGGCGGCGAACCGGTCGATCCAGGCGTCGTAGGCGTCCAGGTCGGGTGCGCCGCCCTCGGAGTGGCCGCCGCAGTCGCGGTCGGGTATCGCGTACGGGACGACGACCGGCACCCGGCCCCGGGCGGCGCCCGCGGAGGTGACGGCGCGGACCCTGGAGGTGATGGTGGCCGGGGTGTGGTCGGCGAACCAGACGGCGGCCGGACGGTCGGCTATCCGCGACGCGATGACGTCCTGGCGCGGGTCGCCGGGGTGGGACCGGACCCACTCCAGGACCTGGGAATCCGGATGCCGGTAGAGGCGGGTGGCGGCGGCCGTGGTCCGGGGCCTCTGCGCCGCAGCGTCCTCGGACGTCTTCTCCGGCGAGGCTCCGGGGCCCGTCTTCCTCGCCGTCGGCGAGGAAGAGGCGGACGGTGACGGCGACGGCGACGGCGGCACCGACGGTGCCGGGGACGGGCTGCCCGGCGGGGAGTCCGGGCGCGGTGACCGCGTCACCTGCGGCCGGGCTTGCTCGGCGCCGCGGCCCCCGTCGTCGCCGGGCGCGGTCAGCATGCCGGTCGCGGTGCCCACCGCGACGACGACGGACGCCACCGCGACCATCGCGCCCCGGCCGGCGGCGCTCCTGCGCCCGGCCCTGCGAGCGGCCGGGCGCCGGGCACGAATGCCTGACACGTACGGTTCCCCCTCCCCCGCACGGCGGGCGCTTTCCCCCGTTCTGGGGAAGCGTCGGGCCCGCCGGCAGTGCCGTCAGCCTAAAGCTGCGACCCTGCGGCCATGGCGCACTGCGAGCAAGTCCCGACGCCCGCCCTGACGGTGGACACGGTCCTGAACCGGATGCGCGCCCTCGAAGCGGCACTGCCGGGCCGTGACGGGGTGGCGGTCTTCAACCGCGTCTACCTGGCCGTCACGGAGGCCGTCGACCGGCACATCGACCACGGCCGGTTCACGGACGCCGGGGCCGCGATCGCCCTGGACGTGCGGTTCGCGGAGCGCTATCTGGCCGCCGTGGACGCGGCGGAGGAAGACCGCCGTCCGCCCGCCTGCTGGCGCCCCCTGTTCCAGTTCCGCCGCCATCCCGGAGTACGGCCGCTGCAGTTCGCGCTGGCGGGCATCAACGCGCACATCGGCCACGATCTCGCGCTGGCCGTGGTGGACACCTGTCGTACGCTCGGCTGCGAACCCGTCGACCTGGAGGACGAGTTCGACCGCGTGGGTGATCTCCTCGTCTCGCTGGAGGAACGCATCCGCGACGAGCTGATGCCGGGCCCCGACCTGCTCCGTATCGCCGACCCGCTGACCCATCTGCTCGGCTCCTGGAGCCTGGACCGCGCCCGTGAGGGCGCCTGGACGGCGGCCCGGGCACTGTGGGCGCTGCGCCGGCTGCCGGACGTCGCCGGGGAGCTCACGGAGCGGCTGGACGCGGCGGTGGGCTTCGCGGGACGCATGCTGCTCACGCCGCTGCGGGGCTGATCCGCCCCCTCCGCCCGGTGTGCGCTCCGGGGACACCCGTGCTGCCCTCGCTGTACGTCGCCCCCATGGGCGACATCGCACCCCGACCGCGAAGGAGCAACCCGATCCTGCTGGCGGCGGGCAGCGGCAGGGCCAGGCGTCGCCTGGTCGACCACGCCGACGGCCGGCTGCCGACCGGCACGGGTGCCGAGGCCGTCGCCGAGCAGTGGCGGCGACTGCGGGACCTGGCCGCCGAACGGGGCCGTACGGAACCGATCCGGACGGTGCCGCGGGTCAACGCCCGCTACAGCGCGGCGCACCACGAGGGCTCCGGCCGGCGCCCCTTCCAGGGCGGCGTCGACCAGATCGTCGAGGACCTGGCCGCGCACGCCGGGACCGGCCTCGACGAGATCCTCGTGGACCTGCAGAGCGGCACGCGGGACGCCGAGGAACTCAAGGACGTCGCGGCCCTCGTGTACGAGAAGGCGAGGGCGGCCGGGATCTAGGCCCCGGGCGTGGGACTCCTAGTCCTCGGGCAGTTCCACCGGCGCGATCTCCCCGTACAGGTCACCGGGGCCGGGGTTGGTCGCGTCGGTCTCGCCGCCGAGGTGGTGCATGACGCCCCAGACCGCGTTCAGCGCCGTCTGGACGGCGCCCTCGGCCCAGCCGGCCGTCCAGGAGATGTCGTCGCCGGCGAGGAAGATGCCCCGCTTGTCCTCGGGCAGCTCCTCCTGCATGAAGTGGGTGAACAGGCGCCGCTGGTAGCGGTAGTGACCGGGCAGGTTGGCCTTGAACGCGCCCATGAAGTAGGGCTCGTTCTCCCAGGAGACCGTCACCGGGTTGCCGATGACGTGCTTCCTGATGTCGACCTTCGGGTAGATCTCGCCGAGCGACTTGAGCATGACCTCCATCCGCTCGCCCGCGGACAGCGGCAGCCACTTCAGGCTGTCGTCGCACCAGGTGTAGGAGAGGCAGATGACGGCGGGCTTGCCCGGACCGTCGTCGAGGAGGTAGGTGCCGCGGGTCATCCGGTCGGTGAGCGTCATCGACATGACGTCCCGGCCCGTGTCCTCGTCCTTGTCCAGCCAGAAGGGCCGGTCGACCGGCACGAAGAGCTTGGAGCTCTCCATGTAGTGGGTGCGCTCGATCGCGGTCCAGTGGTCGATCGGGAAGAGCGAGTCGTCGCAGGCGATCTTCGAGAGCAGCATCCAGGACTGGGCGGTGAAGATCGCCGCCCGGTACGTGCGGATGTCGCCGTCGGCGTCGGTCACGGTGATCCGGTTGCCGGCGGTGCGGTGCAGCCGGGTCACGGCCGGGCGGGGCTCGCCGTCCGTGTGCAGCGATTTCAGGGAGGTGCCGTGCGGCCAGTGGACGATCTTCTCCGGCTCGCGCTCCCAGAGCCTGAGCGGCAGCTGCTGGGAGCCGCCGACTATGCCGCGGTGGTGGTCGTCCGCCTCGGTGTAGACGACGCGGAGGATCTCCAGGATGGAGTTGGGGAAGTCGGTGTCCCAGCCGCCGGTGCCGAAGCCGACCTGGCCGAAGATCTCCCGGTGCCGGAAGGACTTGAAGGCCTCCGAGTCGCACAGGAAGCCGTAGAAGGTCTGGTTGTCGAGCTTCTCCACCAGCTTCGCCCAGATCTCGCGGATGCGCGGGACGTCGCGCTCGCGCAGGGCGCGGTTCATGTCGGAGAAGTCGGCGCCCTCCTCGAGGCACTTCGCCCAGGCCTCGGCCACGTCCCGGTAGACCTGCGGCAGGTCGTCGAGCGTCTCGGCGTAGTGCGACTCGCCCTTGAGGTCGACGACGGTCGACGGCGTCGCCTCGGAGAGCGGGTTGGGGAAGGCCCGGGTCCGAAGGCCCACCAGGTCGATGTAGTGCTGGAGGGCGGTGGACGACGGCGGGAAGCGCATCGCGCCCATCTCGGCGGTCAGCGAGGGGTCGCAGCCGTCGAAGCCGACGGTCCGCAGCCGGCCGCCGATCCGGTCGGCCTCGTAGACGACGGGCCTGAGGCCCATCTTCATCAGCTCGTAGGCGGCGACGACGCCGGACAGACCACCGCCGATGACGGCGACCTCGCCGCCGTGCTCGGTCGCGGGTATCTGACCGAGGCCCGCCGGGTGGGCGAGGAAGTCGTCGTACGCGTACGGGAAGTCCGGTCCGAACATGGTGATCGGCGGCTGCTGCTCGTCTGCGTGCTCGATCGCGTTGGGCACGGTGGACGTCATGGGGTACGGACTCCTTGCACGGGTGGAACGGGCGTCGGGACTCTCGGTTCGCGTCTGTGGCCTCCGGGCTCGGGCCGCCTGTGTGTTCAGGCGAGGGAGCCGTAGAGGCCGGGGCGGCGGTCCCGCAGGTACGGGTTGGTCTCGCGCGATGCGGCGAGGAGGGCCGGGTCGACGTCGGCGAGGACCAGTTCCTCCTCCCGCCCGGCGCGGGCGCGGGCGGTCCCGTCGGGGCCGGCGAGAGTGGAGAGGCCGACGAACTCGAACTCGCCCTCCCGGCCGGCGCGGTTGACGTACGCGACGTACATCTGGTTCTCGAAGGCCCGCACCGGCACGACGGACTCGGCGACGAACTGGAACGGGTGCATCTGCGCGGTCGGGACGAGCAGCAGGTCGGTGCCGGCCAGGGCGTGGGCGCGGACGTTCTCCGGGAATTCCACGTCGTAGCAGATCATCAGGCCGACGGTGACACCGTCGAGCCGCGCCTGTACGACGGGCTGCTCGCCGGGGGTGAAGTGGTCGCGCTCGAAGCAGCCGAAGAGGTGGGTCTTGCGGTAGCCGGCCAGGCGGGTGCCGTCCGCGGAGATCAGCTGGACGGAGTTGAAGACGCTCTCGCCGGCCCGCTCCGGGTAGCCGTAGGCGATCGCGAGGCCGTGCCGCCCGGCGATCTCCGCGACGGCGTCGGCCCAGTCGCCGTCGGCGGGCTCGGCGAGGGCGCCGACGGCGTCGCCGATCGCGTATCCGGTGAGGAACAGCTCGGAGGTGACGAGCAGCGCGGCCCCCGCGGCGGCGGCGCGGCCCGCGGCCTCGTCGAGGACCTCGAGGTTCTCGGCGACGGAACCGGGCCGGCCGGAGCTCTGGAGCAGGGCGGTGCGCATGCGTGTTCCTCACCGGTGGGAGGGGGTCGGGGGGCCAGATAGACGGTACGGTCGGCGGCCTCGGCGGGACAAGAAGGACCTGTTGCGCGCCGGTGAGCGGATCGTTGCGTCCGTGCGGCGCCCCGCGGCGATTCGTTGTGCTCCCGGTACGGCGGCGCCCTCAGCGGCTCCTCCCGGGGAGGCGGGCGCCGCATGCCCTCCCCCGCCGTGCGGCGGAGAGCGCTCCCTCAGCGGCCCGATGTGACGGGAGTACGGCGCCGGAGCAGTGGTGACCGTCCTGACCCCGACCGGTCGGCGGCGCCGGTCCGGTCCAGCTCGTGAATCAATGCCGCCGGGCCATGGCGCCGATGCCGGACGGCGCCCGGCTCCCCGCCCAGCGGTCTGCCGCCCGCGGCTCGGTGTGGCCCGCTGCGGCCTCGGCCGCCCCTGCTCCCGCGGTCACGTGGGCGACCCCGACGAGAAGCGTCGCAGCAGTGGCGAGAGCACCAGCACGGACTTGGTCCGCTCCACGAACGGCTCCCCGGCGATCCGCTCCAGGACCCGCTCGAAGTGCCGCATGTCGGAGGCGAAGACCTGGGCGACCGCGTCCGCGTCCCCGGTGACGGTGGACGCGGCCACGACCTCCTGGTAGCGCTCCAGGCCCCGCTGGATGGTCTCCGGCGAGGTGTTGCGGCGGCAGTGGATCTCGACGAACCCCTCGGTCTCCCAGCCGAGCGCGGCGGGGTCGACCCGTACGGTGAAGCCGGTGATGGCTCCGGTCGCGCGCAGCCGGTCCACGCGCCTTTTCACGGCGGGCGCGGAGAGGCCGACCGACTGCCCGATGTCCGCGTAGGAGCGGCGGGCGTCCTCGGCGAGGGCGTGCACGATGCGTTCGTCGAGATCGTTCAGCACTGCGGGTCGTTCACTTCACTTCTGGTGCGTCCGGGCCGCTGACGGGTCCGGCGTGGCGAGTCGGGAGCGGCGGTGGCCGTACACGAAGTAGAACACGAGCCCGACGGCCATCCAGACACCGAAGACCGTCCAGGTGACGGTGGACAGGCTGCCCATCATCCAGACGCAGAGGGCGAGGCCGATGGCCGGCAGGACCGGCGACAGCGGCACCCGGAAGGTGCGGCGCATGTCGGGACGGGTCCGGCGCAGCACCACGACGGCCACATTGACCAGGGCGAAGGCGAAGAGGGTGCCGATGCTGGTGGCGTCGGCGAGCTGTCCGAGCGGGACGGCGGCGGCGAGGACGCCGCAGAACAGCGAGACGATCAGCGTGTTGGCGCGGGGGGCGCCGGTCCTCGGGTGGACCTTGGAGAACACCTTGGGCACCAGCCCGTCGCGGGACATGGCGAACAGGACGCGGGTCTGGCCGTAGAGGACGGTCAGGACGACGCTGGCGATGGCGACGACGGCGCAGAACGCCAGGAGGGTGCCCCAGAAGCTCTGCCCGGTGACGTCGGTCATGATCTGGGCGAGGGCGGCCTCGGAGTCGGTGAACCCCTTCCACGGCTTGGCACCGACGGCGACGGCGGCCACGAGGACGTACAGCACGGTGACGATGACGAGGGAGAGCATGATCGCGCGGGGCAGGTCGCGCTGGGCGTTCTTCGCCTCCTCACCGGCGGTGGAGGCGGCGTCGAAGCCGATGTACGAGAAGAAGAGCGTCGCGCCGGCCGCGCTGACGCCGGCCATGCCGAGCGGCATGAAGTGCTCGTAGTTGCCGGAGCGGAAGCCCTGCACGCCGATCACGCAGAACAGCACCAGCGCCGCGATCTTGACGACGACCATGACCGTGTTGGCGCGGGCGGACTCACTGGCGCCGCCGAGCAGGAAGGTCATGGCCAGGAGCACGACGATCAGCGCGGGCAGGTTGAAGAGGCCGCCGTCGCCCGGTGGCGCCGACAGGGCGGCGGGGAGGGTGACGCCGATGGTGCCGTCGAGCAGCTCGTTCAGGTACTCGCCCCAGCCGACGGCGACGGCGGCCACGGACACGCCGTACTCCAGGACCAGACACCAGCCGCAGACCCAGGCGACCAGCTCACCCATGGTGGCGTAGGCGTACGAGTACGAGGACCCGGCGACCGGGATGGTGCCGGCCAGTTCGGCGTAGGACAGGGCCGAGAAGAGCGCCGTGAGACCGGCGATGACGAAGGAGAGCGTGACGGCGGGACCGGCCTTGGGGACGGCCTCGCCGAGGACGACGAAGATACCGGTGCCGAGGGTGGCGCCGATGCTGATCATCGTGAGCTGCCAGAGGCCGAGGGAGCGGCGGAGGCTGCCGCCCTCGCCCTGGCCGCCCTCCGCGACCAGGCGTTCCACGGGCTTGCGGCGCATCAGGCGGGCGGCCAGGCCCGGGGACGTGGGGCCGGCCGATGTGTCGTGGTGCGGGGGTGCGCCTTGGTCGGGCACGCGTTGACTCCTTTGTCGCTGCCGGTCGCGCCGTCGGGGGTGGGCGGACGGGCTCCCGGCGGGCCTGGGAGCGGCGGGGGCCGGGCGGGCGCGCTCGTGCCGAACGGGGACCCGCCGAGCGGGGTCCCCGCCACGCCACGTACAGCGCAGAACATTACGAGCGGGGCGGGGCGCCGGTAATGCGGCAACCTTGCGCGTCCGGGCACGATCGTTGCGTTCGGCGGGGCAGGGCGCACGTTCGTTGCGCGGGAGGTGTGCGGCGTTGTTGCTCAGGGTGTGCGGCGTTGTGCCGGGGGTGGCGGCGTTGTGCCGGGGATCGGCAGGTGGTGGGTCGGGACCGGTCGGTGGCTGTCCGGCTCGCCCGCGACGACGCGCGTCTTCGACGCGTCCGCCGCGTCGGAGCCGATGTCTCCGGGCCGGTCGAGGGCGCCTCCGGAGCGTCGGTCCGGCGCAGGAGGGCCTCCACGGGCCGCCTGCTTGCCGGTGGCGGGCGCGGCCCCCGATCCGCGGCCGGGAGGCGCCCGCCCCACGGGCGGCACGGGCGGCACGGGCGGCACGGGCGGCGGGCCGGCGCCCGTGGGCGGTCGTGCGGGCGACCACCTCGCTCAGGGCGAGGAGTCCGAGGAACTGGGAGGGAGCGACGGGCCTCGTCGCCGCCCCGCAGCCGGCGGGGGACTCACGGGCGCGCAGTGCGTCGAGGGGGCCACGGCGGTCGGCAGGGTGTGCCGGGGCCCGGTGCTCCGCGGTGTCGTCATGCGTCCGGCGTCGTGCGTCCGGCGTCGTGCGTCCGGCGTCGTGCGTCCGGCGTCGTGTGGGGGTGGCTCGACCTCGAGCCACCCCCCACACGCCCCGCGCGCCCTGCGGGGACACGGCATCCGGACTCGGGCGCGGGTCAGCTCCAACTGGCGTGCAGCGGCTTGCCCTCGGCGTAGCCCGCGGCGCTCTGGACGCCGACGACGGCCTTCTCGGCGAACTCCTCCAGGGAGCCGGCACCGGCGTAGGTGCAGGACGAGCGGACTCCCGCGATGATCGAGTCGATCAGGTCCTCGACGCCGGGCCTGGCCGGGTCGAGGAACATCCGGGACGTCGAGATCCCCTCCTCGAACAGCGCCTTGCGGGCCCGGTCGTACGCCGACTCCTCCGAGGTGCGGTTGCGCACCGCGCGCGCGGAGGCCATGCCGAAGGACTCCTTGTAGGCGCGGCCGTTGGCGTCGTGCTGGAGATCGCCCGGGGACTCGTAGGTCCCGGCGAACCAGGAGCCGACCATCACGTTGGACGCGCCGGCCGCGAGGGCCATGGCCACGTCGCGCGGGTGGCGGATGCCGCCGTCGGCCCACACGTGCTTGCCGTACTTCTTCGCCTCGGCGGCGCACTCCAGGACGGCGGAGAACTGCGGCCGGCCGACGCCGGTCATCATGCGGGTGGTGCACATGGCGCCGGGCCCCACGCCGACCTTGATGATGTCGGCGCCCGCCTCGATCAGGTCCCGCACGCCCTCGGCGGAGACGATGTTGCCCGCGACGATCGGGACCTGCGGGTCGAGGTCGCGCACCACCTTGACGGCACTGATCATCGACTCCTGGTGGCCGTGCGCGGTGTCGATGACGAGGGTGTCCACGCCCGCGTCGAGGAGCTGCTCGGCCTTGCCGGCCACGTCGCCGTTGATGCCGACGGCGGCGGCGACGCGGAGCCTGCCGTTCGCGTCGACGGCCGGGGTGTACAGCGTGGCGCGCAGGGCGCCCTTGCGGGTGAGGATGCCGGCGAGGCGGCCGTCCTTGTCGACGGCGGGCGCGTAGCGGCGGTTGGCGGCGTCGAGGGTGTTGAAGGCCTCGCGCGGGTCCATGTCCGCGTCGATGAGGATCGGGTCCTTCGACATGACCTCCTCGAGCTGGGTGAAACGGTCCACGCCGCTCAGGTCGGTGTCGGTGACCACGCCGACGGGCCGGCCGTCCTCGTCGACGACGACCCCGGCGTTGTGCGCCCGCTTGGGCAGCAGGGACAGCGCGTCGGCGACGGTCTGGTGCGGGGCCAGCACGATGGGGGTGTCCAGGACGTGGTGGCGGCTCTTCACCCAGGAGACGACGTCGGTGACGACCTCGATCGGGATGTCCTGCGGGATGACCACGAGGCCACCGCGCCGGGCCACCGTCTCGGCCATCCGCCGGCCGGCGATGGCGGTCATGTTGGCGACGACCAGCGGGATGGTGGTGCCCGTGCCGTCCGGGGAGCCCAGGTCCACGCCCTGCCGGGAGCCGACGGCGGAGCGGCTCGGCACCATGAACACGTCGTCGTACGTCAGGTCGTACGAGGGCTGGATGTCATTCAGGAAACGCACGTGCTGCACATCCCAGTCGATCAGAGGTCGCCCCCGGACAGGTCAGCCAGGGGGAAAGAGCACGTACCTCATTGTCCCACGGCCGACGGCCCGCAACCCCCGGGCAGATCATCCAGGCTGGCCAGCTGCTTCCTCGGAGGAACCTCCAGGGCCGAGGGTGACGAAGAGTCCCGGGCCGCGGTCGGTCGCCTCGGCGAAGACCTCCTCGGCGACGGCCCACTCGTCCGGCCGCGCCTCGGCGTACGCCCGCCACCCCCGCAGGACGAGGACCAGCCCCCGGTCCGCCGCGTCCCCGGGCCAGACGGAGGGGTCGGCCAGGGAGTCGGCGAGCGCGTCCCAGTCCCGGCCGGACCCGTCGGGCAGCGCCAGGTCACGGGCGCAGCGGTCCATCAGGCCCGCCTTGTCCGTGACCCCGCCGAGGTCCAGGGTGACCACGAGCCGCCCCGCGGAGTCCTCGGTCATGCCGCTCCCCTCCCTTGACCCGACCACGCTCGACGCCTCGTCAGATCCCGTCGGGGTCCGTTCGGTTGAGCGTCGACTTCGGTGCCGAGCCCACCGTCATCAGGTAGTCCGCGGCCGACGTGTCCGTCACCAGGCTGGTGACCAGCCCGGAGCGCAGTACCGCGTCGATGGCCGCCGCCTTGCGCTGCCCGCCCGCGATCGCCACGACCTCGGGGATCCGGCGGAGCTGGTCCGCCTTGACCGTGATGCACCGCTCCCCCAGATCCCGTCCGACCCGGCGCCCCTCGGCGTCGAAGAGGTGCGCGGACATCTCCGCGGCGACCCCGAGCGAGGCGTAGTGCGCCCGCTCCTCGTCGCTGAGCATGTCGTGCACCGTGGAGATGCCCGGCTCCCAGGAGCCGATGGAGACACAGGCGACCGTGACCTTGTCGAAGTACTCGAAGGCCCGGGCGATCCCGGTCTGGTGCCGCAGCGCCTGCGCGGTGGCCGCGTCCGGCAGCAGCATGGGCGCGTAGATGGGGTGGGCGTCACCGCCCGACACCTGGGCGGCGCGGCGGACGGCCTCGACCGAGCCGCGCTCGGCGGTCCCGGCGTCGTACACGCCCGTCAGCTGCACCACCGTGCACGGCGGCAGCCGGTCGAGCGCCGCCGCCATGTGGATGGTGGAGCGGCCCCAGGCCAGGCCCAGCACATCGCCCTCGTTGACCAGCTCGCCGAGCAGGTCGGCGGCCACCTCACCGAGGTTCTCCGGATCGGGCGTCTCCTCGGCGTCGGCCGGGGACTCCACCACGACGGCGTGCCTGAGGCCGTAGCGGGCCCGCAGAGCGTCCGAGCGCTCGGCGTCCAGCTCGGCCGGCACCCGGATCTCGATTCGTACCAGGTCCCGCTCCAGGGCGGTCTCGAGGACCCTGGCCACTTTGAAGCGGCTGACGCCGAACTCCTCCGCGATCTGGATCTTGGACTTGCCCTCCAGGTAGAAGCGGCGGGCCATGGCCGCCGCCTGGACCAGCTCAGCGGGTCCCATCCGCATGGCTGAACGGCCCGCCGACATACCCGACACGGCGATCTCCTCACTGCTGTTCACACTCTGGATACGCCGTTCATCCTTGCAGATCCGGCGCACTTGATCAGCCCTGATGGGAGCCGTTCACGTTCTGTTCCTCAGTGGTCGCACGACCAGGATGCCCCCGCGGTCGCCGCCGCCGCCTGCGTGCGCAATGCACGTACCGCCTCGGCCGGGTCGGACGCCCCGTACACGGCGGATCCCGCGACGAAGACGTCGGCGCCGGCGTCGGCGCACCGTTCCACCGTCGATGCCGACACCCCTCCGTCGACCTGGAGCCAGAGCTCCAGACCGTGCTTCTTGATCAGTTCACGGGTCCGCCGGATCTTCGGGAGCATGATGTCGAGGAACGCCTGCCCACCGAAGCCCGGTTCAACCGTCATGATCAGGAGCATGTCTAGCTCGGGGAGCAGATCCTCGTACGGCTCGATCGCCGTCGCGGGCTTCAGCGCCATGGACGCGCGGGCGCCCTGGGCCCGGATCTCCCGCGCCAGCCGGACCGGCGCGGCGGCCGCCTCGGCGTGGAAGGTGACGGAACCGGCGCCCGCCTCCACGTACTGCGGCGCCCAGCGGTCGGGGGCCTCGATCATCAGATGGCAGTCCAGCGGGGTGTCCGTCGCGCGGGCCAGGGACTCCACGACCGGCACACCGAGCGTGAGGTTCGGGACGAAGTGGTTGTCCATGACGTCGACGTGGAGCCAGTCGGCTCCCTCGACCGCCTTGGCCTCGTCCGCGAGGCGGGCGAAGTCGGCGGACAGGATGCTGGGGTTGATCTGCGGGACCATGACCCCAGCCTGCCATGTCCTCCGGGGTGAGCGGGCGGGGGTCCTCGGGTGGGGCGGCTGTTCCGCGGACGCCGGTCGTGGAGAGTCGCTCGCGCGGCTCCCCGCGCCCCTCGCGGAGCGCGCTCAGCCTGTGCCGCATACCGGCAGTTTCTGGGGCTCGCGGAGGCGTTCGAGTTCCTCGAGGCGGGTGCCGAGCTCGTCCGGGTCGGCGAAGACGCGCAGTACCGCCTGGTGGAACGCGTCCCGGGTGGTACGGGGCATCGCGTCGGAGGCGTCCCAGCAGCGGGCCCGGCCGGGCTCACGCAGGATCGCCCCGATCTCCCGCTCCGTGGCGTCCTGTCCGCTGTCCGCTGCCGCCGCCCGGTTCGCCGTGTACTCCGGCAGCGCGGTGCCTGGGTCGGCGAGGTAGCGGATCAGCCGCTCGGCCTCCGGGGTCGGGTGCAGTACGGCCGCGAGGTCCCCGGAGACCTCCCAGGCGCCGGCGTCCGGCCCGGCCCCGGGGGCGACCTCGGAGAAGTGGACGTAGTCCCCGCCCGCCTGCCGCCAGTGCCCGGCGCGGAAGGAACCCTGGTGCTCCAGGCGGCCCGGCCCGCAGTCCGCGCCGAACGCGGTGGTCAGCTCTGTCTCGACCCGGGCGCCGTCACCCGCGCCCACCATGCCGGCCCAGGTCGTCCAGGCCCTGCGTACGGCGTCGGCGGTTCACGGCAGCGAGCCGTCGGCCCAGTCCTCGTACACCCGTGGGCCGGCCTGCTGGAGCAGGATGTCCTCCACCCAGTCGGTGCCGGGCCAGCCGGAGGTCGCGCCGGACTCCATGCCGGCGCACCACCGGGCGGGAGGACCGGCCGACTCCGCCGTGGGCGCCTGTCCCGCGTACCACACCATGCTCTTCAGGCCGGTCTTCACGGGCAGCCAGTAGGTGTGGGCGCCCTGCCCCGGGACGGTGACCCGGGGTGCCCAGAACCGGTCGTAGTCCGCGGCGTCGAAGAGGTCGTCCAGCGGGTGGAGCCGGCCGTCGACGGCGTAGGCGAGCAGTTCGCCGGGGCCTGGCAGCACCGCCACGTCCGGCGGGTCACCGGCCGCTATGTCGGCGGCCAGCACCTGGCTGAGCGCGGAACTGCCCTGGTAGACGACGTCGATCCGGTACTCCTCCTCGAACGGCTCGATGACGTGCTCCTCGAACTGTTCGCGCTCCGTGCCGCTCCAGTTGGCGAGCAGGGTGACGGAGCCCTGCCAGTCGCGCGCCCAGCGCACCCCGGCGAACACACCGGCGCCGAGCAGGACCAGACAGACGCAGAGGATGCCGAGCGCGCGGTTCCCGGGGCGGCTCATCGCGTTCCCCGGAACCGGTACTCGGCGATCCACGGCCACAGTCCCCACACCGTCAGTGCCACCACCACGACCCCTCCCAGCAGTATCCAGCCGGACAACGAGGCCCAGAACCCGGCGTCCGCGAGCGCGCTCTGCACCTCGTCGGCCACCTCGGGGATGGCGTCCGGGTCGGCCGGCGGCACCCGCACCTCGGCGACGGACCCGGTCATCGCGCGGTGCGCGGAAACGGTGTTCCGGGCCAGCACCGGCACGCCGAGGGCGCACACCGCGGTGGCCGCCAGCAGCCTCGGGTGGAGGGGCCGCCGGAAGCGGCGCCGCAGGAACCGGTGGGTCTCCAGCAGTGCCCCGCACAGGGCCGCGTACAGCACCGCGACCGCGCTCCAGCCGAGCCACAGCTGCCAGGGGAAGGCGGCCTGCCGCCGGGCCTCGGCGAGCTGTTCGCCGCGCAGGGAGTCGAGGCGGCTCATGATGTCGCCCTCGGTTCCCGGTTCGGCGTCCAGGCCGAGGACCTTCTCGGCGTAGTGGAGGTAGGCGGCGCGCAGCGGGGAGCCGTCCGGCTCGCGGCCCCGGCGTTCCACCCAGCCCGAGTAGACGGCGATCAGCCCGGTGACGGTCTGGACGTCGTGCCGGCCCGCGAGGCCGGTGACGTTCTCCGAGGCGGCCAGGGCAAGGCTCTGCTGGGCGACCGAGATCTGGGTGAGGAACTCGCCGCTGGTGTCGCCCCCGGCGCCGCTGTCGCGGACCACCCGGTGGGCCTGGCGCAGCGCGCTCTGCGCGGTGTCGACGGCGACGATGCCGGGAGCGCTCGCGGTGGACAGCGGAACGGTGTCGTCGTGCACACCCCGGTAGGCGAAGAACAGGGCGAGGGTGGCCGCGGTCGCCAGGACCAGCAGCAGTCTGAGTCTGCGGGTCAGGTCCCGGCCGGTGGTGCTCACGGCCACTCCTCGAAGCGGTGGCGGCAGGACGGGCAGAACCGGGCGGCCGCCGGGGCCGTGTTCGAGCAGACCGGGCAGCGCACGGTCGCTCCGCCGCCCGCTCCGCCGCCCGCAGCGGTGCCCGCAGCGGCGCCCGTGCCGGTGCCTCCGCCGGGCGCGGGACCGTAGGTGCTGTGGCTGCTCGCGGTGATCAGGTGCTGGAAGTCGACGGCCGTCACGTCGGGACGCAGGGTGACCCGGCCCGTCTGCGCGTCGTCGATCCGCACCAGCCGGGCCAGCCGGCCGAGCTGCTCCTGGGCGTCCATGGCGTGGGCGAGTCGCGCGGCCCGGCCCAGTTGGCGCTCGGCCAGGTCGGGCTGCCCGCGCCGGTGGGCGTCGGTGGCGGCGGCGACGGCCTCGCCCAGCCGCTGGTGCTGCTCGAAGTGCTCGACCTGGACGTCGGTGTGCCGGGACAGGGCCGGATCGTCGGTCCAGTGCACCAGGCAGGGCTGCGGCGGAGGCAGCCGCACCTCGCCGCCGGGTACGTCGACGGCGACCACGGCGAGCTGGAGGTCCTCCTGGCGCGGGCGGCCGGACGGGTCGGCGGACAGGCACAGCTGATAGCGGCGCATCTCGTCGCCCCAGGCCCGGGTGACGAACCGGCCGGTGCCGTCCTCGGCGGTCAGCTCCGCCTCGGTGGGGAAGACCTGTTTGAGGTAGCGCACGGTGCATCCGGGCATCGCGGTCACGGAGATCGTCAGCTCGGGGACGGTCTTGGTGAGCAGCCGGTTCATCAGCCGCTCGTACTCCCCCGGCAGGGCCGCCTCCTCGCGCACCGAGGACGCGCTGCCGTGCAGCCGGCGGGTGATCCGCAGCAGTTCCTGGCCGTCCCAGCCGTCGCCGATGCCCCAGGCGTCGCAGACGAAGCGGCCCGCGCACTCCTCCAGCACCCGGGCGAGCGGCAGCTGCTCGTCGTGCTGGTTCTTGCCGTCGGTGAGCAGCAGGACGTGCCCGATGGGCGCGTCCTGTTCCGTCAGCAGTCGGCGGCTCAGGTCCAGCCAGGCGCCGATGCAGGTGCCGCCGCCCGCGACCGTCTCGCGCACGGCCCGCTCCGCCTGCGCCCGGGTGCGGGCGGAGGCCCGGGCCATGCGCGGGGTGTCCGGGTACACCACCTCCGCCCGTTCGTTGCCGCGGACCACCGCGAAGGGGGTGCCGTCGGGCAGCTTGCGCAGGGCCGCGACCGCCGCCTGCTGGGCCGCGTGCAGCTTCTCCACCGGCCAGGTCATCGAGCTGGAGCAGTCCATGGCCAGGACCTCTGCGAGCACGGGGCCGCGCGGACGGGCGGCACCCCCGGTGCCGTCCACGCGCACGCTGAGTATGGCGTGCATCCGCGGATCGCTCGCCTCGCCGGACAGGTACTTCCACTGGCTGATCTCCAGTCCGGCGGATGCCCGCCCGGCCGCCCCGCCCGCCTCCGGTGTCCCCGTCTCCACGGTGTGCCCGCCCCCTCGCCCACGTCGTCGCCGCCCGGCCCCGTCACGCGCTCACGCCGTTCGTCGCCACCCCCGCAGCAGCTCCCGCAGCCCGGCCGGTTCCGGGAGCACCGCGTACGCGGTGTCCAGCAGGTCGCCGCGTTCGCCTGCGCTGCCCGCCTGGCCGGCGAGGCGCTTCAACGACTCGCAGAGCAGCCTGCGCAGTGCCTCCTCGGTGTCCTGCGGGCCCAGCAGCTCACCGGCGGGGAACCCGCTCCCCCAGCCACCGGGCGGGCGGCAGGCGAGCGCCTGCTCCCGCAGCTCGGTCACCAGCCGGTCCCAGGAGCCGCTGCCGTCCAGGTGCAGCCCGGCGAGCCGTTCGGCGGCCTCGCGCAGCTCGGCGGCGATCGGGCCGGGTCCGCCGGGCAGCCGGCCGGCCAGTACCCGCACCGCCGCGACGCGTGCGGCGTCGTAGTGCCGGGAGGTGGTCGGCACCTCGTCCAGTACGTCGACGGCCCGGCGGCGGCCGCCGCGGCGCAGTCGGATGCGGGCCAGTCCGAAAGCGGCGCTGCCCTGGGCGGGGTCGCGCCGCCGGACGGCCTCGTAGAACTCCTCGGCCCGCGCCTCGCGGGCCCGCGCCCGTGCCACCTGCGGCTCGCCGGGCGCCGAGCGGACCGGCACCGTCCGCACGGCCGCGCGGCCGGCCCGCCGTACGCCGGGCTCCCGCAGGTCGGGCTCCAGCAGCCGCTCGGCCAGGTACTCGGCGCAGTACCCGAGTGCCAGCTTGGGCGCCGCCTCGCCGGGCAGCGCCTCATAGACGGCCGCGAACTCGCCCTCCGCCTCGTCCACCGCGCCGCGCGTGAGATGGACCAGACCCCGGTGCCAGGAGATCCTCCAGTCGTAGTCACCGCTCCACCCCTTGGCCCGGGCGGCCCACTCCTCGGCGCGCCCCGCGTTGCCCGCCTCCAGGTAGGCGCGGCACAGCCACAGCGCCGTCTCCACGGTACGCAGCGCCGGGTCGCCCTGGGCCCGTTCGGCCACGCGGTCGGGGGTGTCCGCGGCGAGCCCGCCGAGCAGTACGGCCGCCGCGTCCGAGGCGTCGGGCAGGGGGACCGGCAGAGCGCGTGCCGTCGCCCTGGGGTCGGGAGCGCCGGCCGGCAGCTCCGGTGCCCGGGTGCCGGTGCGTCCCGTCCACCACTGGAGCGCCGGGACCGTGCCGAGCGCGGCGCCGAAGACCGCGGCGGTCGGTTCGAACCGGGTGGAGCGCTCGGGGTACGGTTCGTGCCCGCCGAGCGCCTGGTGCTCGCGCAGCACCTCCCACAGCTGGCGGGACATCTCGGCGGCGGAACGGAACCGGGCGACGGGCTCGGGGTGGGTGGCCCGGCGGATCAGCGCCTCGAAGGAGCGGGCGGCCAGACCGGCGGGCGGGGTGGCCCGCTCGGCGAGCGCCTTCATGGTCCGGCCGACGGTGTACAGGTCGCTGTCGACGCCGAGACCGCGCCGGTCGCGTTCCCTCTTCGGCGGGGCGTAGCCGTGGGTGTGGACCAGCCCGGAGGAACGGTCGTCGATCCGGCGGATGGCGCCCAGGTCGATGACCTTGATCTCACGTCCGTAGTGGATGACGTTCTCGGGCTTCATGTCGCAGTAGAGCAGGCCCTGGTCGTGCAGGTACTCCAGGGCGCCGAGGATCTTGCAGCCGTAGGTGATGACGTGCCCGAACGAGAGGCCGCCGGCGCCGAACAGCCGTGTCAGCTCCCCCTCCGGGGCGAACCGGATCCAGGCGAGGGAACGGCCGCCGACGTACTCCATCACTATGTAGCCGGTCGGTTCGGCGTCGCCGGGCGCCCGGTGCTGGACATGGGTGACGATGCGGACGATGTCACGGTGGTGGAGCGTGGTGAGCGAGCGGCGCTCCTCGACCGCCGCCCGCCGGGCCACGGCGTCGCCGGTGTTGATCAGCCCCTTCAGGACGACGTGCAGGCCGGGCACCCGTGTGTCCTCGGCCAGGTAGACCCAGCCGTGGCCGCCGACGGCGAGATAACCGAGCACCTCGTAGTGCCCGCCGACCCGGTCGCCGGGACGCAGCTTCGGCCGGAAGGAGTACTCCTCACCGCACTCCGGGCAGAATCCGTGGTCGGGCGCGGGGCCGCCGTCGTAGGAGACCCCGATGACGCCGGTGCAGTCGCGCACACCGCAGCGCCGGCCTCCGGTGGGGGGCCGGGCGACGGTGTCGGCGGCCTCCGAGGGGTCCGGGGAGGGCAGGGGAGGCAGAACCAGCAGTCCGTCGCGGTCCAGCTCCCCGGCGGACGGGGTCGCGGAGCCCTGCGGCGGCTCTTGCGGTGGGACGGCCGGTGCGACGCCCGGTGCCATGGCCGGGGCGGCGGCCTGTGCCGCGGGGGGCTCGGGCGCGAGGGGCCGGCGGAAGCAGGTGTCGCAGAATCCGGTGACCATGATCTGGCCGCCCCGGCAGTCGGCTCTGACGCACGCTGCCCCGCTCATGCCGGGGGCTTTCCGTGCGGCCGTGCGTCGGGCCGCGGCGGTCCCGGTCTCATCGCGCGTTTCCTTCGCCGTGGTCGTCGCCTCCGCGAAGGCCTTCGACCGCGCGGAGGCCTTCGACCGCGCCGTGGCCGTCGACCCGCCGGGTGTAGGCGTCCACCGCCGCTTCGGCCGCACGCACGTCGCAGGGCCTCGCCCGAAGCAGTGCGTGGGCCCGTAGGTAGAGGTCGTCCACCTCCGGGTCCTCCTCGCCCTGCAGGGAGTGCTGGTGCAGGACGTGGTAACTGCGCAGGCGGCCGGTGAGTTCGTCGCGCCGGTCGCGGAGCCGGTCGAGCGCCGCGGCACTCGTCGCCAGCCGGTCGGCGACCCGCTCGGCCAGCCGCTCGTACCGGGCGAGGTCCGCGCCCCGGCCGGGGGCGTGATCAGCGGTGCGGCCGGGGCCCGCGTCGCGGTCGTCGTCCGCGCGGAGCAGGTCGGCGAGTGCGGCGTGCGCGGCCACCAGTTGCGAGTCGAGGGGCCGCCCGCCCTGCGCCACGACCACCGCGAGACGTTGGTGCAGCTCTTCGGCGAGCGGCCCGGTGATCTCCCTCAGCCGCCCGACCAGCCGGGCCCGGCGCTCCCGCGCGGGCCGGGTGAGAAGGAGGTCGTGAGCGCGGCGGTGGCAGTCCCCGGCGGTGCGGAAGACCAGCAGCAGCCGGCTGCCGCCTGCGCGCAGCACCTCCAGCAGGTCCAGGAGGGGGAACGGGTCGACCGCCTCGTCGACGCCGACCACGACCAGGTTGAGGGTGGCCTTCGAGGCGCGGATGCGGTCGAGCGGGGGGTCCTCCGGGTGCTGCCGAAGCCCCATGCGGTCGGCGATCCGCTCGGCCACCTCGGCGGCGGTCGTCCCGCTCGCGTCCACGGCGAGGTCGTGGCCGCCGGCCGACGGAACGGTGTCGGGCGGGTCGAGGGAGGCGCGGTCGACGGAGACCGGGGTGCGCAGCTCCCGGTCGGCGAGGGTGATGGCGCGGCGCAGCGTGGCCGCGCGTGCGGCGTCGCCGGGCCGGACGACGCTGATCTTCACCTGGTTGCCGTCGTCGCGCAGCCAGGCGGCGAGGCGCTGGGCGAACGGCTCGTCGAGCGGGGCGCGCAAGGCGCCGTCGTCGGCGGGGAGCAGCCGCTCGTCGACGGCCGCGGGCCCCGCGATGTGCGGCTTGAGCCGGGGCAGGTGACGGGCGATGGTCTCGGCGGGACTCATGAAGGAGAACCGGTTGCCGTGCTGGTCCAGCTGGCCGCTGAGCACCATGCCGATGACCTCGCCGGTCCGGCTGTCGGCGACACCCGCGCCGCTGCATCCCGGGCTGGCCAGTTCACCGGCGCTGACCGGGCTCAGCTGCATCTGTCCGTCGCGTCCGCAGCCGCCGACGACGGTGGAGCGGAACCAGATGCCGCCGTTGTGGGCGTAGGGGAAGCCGTACATGCGCACCTCGCGGCCGGGTGCGGACAGCCGGTGGAGCCGTACCGTCTCCTCCACCGGCCGGGGCCGCTCCAGCCGCAGCAGCGCCACGTCCCCGCTGGGATCGCCGTCGGCGTCCCGCGTTTCCGGCACGTAGGCGGTACCGTCCACCCGGGCGGGAACCGCGGGCACGCTGTGGTCGGCCGCGCCGACGAACTCCGCGGTGATCCGGGCCGCCGCACGGTCCACCACGTGCGCGCAGGTGAGCACGTGACCGGGGGTCAGCAGAATGCCGGCCCCCACGATCTCTCCGTCCGCTCCCCGAATCCGCACCGCCCAGCTCGGCGTACCCGTCAACGAGGCGGCCGGGACTCCCCCGCCAGCAGCCATGACCGAACTATACGGGCGCCTGCTCCTGTCGCATACTGGTGCGACGAGAGCGAACGGCCCTTGTACGGAGGCGAATTGTCGAACGAACCGGGGTTCGTGGGGCTGGCCGAGGTGATCCGCCGGATCCGGGGCGAGCTGGAGGAGGCCCGTGCCGAGGCGGAGGGCCGGGCCCTCGGCTTCACGGTGGAGAACGTGAGTCTGACCTTCACCGTGCAGGTCCACCGCTCGGGCAGCGGCCGCGGCGGTGTCCGGATCGGCGTCGTCACGGCCGAACTGGGCGGCTCCGTCGACCGCCAGACCACCCACCAGGTCCAGGTGGACCTGAAACCGGAACTGGCGGGCGGTGAGCGGGTGAAGGTGAACCGGGGCTAGAACCGGGGCTAGCCGTACCGACGCACGGCGCGGTTCACGCGGTACGGCGGACGAGCGCCAGATACATCGCGTCCGTGCCGTGCAGATGCGGCCACAGCTGTACGTCGGGTCCCTCGCCGACGTCCGGTACACCGGGCAGCAGCGGCCGGGCGTCGAGCAGCTCGGTGCCGGGGTGCTGCTTGAGGACGTCCGCGACGACGGCTCGGGTCTCGGCGAGGTGGGGCGAGCAGGTCGCGTAGGCGACGACTCCCCCGATCCGTACGGCCTCCAGAGCGCCGCGCAGCAGCCCGCGCTGGAGCGGGGCGAAGCCCTCCAGGTCCTCGGGCCGGCGCCGCCAGCGTGCCTCGGGGCGGCGCCGCAGGGCGCCCAGGCCCGTGCACGGCACGTCGACCAGGACGCGGTCGAAGCTGCCGGGCCGCCACGCCGGGCGGGTCCCGTCGGCGGCGATCACCTGGTACGGCCCGGGACTGCCGTCCAGCGCCCTGGCCACCAGGCCGGCGCGGTGCGGCTGCTTCTCGGAGGCGAGCAGGAAGGCGCCCCGGCCGGCGGCCAGCGCAGCGAGGAGCGCGGCCTTGCCCCCGGGCCCCGCGCACCCGTCCAGCCAGCGCCGGTCCGGCCCGTCCAGGGGCGCGTTGGCGAGGGCCAGGGCGACCAGCTGGCTGCCCTCGTCCTGCACACCGGCGCGGTTCTCCCGTACGGCCTCCACGGCCCCGGGTTCACCGCCCTCGCTCAGGCGCACCGCGTACGGCGACCAGCGCCCGGGTACGGCGGCCTCCTCGCCGAGCAGTTCCTCGCGGGTGGACCGCCCGGGCCGCGCGACGAGCGTGACCTCTGGGCGTTCGTTGTCGGCGGCCAGCAACTCCTCGATACCGGCCCGGCCGCCGCCCAGCGAGTCCCACAGCGCGGACACGACCCAGCGCGGGTGCGAGTGCACGACGGCCAGGTGGTCCTCGGGGTCCTCGTCGTAGGGCGGGGCGACCCGCTCCAGCCACCCGTCGAGATCGTCCCGCGCGACCTTGCGCAGCACGGCGTTGACGAACTTGGCCCGCCCGTCCCCGAGCACGACCCGCGCCAGCTCGACGGAGGCCGACACGGCGGCGTGGCTCGGGATCCGCGTCCCGAGCAACTGGTGCGCGCCCAGGCTCAGGACGTCGAGGACGGGTGGGTCGACCTCGCGCAGCGGCCGGTCGACGCAGTCCGCGATGATCGCGTCGTAGGTCCCCTGCCGCCGCAGCGTCCCGTACACCAGCTCGGTCGCCAGGGCCGCGTCCCGGGCGTCGAACGTCTCGGGCCCCGCCTGCTCGCGTGCCTTGCGCAGCAGGGGCGGCAGGACGAGGTTGGCGTACGCGTCCCGCTCGTCCACGGCCCTGAGCGCCTCGAAGGCGAGGATGCGGACGGGGTCCTTCTGAGGCCTGCGGTACGGCTTGCCGGGTTTGCGGGGACGACGAGGCTGCTCGCTCACGAAAAAGGTGCTCCGGGTGTGGGGTGAAGTGCGCTCACCAGCGTACGCCGGGCCGGTGAGCGGTGGTGCGGAGGCACAGGTCAGCCGCCGAGCGACTCGCCCTCGGTGATCCTCGCCCCGCGTGCCCAGTCCGCGGCCCGCATCGGCTTCCTGCCCTGCGCCTGCACCCACAGCAGCTCGAGGGCGTACGAGCCGGTGCCGACGTGCACGTCGTTCTTCCCGGCGGCGAGCTGTCCCGGGGCGAGGTCCGTCCGGTCGGGCACGGGTACAGCCTGCACGAGCTTGAGCCGCTCGCCCCGGAAGGTGGTCCAGGCGCCGGGGGCCGGGGTGCAGCCGCGCACCACCCGGTCCACGCGAAGCGCCGGGGCGGCCCAGTCGACCCGGGCGTCCTCGACGGTGATCTTCGGGGCGAGGGTGACGCCCTCGTCCGGCTGCGGAACGGCCTGGAGGCTGCCGTCCTCGATGCCGTCCATGGTGGCCGCGAGCAGGCCCGCCCCGGCGAAGGCCAGCCGGGTCAGCAGATCGCCGCTTGTGTCGGTGGGGCGGACGGTCTCGGTGACCGTGCCGTAGACGGGGCCGGAGTCGAGGCCCTCCTCGATCAGGAAGGTGGACGCGCCGGTGATCTCGTCGCCCGCCATCAGCGAGTGCTGCACGGGGGCCGCGCCGCGCCAGGCGGGCAGCAGCGAGAAGTGCAGGTTGACCCAGCCGCGGGCGGGTACGTCCAGGGCGACGCGGGGCAGCAGGGCCCCGTAGGCGACGACCGGGCAGCAGTCGGGCGCGATCTCGCGCAGCCGCTCCAGGAAGTCGGCATCGCGCGGCTTCGCGGGCTTGAGCACCTCGACGCCCGCCTCCTCGGCCCGCTCGGCCACGGGAGAGGCGACCAGCCTGCGCCCGCGCCCGGCCGGAGCGTCGGGCCGCGTGACGACGGCGGCCACCTCGTGGCGCTCGGAGGCGATCAGGGCGTCCAGGGCGGGAACGGCGACCTCGGGGGTACCGGCGAAGACTAGCTTCATGGGTGGGACGGGCCTCTCGGGCGGGGGTGGTTGCCGAACAGCGCACCAGTCTACGAGCCGTCAACCGGCGGAAAGCCGCCGACGGCGCGTCACTCCCCGGGAGTGCTCAGCCTCCCGACCGACCGGAAACGAGTGGCGCCCGGGTGGGAGACCCCCGACGCCCCAGGTCGAGGGGGCGCACATACACATCCCCACGCCCCCACCCCGTGACCCGCGGAGCGCCCACGCGTTGGTCAAGGAAGAGTTGACACACCGGGCCGCCCGCGCGGCCCGATTCCTTTCAACGCCGGTTCGAGAGGCTTGTTCATGGCCGACCACGCAACCCACGACGCCCAGGCTCGGGCCAGCCTGCACTTGCTGGTGCGGGACATCGAGCGGGTCCGCCGGCAGGTGGACGCACTGCGCACCCTCACCGCCCAGCTGGGCAACGTCTACCGTCCGCGCCGCTCCGGCCCCTCCGCGGGCTTCGTCGTCTACGGACGTGCCCCCGCCCCGACGGTCCGTCTCGCCCAGGAGCTGCGGGACAGTGTCGAGACCCTGGTGACGGCCGCCGTGGACTTCGACCGTTCGCTCGGCTTCTCGTGGGACGCGGTGGGCTCCGCACTCGGCGTCACCAAGCAGGCGGTGCACCGGCGCTACGGCTCCCGCCGCGCCGCGGCCCAGGCGGCGTCCGTCGCCGAAACCCCCGAGCAGGCACCGGAGCCGGCGGGCACCCGCCCGGTCAACGTGGGCTCCGGCCTCCCCTCCGTACCCACGGTCCCGGCCGCCCGCTCCATGCCGACCCAGCCGACGTCGGGCAGTCCGGCCCTGCGCGACGAGGTCCGCCCGACCGCTTTTCCCGGCCCGCGCAACGGCTGAGCCGCACGGCCGCCGTGCGGCAGCGGGCGTGCGGCAGCCGGCGTGCAGCAGCCGGCGTGCAGCGGCCGGCGTGCGGCAATCGACCTGGAACGGTCGGCCGCACCGGCCGGGCCCCGGCGCCCCATCGGCTCTCCGCCCTCCCGACCGCCCTCCCCGAGGACGGAGGGCCGTGGCATGTCGTCCCCTCACCCGATGTCGGGCGGATCGATCCGCACCCACACCACCGTGTCGCTCCCCCGCGCCGTCCGCGCCGCCTGGGCGGCCTTCAGCGCACCGGCAAGTGCCGCCCCCCGCCCCGGCGGCACCCGGACCAGCGCCCGCTCCCAGTACTCCCCGGGCGGCGGCGCCCCCGCCCGCCGCGGCCGCCCCGCCGCCGTGACCGGGAGGGGCACCGGGCCGAGTACCTCCGCCTCCCGCGGCAGTTCGACGGCGGCCAGGAAGTCGGCCACCGCCTCCGGTGGACCCGCCACCGCGGCCATCCGCGACACCGGCGGAAAACCCAGCTCGGCCCGTTCGGACAGCTCCCGCACCGCGTGGCCGACGGGGTCCCAGCGCACCAGCGCCTGCACCGGCCGCAGGGTCGGCTCGGCGACCGCGACGACGGTGCCCCCGGCGCTCTGCGGGCGCACCAGGGCGGCGGCGGCCAGCCAGCGCCGCAACGCGTCCTCGCCGGCGCGGAGGTCGGGACGGCCGAGCATCGCCCAGCCGTCGAGCAGCAGGGCCGCCGCGTAGCCGCCCTCGGCGACGGGTTCGGCCCCCGGGGTGCTCACGACCAGCGCGGGGGCCTCGGACACGGTGTCCAGCACATGCTCGCGCCCGGAGGTGCGCACGGGCACGGCCGGGAAGGCCCGCCCCAGCTCCTCCGCGGTGCGCCGCGCGCCCACGACCTGGGCGCGCAGCCGGAAGGCCCCGCACTCCGGGCAGTGCCACGCTCCCTCCTCGCGCCCGCACCAGCCGCAGCGCAGCGCCGCCCCGGCCTCCTGCCCCTCCAGCGGCCCCGAGCAGTGCCGGCACCGCGCGGGTGTCCGGCAGGCCGCGCAGGCCATCCGGGGTACGTAACCCCGCCGGGGCACCTGGACGAGCACCGGTCCGAGGCGCAGTCCGTCCCTGACGGCCTGCCAGGCGAGGCTGGGCAGCCGCGCGGCGCGGGCGGCCTCGTCCCGGGCCAGGTCCTGGTCCCCCACGGTCCGCACCAGCGCAGCGGCGGCCCGTACCTCCTCGCGCGCGGCGATCAGGGGCCGGGCCCAGCCGGTCTCCACGAGCTGCGCGGCCTCCACGGTGCAGCTCCAGCCGCCCAGCAGGAAGGCGCACCGGTCCTGGGCGGCACGCAGCAGCAGCACCTCGCGCGCGTGCGGCTGCGGGGCATGCGGCTCGCTGTGGCTGTCGTCGCCGTCGTCCCACAGGGCGACGAGCCCGAGGTCCCGCACCGGCGCGAACATGGCGGCCCGGGTCCCGACGACGGCCCGTACGGCACCGCGGCGCACCGCGAGCCACTGCGCGTACCGCTTCTCGGGACCCGCGTCGGCGGTGAGCACCGCGTGCCGTCCCTCGCCCAGGAGCGCGGTGAGCGCGGCGTCGGCCCGGGCGACCGCCCGCCCGTCCGGCAGGACGACGAGGGCGCCCCGGCCGGAGGCCAGCGTCGCCGCCACGGCCCGCGCCAGCTCCTCGGTCCACTGCGGGCCCGGCAACGCGTTCCACACCGCGCGCGGCGCGCCGCCGGACGCGAGAGCCGTCACGAACGCCGCCCCTTGCTCGTACCGCGCCCACGACTCCGGTCCGGGCACCGGCGGCGCGGGCAGCGGTCGCGGCGAGGCACGCTTCTCGGCGCGCGCGCTGCGCGGTGGTACGGCGAGCTGGAGTACGTCGGCGACACTGCCCGCGTACCGGTCGGCGACCGCACGGACGAGGCCGAGCAGTTCCTCGTCGAGGATCCGCTCGGGCGAGACGACCTGGGCCAGCGCGGCCAGGGGTCCGGCGTAGTCCGACTCGGCTAGCCGCTGGACCAGGAACCCGTCGATGAGCCCGCCGCCCTCGCGCCGCCCGTCCCGCACCCGGTGCCGTCCGGCCCCGAAGCGCACCCGCACCCGCACACCGGGCTGGGCCTCGGCGTCCAGCTCCTCGGGCACGGCGTAGTCGAAGTACCGGTCGAGGTGGAGCACGCCCTTGTCGACGAGGACCCTGGCGACCGGCAGTTCCCTGGCGAGGGCGGCCCCGCGCCAGGTGCGCGGCTTGGCCCGCGGGGTCTTCGCCTTGCGCACGGTCTCCCGGATGAGCGCGAGCTGCTCGGGCGGCGCGTCCTGCGCGCCGCCCTCCGCCGGTCCGTTCTCGCCGCTCACGCCTGCATTCTCGCAAAGACCACTGACAAAGCGGCCGGGGCCGGAGGCATGTGACGAGGCCCGGTGCTCCCCATCCCGCAGGGGGGCACCGGGCCTCGTCACATGCCGTACATGGCGTACACGTCTTCGGGCGCGGCGCGCCCGGGGCCCTACAGGCCCGCGGCCGTGCGCAGTGCGTCCACGCGGTCGGTGCGCTCCCAGGTGAAGTCGGGCAGCTCGCGGCCGAAGTGACCGTACGCCGCGGTCTGGGCGTAGATCGGGCGGAGCAGGTCGAGGTCGCGGATGATGGCGGCCGGGCGCAGGTCGAAGACCTCGTCGATCGCCCTCTCGATCCGCTCGGTGTCGACCTTGGCGGTGCCGAAGGTCTCCACGAACAGGCCGACCGGTTCTGCCTTGCCGATGGCGTAGGCGACCTGGACCTCGCAGCGCGAGGCGAGACCGGCCGCCACGACGTTCTTGGCGACCCAGCGCATCGCGTACGCGGCCGAGCGGTCGACCTTGGAGGGGTCCTTGCCGGAGAAGGCGCCGCCGCCGTGGCGGGCCATCCCGCCGTACGTGTCGATGATGATCTTGCGGCCGGTCAGCCCGGCGTCGCCCATCGGGCCGCCGATCTCGAAGCGGCCGGTCGGGTTGACCAGGAGGCGGTAGTTCTCCGTGTCGATCTTGATGCCGTCCTCGAGGAGCGCCTTCAGCTCCGGCTCGACGACGAACTCCTTGATGTCGGGGGCCAGCAGCGACTCCAGGTCGATGTCGCTCGCGTGCTGGGAGGAGACGACGACCGTGTCGAGGCGGACGGCCTTGTCGCCGTCGTACTCGATGGTGACCTGGGTCTTGCCGTCCGGGCGCAGGTAGGGGATCGTGCCGTTCTTGCGGACCTCGGACAGGCGCTTGGACAGACGGTGCGCGAGGAAGACCGGCAGCGGCATCAGCGTCGGCGTCTCGTCGGACGCGTAGCCGAACATCAGGCCCTGGTCACCCGCGCCCTGCCGGTCCAGCTCGTCCTCGTCGCCCTCGACGCGGTTCTCGTAGGCCGTGTCGACGCCCTGGGCGATGTCCGGGGACTGCGCGCCGATGGAGACGGACACGCCGCAGGAGGCGCCGTCGAAGCCCTTCTTGGAGGAGTCGTAGCCGATCTCCAGGATCTTGCCGCGGACCAGCGTGGCGATGTCCGCGTAGGCCTTGGTGGTGACCTCGCCGGCCACGTGCACCAGACCGGTGGTGATCAGCGTTTCGACGGCGACCCGGGAGGCCGGGTCCTCACGCAGAAGCGCGTCGAGAATCGTGTCGCTGATCTGGTCAGCGATCTTGTCGGGGTGACCTTCGGTCACGGACTCCGAGGTGAACAGGCGACGGGACACAACGCTCCCTGGGGTTGCAGCGGCTGCTGGCTGATCATTGTGGACGGCACGGGGAGCTGCACCCGGCGACGTCCGTGAACAGTTTATCGGTCGCGCTCTGCCGCGGGCCCACCTGTCTCAGCTCTCGGGAGGGCTGTGACCTGCGGCACGGGCATTCTGCCCAGAACGTGGCGCGCTTGGCCAGGGCCGCCACGCTCGAATGCGCCGGCTTCGACGACGCCTCAAGCGAATGGGTCATTCGTCCAGTCGCCGCGCGACGAGGTCCCAGACCACGTCGGCCAGGGCTTCCTTCGGCCCGTGGGCGACCGGGGTCTCACTGCCGTCGGCGCCCAGGACGACCGCCTCGTTCTCCTCGGAGCCGAAGGTCTTGCGCTCCCCCACCTCGTTCACCACGAGGAGGTCGCAGCCCTTGCGCTTCAGCTTGGCCCGGCCGTTGGCCAGGACGTCGTCGGTCTCGGCGGCGAAGCCGACGATCACCTGTCCGGAGCGGGCCCGGGTGGCGGAGATCTCCGCGAGGACGTCCGGATTGCGCACCAGGGTGACCGGCGCGGGCTCCTGGTCGTCCCTCTTCTTGATCTTCCCGGTGGCGTACGTCGCCGGCCGGAAGTCCGCCACCGCCGCGGCCATGACGACGGCGTCGGCGTCCGCCGCGGCACGCAGCATCGCCTCGCGCAGCTCCGTGGCGGTGCCCACCGGCACCACGTCCACACCGGCCGGGTCCGGCATCGACGCGTTCGCCGCGACCAGCGTGACGCGGGCGCCGCGGGCGGCCGCGGTGCGGGCGAGGGCGTAACCCTGCTTGCCGGAGGACCGGTTGCCGAGGAAGCGGACCGGGTCGAGGGGCTCCCGGGTGCCGCCGGCGCTGACGACGACGTGCCGTCCGGTGAGGTCGGGCTCCCGCACACCGCGTGCGAGCACCCGGCGGCAGACCTCGAAGAGCTCACCGGGGTCGGGCAGCCGGCCCTTGCCGGTGTCGACACCGGTGAGGCGGCCGACTGCGGGCTCGACGACGACCGCCCCGCGGCGGCGCAGCGTCGCCACGTTCTCCCGGGTGGCCGGGTGCTCCCACATCTCGGTATGCATGGCAGGGGCGAAGACGACCGGGCAGCGGGCCGTGAGCAGCGTGTTGGTGAGCAGGTCGTCGGCCAGGCCGTGGGCTGCCCTGGCGAGCACGTCGGCGGTGGCCGGGGCGACGACGACCAGGTCGGCGTGCTGGCCGATGCGCACGTGCGGGACCTCCTGGACGTCGTCCCACACCTCGGTCGACACCGGGTTGCCGGACAGGGCGGACCAGGTGGCGGCGCCCACGAAGTGCAGTGCGGAGGCGGTGGGGACGACCCGGACCTCGTGCCCCGACTCCGTGAGTCTGCGCAGCAGCTCGCAGGCCTTGTACGCGGCGATGCCGCCGCTGACCCCCAGAACGACCTTGGGCTTGTCCACCGTCTCTCCCCGACTCGGATAACGCGTACGACCCATCACACACCACAGGCCCGGCAGTCGCGCTGCCGGGCCTGTGGAAAAGTCAGCTTCAAGCTGAAGATACTACCGCCGGTGTTACTGCGCCGGACCCTCGATGGCCTCGGAGGTCAGCAGCCCCGCGTTGATCTCGCGCAGGGAGATCGAGAGCGGCTTCTCGTGGACGTGGGTGTCGACGAGCGGACCGACGTACTCGAGGAGGCCCTCGCCGAGCTGCGAGTAGTACGCGTTGATCTGGCGGGCCCGCTTGGCCGCGTAGATCACGAGGCTGTACTTCGAGTCCGTGGCCTCGAGGAGCTCGTCGATCGGCGGGTTGATGATGCCCTCGGGCGCGGAGATGGAAGAGGACACGCTCTACCTTCCGATGGATGGGAAAGATTCAGTCAGGGTGACCGCAGGGTGACCAGGATCGATCACACGACGTTCGTCAAGGCTAGCAGCTCGCGCGCCACGTCCTCGACGGAGGTGTTCACCAGGGTCTGGTCGAACTCCGGCTCGGCCGCCAGCTCGACCCTGGCCGCGGCGAGGCGGCGCTCGATCACCTCCGGCGGTTCGGTGCCCCGACCGGTGAGCCTGCGCACCAGCTCCTCCCAGGAGGGCGGGGCCAGGAACACCAGCTGGGCCTCGGGCATGGACTCGCGGACCTGCCGCGCTCCCTGGAGGTCGATCTCCAGGAGGACCGGCTCACCGGCCTCCAGGCGCTCCAGCACGGCCGTGCGCGGCGTGCCGTAGCGGTTGCCGGCGAACTCGGCCCACTCCAGCAGCTCGCCGTTGGCGATCAGCTTGTCCATCTCCTCGTCGCTGACGAAGAAGTAGTGGACGCCGTGCCGCTCGCCGGGGCGGGGCCTGCGGGTCGTCGCCGAGACCGACAGCCATACCTCGGGGTGTTCCTTGCGCATATGGGCGACGACCGTGCTCTTGCCGACCCCCGAGGGGCCGGAGAGCACGGTCAGTCGCGGACGTGCGTCCGGGGGTACGGGGGACGTCCCCCGGGGTGTTGCAGCCATGCGGCGATTATTCCAGCAATCCCGGAGTGGTCCGGACTCAGCTGCCGGTGCTGCCGAACTCACGCTCCAGGGACGCGATCTGGTTGGACCCGAGACCGCGCACGCGGCGGCTCTCGGAGATGCCCAGTCGCTCCATGATCTGCTTGGCGCGGACTTTGCCCACGCCCGGCAGGGACTCGAGGAGGGCGGAGACCTTCATCTTGCCGATGACGTCGTTCTCCTGACCCTGCTTGATGACCTCGTGGAGGGAGGCGCCGGAGTGCTTGAGTCGATTCTTGACCTCGGCCCGCTCCCGGCGAGCCGCGGCGGCCTTTTCGAGCGCGGCTGCGCGCTGTTCAGGGGTAAGGGGCGGAAGAGCCACGCCTACGTCACCTCGGATGTCGAACTGTCGGATACGGACCGGTGAGGAACCTAGTCGCCCCACACCTGGTGAGCCACGAGCAACACGCTTGCCCGTGGACTCTCGACGGAGACTAGCGGTCAAGACCGCCAGAGTCAGCGAGAACAGCGGAAAAGTCCTGGTCAGCCTCCGTCAGGACGGACATTTAAGACATACTGCCTCTGATTTGAGGATGTATCCAGAGTCAGGACGCCGTGACCGCGCTCCGGACCTCCTCCGCGAAGCGGTCCGCGGCCGTCCGCAACGCGACCACGTCGGGACCGTGACGAAGCACACCCCGGCTGACGTTCGGCACCACGTCGCGCACCGCCGCTCCGAACACGCGCGGCAGGTCCGCCGGCGTGGCCCCCTGGGCGCCGATGCCGGGGGCCAGCAGTGGACCGTTGATGCCCAGGTCGTACGAGGAGAGGTCACCGAGGGTGGCGCCGACCACCGCTCCGAAGGAGCCGAGGGGCTCCTCCCCCGCGTTCTCGGCCGCCAGGTGGGCCAGCATCGTCGCCCCGACGCTGCGCCCGTCGCTCCGGACCGCGTGCTGGACCTCGCCGCCCTCGGGGTTGGAGGTGAGCGCCAGCACGAACAGGCCGGCGCCGCTCTCGCGCGCCAGGTCGACGGCCGGCTTCAGCGATCCGTAGCCGAGGTAGGGCGAGACGGTCAGCGCGTCCGAGAACAGCGGGGCGCCCTTGAGCAGGAACGACTCCGCGTACGCGGCCATGGTCGAGCCGATGTCGCCGCGTTTGGCGTCCATGACGACCAGCGCACCGGCCGCCCGCGCCTCCTCCACCGACTTCTCCAGGACGGCGAGGCCACGCGAACCGAAGCGCTCGAAGAAGGCGCTCTGCGGCTTGAGGACGGCGACCCGGTCGGCCATCGCCGCGACGACGGTGCGGCTGAAGCGCTCCAGCCCGGCCACGTCGTCGTTCAGGCCCCACTCGGCCAGCAGCGAGGCGTGCGGGTCGATGCCGACGCACAGGGGGCCCCGCTCGTCCATCGCGCGGCGCAGCCGGGCGCCGAAGGGTTCGAGTACCGTCATGCGCTTCTCCTGACGTCAGCGCCGACCGCGTCGGCGAGGGTGGCGTACGGGCTCTGCCGCAGGCGTACGGCGAGCCCCTTGTGGACGGCACGGCACCAGAACGGCCCCTCGTAGATGAACGCGCTGTAGCCCTGGACCAGCGTGGCACCGGCCAGGATGCGCTCCCAGGCGTCCTCGGCGGTCTCGACGCCCCCGACGCCCACGAGGGTGATCCGGTCCCCCACGCGCGCGTACAGGCGGCGCAGCACCTCCAGGGAGCGGGCCTTGAGGGGGGCGCCGGACAGGCCGCCGGTCTCCCTGACCACGACGGGCGAGGAGGTCAGGCCGAGACCCTCGCGCGCGATGGTCGTGTTGGTGGCGATGATGCCGTCCAGGCCCAGCTCCACGGCCAGGTCGGCGACCGCGTCCACGTCCTCGTCGGCGAGGTCCGGCGCGATCTTCACCAGCAGGGGGACGCGCCGTGCTGTCACCGCGCGGTCGGCGGCCTCGCGGACGGCGCTCAGGAGCGGGCGCAGCGCCTCGGTCGCCTGGAGGTCGCGCAGACCGGGCGTGTTCGGCGAGGAGACGTTGACGACCAGGTAGTCGGCGTACGGGGCCAGCCGCTCGGCGGACTTCACGTAGTCTCCGACGGCCTCCTCCTCCGGGACGGCTTTCGTCTTGCCGATGTTGACGCCGACGACCGTCCTGAGGACCGGTGTACGGGAGGCCAGACGGGCTGCGACGGCCAGCGAGCCGTCGTTGTTGAAGCCCATGCGGTTGATCAGCGCGCGGTCCCCGACCAGGCGGAACAGCCGCTTCTTGGGATTGCCGGGCTGCGGCTCCCCCGTCACGGTGCCGATCTCGACGTGGTCGAAGCCGAGCATCGCCATGCCGTCGACGGCGACGGCGTTCTTGTCGAATCCGGCGGCGAGCCCGAAGGGCCCGTGCATGCGCAGGCCGAGGGCCTCGGTGCGCAGCTCCTTGTGCAGGGGAGCGAGCGCGGCGGCGGCGAGGGTGCGCAGGACGGGGACGCGGACGGCGAGGCGGATCCAGCGGAAGGCGAGGTGGTGGGCCCGTTCCGGGTCCATGCGGGAGAAGACGAGCTGGAAGAAGATCTTGTACATGTGTCCTCGTGAAGCCTCTGTGACGCTCTGGGGGCTCATGAAGAGGGGGACACCGTTTCCGGTGTCCCCCTCGGAACCGCTAGTCGCGGGCCGCGGTCAGGAACGCGGCGTGTTCCTGGAGCGAGCGCACTCCCACGTCGCCGTGGTTGAGGGCGTCGATGCCCTGGACCGCCGCCGCCAGGGCCTGGACCGTCGTCAGACAGGGCACGGAGCGGGCCACGGCCGCCGTACGGATGTCGTAGCCGTCGAGGCGGCCGCCGGTGCCGTACGGGGTGTTGACGATGAGGTCGACCTCACCGTCGTGGATGAGCTGGACGATGGTCTTCTCGCCGTTCGGCCCGGTGCCCTCGGACTGCTTGCGCACGACGGTGGCGTTGATGCCGTTGCGCCTGAGGACCTCGGCGGTGCCGGAGGTGGCCATCAGCTCGAAGCCGTGGGCGACCAGCTCGCGGGCCGGGAAGATCATCGAGCGCTTGTCGCGGTTGGCGACCGAGATGAAGGCGCGGCCCTTGGTGGGCAGCGGCCCGTACGCACCCGCCTGCGACTTGGCGTACGCCGTGCCGAAGACGGAGTCGATGCCCATGACCTCGCCGGTCGAGCGCATCTCCGGGCCGAGCACCGTGTCGACGCCGCGGCCGTGGATGTCCCGGAAGCGGGACCACGGCATCACGGCCTCCTTGACGGAGATCGGCGCGTCCAGGGGCAGTTCGCCGCCGTCGCCGTTCGCCGGGAGCAGGCCCTCGGCGCGCAGCTCGGCGACGGTCGCGCCCAGCGAGATGCGGGCGGCGGCCTTGGCCAGCGGCACCGCGGTCGCCTTCGAGGTGAACGGGACGGTGCGCGAGGCGCGCGGGTTGGCCTCCAGGACGTAGAGGATGTCGCCGGCCAGCGCGAACTGGATGTTGATCAGGCCGCGCACGCCGACGCCCTTGGCGATGCCCTCGGTGGAGGCGCGCAGCCGCTTGATGTCGAAGCCGCCGAGCGTGATCGGGGGCAGGGCGCACGCCGAGTCGCCGGAGTGGATACCGGCCTCCTCGATGTGCTCCATGACGCCGCCGAGGTACAGTTCCCGGCCGTCGTACAGGGCGTCGACGTCGATCTCGATCGCGTCGTCCAGGAAGCGGTCGACCAGGACCGGCCGGGAAGGGCTGATCTCGGTCGACTCGGCGATGTACGCCTCGAGGCGGGTGTCGTCGTACACGATCTCCATGCCGCGCCCGCCGAGGACGTAGGAGGGGCGCACGAGGACCGGGTAGCCGATCTCGTCGGCGATGGCCTTGGCACCGGCGAAGGTGGTGGCGGTGCCGTGCTTGGGGGCGGGCAGGCCGGCCTCCGCCAGGACCCGGCCGAAGGCGCCCCGGTCCTCGGCGGCGTGGATGGCCTCCGGCGAGGTGCCGACGACCGGCACGCCGTTGTCCTTGAGCGCCTGGGACAGGCCCAGCGGGGTCTGGCCGCCGAGCTGGACGATCACGCCCGCGACCGGGCCGGCCTGCTGCTCCGCGTGGACGATCTCCAGGACGTCCTCCAGGGTGAGCGGCTCGAAGTAGAGCCGGTCGGAGGTGTCGTAGTCGGTGGAGACGGTCTCCGGGTTGCAGTTGACCATCACGGTCTCGTACCCGGCGTCGGACAGCGCGAAGGAGGCGTGGACGCAGGAGTAGTCGAACTCGATGCCCTGGCCGATGCGGTTCGGTCCGGAGCCCAGGATGATGACGGCCGGCTTCTCGCGTCGCGCCACCTCGGTCTCCTCGTCGTAGGAGGAGTAGAAGTACGGCGTCTTCGCGGCGAACTCGGCGGCGCAGGTGTCGACCGTCTTGTAGACCGGGCGGATGCCGAGCGCGTGCCGGACCTCGCGGACGACGTCCTCGCGCAGTCCGCGGATCTCGCCGATCTGCTGGTCGGAGAAGCCGTGCCGCTTCGCCTCGGCGAGCAGTCCGGTGGTCAGTTCGGGGGCGGCGGCCAGCTCGTCGGCGGTCTCCTTGATCAGGAAGAGCTGGTCGACGAACCAGGGGTCGATCTTCGTGGACTCGAAGACCTCCTCGGGCGTGGCGCCCGCGCGGATGGCCTGCATGACGGCGTTGATCCGGCCGTCGGTGGGCCGGACGGCCTCCCGCAGCAGCTCGGTCCTGTCGCCGGGCTCGCCGACGAAGGTGAACTGGCTGCCCTGCTTCTCCAGCGAGCGCAGCGCCTTCTGGAAGGCCTCGGTGAAGTTGCGGCCGATGGCCATGGCCTCGCCGACCGACTTCATGGTCGTCGTCAGCGTCGAGTCGGCCGAAGGGAACTTCTCGAAGGCGAACCGCGGGGCCTTCACGACCACGTAGTCGAGCGTCGGCTCGAAGGAGGCCGGGGTCTCCCGCGTGATGTCGTTCGGGATCTCGTCCAGCGTGTAGCCGACCGCGAGCTTGGCGGCGATCTTGGCGATCGGGAAGCCGGTCGCCTTGGAGGCGAGCGCCGAGGACCGCGACACGCGCGGGTTCATCTCGATGACGATGACCCGGCCGTCCTCGGGGTTCACGGCGAACTGGATGTTGCAGCCGCCGGTGTCCACGCCGACCTCGCGGATGATCGCGATACCGACGTCGCGCAGCACCTGGTACTCGCGGTCGGTCAGCGTCATCGCGGGCGCGACGGTGATCGAGTCGCCGGTGTGCACGCCCATGGGGTCGAAGTTCTCGATGGAGCAGACGACCACGACGTTGTCGTTCTTGTCGCGCATCAGCTCCAGCTCGTACTCCTTCCAGCCGAGGATGGACTCCTCCAGGAGCACCTCGGTGGTCGGCGAGAGGGTGAGGCCCTGGCCCGCGATGCGGCGCAGCTCCTCCTCGTCGTGGGCGAAGCCGGAGCCGGCGCCGCCCATCGTGAAGGAGGGCCGTACGACGACCGGGTAGCCGCCGAGCTCCTCGACCCCCTTGAGGACGTCGTCCATGGAGTGGCAGATGTAGGAACGGGCCGACTCGCCGTGCCCGATCTTCTTGCGGACCTCCTCGACGACCTCCTTGAACAGGTCGCGGTCCTCGCCCTTGTTGATGGCCTCGACGTTGGCGCCGATCAGCTCGACGCCGTACTTCTCCAGGACGCCGTTGCCGTGCAGCGAGATGGCGGTGTTGAGGGCCGTCTGGCCGCCCAGGGTGGGCAGCAGCGCGTCGGGCCGCTCCTTGGCGATGATCTTCTCGACGAACTCGGGGGTGATCGGCTCGACGTAGGTGGCGTCGGCGATCTCCGGGTCGGTCATGATCGTCGCCGGGTTGGAGTTCACCAGGACGACGCGCAGGCCCTCGGCCTTGAGCACGCGGCACGCCTGGGTACCGGAGTAGTCGAACTCGGCGGCCTGGCCGATGACGATCGGGCCGGAGCCGATGACCAGGACGGACTGGATATCGGTGCGCTTAGGCACGCTGGCCCTCCATCGGGACTGTGCTCATCAAAGACGTGAAGCGGTCGAACAGGTAGGCGGCGTCGTGCGGGCCGGCTGCCGCTTCGGGGTGGTACTGGACGCTGAAGGCCGGCCGGTCGAGGAGCCGGAGGCCCTCCACCACGTTGTCGTTGAGACAGACGTGGGAGACCTCGGCGCGGCCGTAGGGGGTGTCGGAGACCGTGTCGAGCGGGGCGTCGACGGCGAATCCGTGGTTGTGGGCCGTGACCTCGACCTTGCCGGTCGTACGGTCCTGCACGGGCTGGTTGATGCCCCGGTGGCCGTACTTCAGCTTGTACGTGCCGAAGCCGAGCGCACGGCCCAGGATCTGGTTGCCGAAGCAGATGCCGAACAGCGGGGTGCCGCGTTCCAGGACCGCCTGCATCAGGGCGACCGCGTGGTCGGCGGTGGACGGGTCGCCGGGGCCGTTGGAGAAGAACACGCCGTCCGGGTCGACGGCGTACACGTCCTCGACGCTCGCGGTCGCCGGCAGGACGTGCACCTCGATGCCGCGCTCGGCCATGCGGTACGGGGTCATGCCCTTGATGCCGAGGTCGACGGCGGCGACGGTGAACTTCTTCTCACCCATCGCGGGGACGACGTACGCCTCGGTGGTGGCGACCTCGGCCGAGAGGTCGGCGCCGGCCATCTCGGGGGCCTCCCGGACGCGGGCCAGCAGCGCGGCGTCGTCCTGGACGGCGTCCCCGCTGAAGATGCCGACGCGCATGGCGCCGCGCTCGCGCAGGTGGCGGGTGAGGGCGCGGGTGTCGATGCCGCTGATGCCGACGACGCCCTGGGCGGCCAGTTCGTCGTCCAGCGTGCGGCGGGAGCGCCAGCTGGAGGGCACGCGCGCGGGGTCGCGCACGACGTAGCCGGAGACCCAGATCTTCCTGGACTCCATGTCCTCGTCGTTGATGCCCGTGTTCCCGATGTGCGGGGCGGTCATCACGACCACCTGGCGGTGGTACGAGGGGTCGGTGAGGGTCTCCTGGTAGCCGGTCATTCCGGTGGAGAACACGGCTTCGCCGAAGGTGGCCCCCACGGCCCCATAGGAACGGCCGCGGAAGATCCGGCCGTCCTCAAGGACGAGTACGGCGGGAGTCCTGTCGACTCCCCTGGCGGAGGTCGTCATCGTGCGCCTTCCGTTTCCGTCTTGTTGATCATGTCGTTCAGTGTTTCGACCCACTCGTTGTGCTCGGCCGCGTGGTCGGAGCGGAAACCGGAGTCGATCAGTTCGCCGCCGTGGGCCCAGGTCACGACCAGCAGGCCGCCCTCGGTGAGGACCTTGCCGGCGATGCCCTTGTCGAGCCGGGCCTCGCGCAGCGCGGCGACGGGGACGAAGAAGTCGGCGGCGCCGGAGCGCACCACGTCCAGTCCCGCTTCCGACAGGGTGAGCTCGACCCGGCTGCGAGTGCCCAGGCCGTGCGCCACGATGCGGTCCAGCCACTGCCCGGCGGTGGTGGAGCCGTGGTAGCGGCCGCTCAGCACCAGTCTCGCCGCGCCCGGCGGCTCCGGCGCGGTGGGCAGCTGTGGCAGGTCGCCCTGGAGGGTGCCGCGCCACTTCCAGCCCTCGCGCATCAGCCAGTAGACGAGCGCGACGAACAGGCCGAGGCCGACGACCCAGCCGACGCGGGCGGCCCAGTCGGTCACTTGCGCCGATTCCCTCTCGGCGGCCAGCAGGATTACCGGTGCTACAGATGTCACGTGAGCTTCCCGTCGACGAGCGTGGCCTTGCCCCGCAGCCACGTGTGCGTCACACGGCCCGGCAGCTCACGCCCCTGGTACGGGGTGTTGCGGCTGCGCGAGGCGAAGCCCGCGGGGTCCACCCGGCCACGGTATTCCGTGTCGACGAGAGTGAGGTTGGCGGGCTCACCAGCCGAGACGGGACGGCCGTGGCCGGTGGCGTGTCCGATCCCGGCGGGCTTGAACGACATGCGGTCGGCGACGCCGGCCCAGTCCAGCAGACCCGTGTCCACCATGGTCTCCTGCACCACCGACAGGGCCGTCTCCAGGCCGACCATCCCCATCGCGGCGGCGGCCCACTCGCAGTCCTTGTCCTCGTGCGGGTGCGGGGCGTGGTCGGTGGCGACGATGTCGATCGTGCCGTCGGCGAGCGCCTCGCGCAGCACCAGCACGTCACGCTCGGTGCGCAGCGGCGGGTTGACCTTGTAGACCGGGTTGTACGACCGGACCAGCTCGTCGGTGAGGAGCAGGTGGTGCGGGGTGACCTCGGCGGTGACGTCGATGCCGCGGGACTTGGCCCAGCGGACGATCTCGACGCTGCCCGCGGTCGACAGGTGGCAGATGTGCACGCGGGAGCCGACGTGCTCGGCGAGCAGCACGTCCCGCGCGATGACGGACTCCTCGGCGACGGCGGGCCAGCCGCCGAGACCCAGCTCGGCGGAGACGACGCCCTCGTTCATCTGGGCGCCCTCGGTCAGCCGGGGCTCCTGGGCGTGCTGGGCGACGACGCCGTCGAAGGCCTTCACGTACTCCAGGGCGCGGCGCATGATCACGGCGTCGTGGACGCACCTGCCGTCGTCGGAGAAGACGGTGACGCCGGCGGCGGACTCGTGCATGGCGCCCAGCTCGGCGAGCTTGGCGCCCTCCAGGCCGACGGTGACGGCGCCGATGGGCTGCACGTCGCAGTAGCCGGACTCCTGGCCGAGCCGCCAGACCTGCTCGACGACGCCGGCGGTGTCGGCGACGGGGAAGGTGTTGGCCATGGCGAAGACGTTGGTGTAGCCGCCGCTCGCCGCCGCGCGGGTGCCGGTCAGGACGGTCTCGGAGTCCTCGCGGCCGGGCTCGCGCAGGTGGGTGTGGAGGTCGACCAGGCCGGGCAGCAGCACCTTGCCGCCCGCCTCGACCACCTCGGCGCCCTCGGCGGGCAGGCCGGTGCCCACCTCTGCGATCGTCGCGCCGTCGATCAGCACGTCCTGCGGCTCGCCACCGAGCACCTTCGCACCGCGGATCAGGGTCTTGCTCATGCTCTTACTTCTCCTCGGTGGTGCGGGCGTGGGTCACGGCGGGCTCGTTGCCGCCGAGCAGCAGGTAGAGGACGGCCATCCGGATCGAGACGCCGTTGGTGACCTGCTCGACGACGGTGCAGCGGTCGGAGTCGGCGACCTCGGCGGTGATCTCCATGCCGCGGACCATCGGGCCGGGGTGCATCACGATGGCGTGGCCGGGCATCTTCGCCATGCGGTCGCCGTCGAGGCCGTAGCGGCGGGAGTACTCGCGCTCGGTGGGGAAGAACGCGGCGTTCATGCGCTCGCGCTGCACGCGCAGCAGCATCACGGCGTCGGACTTGGCCAGCGTCGAGTCGAGGTCGTAGGAGACCTCGCAGGGCCAGGTCCCGACACCGACCGGCAGCAGGGTGGGCGGGGCGACGAGGGTGACCTCGGCGCCGAGGGTGTGCAGCAGGTCGACGTTGGAGCGGGCGACGCGGCTGTGCAGGATGTCGCCGACCAGGGTGACGCGGCGGCCGTCGAGGTCCTTGCCGAGGCCGGCGTCGTGGCCGACCAGGCGGCGGCGCATGGTGAAGGCGTCGAGGAGGGCCTGGGTGGGGTGCTGATGGGTGCCGTCGCCGGCGTTGATGACGTGGGCGTCGATCCAGCCCGAGGTGGCCAGGCGGTACGGGGCGCCGGAGGCGCTGTGCCGGATGACGACGGCGTCGACGCCCATCGCCTCCAGGGTCTGGGCGGTGTCCTTGAGGGACTCTCCCTTGGAGACGCTGGAGCCCTTGGCGGTGAAGTTGATGACGTCCGCGGACAGGCGCTTCTCGGCGGCCTCGAAGGAGATCCGGGTCCGGGTGGAGTCCTCGAAGAAGAGGTTGACGACGGTACGGCCGCGCAGGGTCGGCAGTTTCTTGATCGGCCGGTCGGCGACCCGGGCCATCTCCTCGGCGGTGTCGAGGATCAGGACGGCGTCGTCGCGGGTGAGGTCGGCGGCCGAGATGAGATGACGCTGCATCTGTCAGGCTCCGTAGGGCGATTCATGCGGAAGAGCGGGATAATTCGGGCGGCCGGGCGCGTGCGGGGGCGCGCCGAGCAGGCGTACGGCACGGTTGGGCCCGTACGCGCGGTGCTAGGGGTGGGCGCCCGGGGCGTCCGGCTTGGCACCGAGCAGCACGGTGTCGCGACCGTCCTCCTCGGCGAGCTGGACCTTGACCGTCTCCCGCAGCGACGTGGGGAGGTTCTTGCCGACGTAGTCGGCGCGGATGGGCAGTTCACGGTGGCCGCGGTCGACGAGGACCGCGAGCTGCACGGCGCGCGGGCGGCCGATGTCGTTCAGCGCGTCGAGGGCGGCACGGATGGTGCGGCCGGAGAAGAGCACGTCGTCGACGAGGACGACGAGGCGGCCGTCGATGCCGTCTCCGGGGATCTCGGTGCGGGCCAAGGCGCGCGGCGGGTGCATGCGCAGGTCGTCGCGGTACATGGTGATGTCCAGCGAGCCGACCGGCATCTTGCGCTCGGTGATCTGCTCCAGCTTGTCGGCGAGCCGCCGGGCGAGGAAGACGCCGCGGGTCGGGATGCCGAGGAGCACCACGTCGTCGGCGCCCTTGGCGCGTTCGACGATCTCGTGGGCGATGCGGGTCAGGACCCTTGCGATGTCGGGCCCTTCCAGAACGGGCCGGGCCTCGGACCTCGCGTCCTGCCGCTTGCCGTCCTGCTCGCCGTTCTTTTCGTCCTGCTGCTTGTCCATACGAAACGGACCCCCTTCTCCGCCTCACGGGACGGACCTTAAAGGACGTCGGATATGCGCCACCTACGGTAGCAGGTCCACAGAACCGCTCCGGTGGCCCCTCCGACACTCCCCTGTCACTCTTCTGCCGCACCCGAGTCACCCGCTCGGAGTAATGGATGGCGGATACCACGGAAGAGTCGGTGCGGACCATTCGGCTTGACGCAGGAGAGTAACGCTGCGTAACCTCACAGTGAGTCACCAGCCGCGCGGCCGACAACAGAGCCTGCCGCGTCGACACCTTGTCCGGGGAGCCATATGTCCAGCGAATACGCCAAACAGCTCGGGGCCAAGCTCCGGGCCATCCGCACCCAGCAGGGCCTTTCCCTCCACGGTGTCGAGGAGAAGTCCCAGGGCCGCTGGAAGGCCGTCGTGGTCGGCTCGTACGAGCGCGGCGACCGTGCCGTGACCGTGCAGCGCCTCGCCGAGCTGGCCGACTTCTACGGCGTTCCCGTGCAGGAGCTGCTGCCGGGCACCACCCCGGGCGGTGCCGCCGAGCCGCCGCCGAAGCTGGTCCTCGACCTGGAGCGGCTGGCCACGGTGCCGGCCGAGAAGGCGGGCCCGCTGCAGCGGTACGCGGCCACGATCCAGTCGCAGCGCGGTGACTACAACGGCAAGGTGCTCTCGATCCGCCAGGACGACCTGCGCACCCTCGCCGTCATCTACGACCAGTCGCCCTCGGTCCTCACCGAGCAGCTGATCAACTGGGGCGTCCTGGACGCGGACGCGCGCCGCGCGGTGGCGTCCCACGAGGAACTCTGAGCCGCGGCCGCCTCAGCAGAAACGTACCGCCGGGGTGGCCGGAACCAATCGGTTCCGGCCGCCCCGGCGGTTTCTTGCGTGAGGGCGGCGCGGACGGCGCCGGTGGAGCTATTCGCGGCGCAACGAGGGCTTCAGGTCCTTCAGCCGGCCCAGCAGGCCGTTGACGAACGCGGGCGACTCGTCCGTGGAGAACTCCTTCGCCAGCTGCACCATCTCGTCCAGGACGACGGCGTCCGGGGTCTCGTCGACCCAGACCAGCTCGTACGCGCCGAGGCGCAGGATGTTGCGGTCGACGACCGGCATCCGGTCGAGCGTCCAGCCGACCGAGTACTGGGCGATCAGCCCGTCGATGCGCTCGGCGCGCGTGGCGTAGCCCTCGACCAGCTCCATCGTGTACTCGCTCACCGGGGGCTGCCGGGTGTCGGACCGGGAGTGCCGGACCCAGTCGGCGAGCACCGTCAGGACGTCGGCGCCGCGCTGATCGCCCTCGAAGAGGATCTGGAAGGCGCGTTTGCGGGCCGTGTTGCGAGCAGCCACGGTTAGCTGTTCACCCGGCCGAGGTAGTCGCTGGAGCGGGTGTCGACCTTGATCTTCTCACCGGTGGTGATGAAGAGCGGGACGCTGATCTGGTGACCGGTCTCCAGGATGGCGGGCTTGGTGCCGCCGGTGGAGCGGTCGCCCTGGACGCCCGGCTCGGTCTCCTTGATGGTCAGCTCGACGGCGGCCGGCAGCTCGACGAAGAGGACTTCGCCCTCGTGCTGCGCCACCGTGGCCTCGAAGCCCTCGATGAGGAAGTTGGCGGCGTCGCCGACGACCTTGCGGTCGATGTGCAGCTGGTCGAAGGTCTCCATGTCCATGAAGACGAAGTAGTCGCCGTCCATGTACGAGAACTGCATGTCACGCTTGTCGACAGTGGCCGTCTCGACCTTGACGCCGGCGTTGAAGGTCTTGTCGACGACCTTGCCGGAAAGCACGTTCTTGAGCTTGGTGCGCACGAAGGCCGGGCCCTTGCCGGGCTTGACGTGCTGGAACTCGACGACGGACCAGAGCTGGCCGCCTTCGAGCTTGAGCACCAGGCCGTTCTTGAGGTCGTTCGTGGAAGCCACGGTTGCGGAATCTCCTGGACTGGACTGACGTGGACGACCCGGGAGCACACGCACAGCGCGAGGCTAGAGCGCGAGCAGCTCCTTGGTCGTAATGGTGAGTAGCTCGGGTCCGCCGTCCGCCTCGGGGCGCACGACGAGCGTGTCATCGATCCGGACCCCGCCCCGGCCCGGGAGGTGGACCCCCGGTTCGACGGTGACCGGCACACAAGCGTCCAGTTTACCCATGGCCGCGGGGGCCAACTGCGGGTCCTCGTCGATTTCGAGTCCGACACCGTGACCGGTGAGGGCCGGAAGGTTCTCCGCGTACCCCGCCGAGTCCAGTGCCTGACGGGCGGCGCGGTCCACATCACGGCAGGCGGCACCGGGTACGAGAGCCTCCCGGCCGGCCCGCTGGGCGGAGAAGACGAGGTCGTACAACTCGATCTGCCAGTCGGCCGGCGAGGTCCCGATGACGAACGTACGGCCGATCTCGCAACGGTAGCCGCGGTAGGCCGCGCCCAGGCAGACGGAGAGGAAGTCGCCCTCCTCCACGCGCCGGTCGGTGGGCCGGTGACCGCGGCGCCCCGAGTTCGGGCCCGTGCCGACTGAGGTGGGGAAGGCGGGGCCGTCGGCGCCGTGGTCGACCAGGCGGCGTTCCAGCTCCAGGGCGAGGTGCCGCTCGGTGCGGCCGACCAGGATGGACTCCAGGAGTTCACCGAGGGCCTGGTCGGCGATCTCGGCACCGATGCGCAGGCAGGAGATCTCCTCCTCGTCCTTGACCACCCGGAGCTGTTCGACGCTCTGTCCGAGGTCGGTCAGGCGCAGCCGGGGCGCGACCGACCGCATGGCGCGGTGGCGGACCACGGTGAGGTGGTGGTCCTCCGTGGCGAGGGACTCGGCGCCCTGGTCGACGGCGAGGCCGGTGGCGGTGACGGCGGGGTCGCCGTCGGGTCCGGGCAGCGCGCGCACCGGCAGCGCCTCGTCGGGCCGTCCCTCCGTGGGCCGGTCGTCCGGCGGGCCCGAGCAGACCAGCAGGTCCTCGGTCCTGCCGAGCAGCAGCACGGCGCCGTGCGGGGCGGCGCCCGCGAGATAGCGCACATTGGCGGGCCGGGAGACGAGCGCCGCCGCGCTGCCGCCCGCGTTGCAGCGTTCCCGTAGGCGCGTCCGGCGGGCCGCGTACACCTCTGACATGAGCCGAGCGTATGGGCTCCGCCCAGGGTGCGCCGCTCGGGAGGGCCGAGTGGGCGGGGCCGGGGGACGCCAGGTCCGCCAACCGGGGAGGGGCCTGTCGCCGTGTGGTGTCCGGCGGCCGGTGGGGGCGCGCCGCGCCGTCCCCGCCCTACCAGTTGGGCGGGCTGGCTATCGAGCGGGAGAGGACCTCGTCGAGGAGCTGAGCGGTCTCCGGGACGTCGAGTTGGGAGTTGTCGATGATGGGGAGGCCGGAGCCGTACCAGCCGGCCATGCGGCCGTGGATGCGGGCGACCTCCTCGTCGGTGAGGCGCCGGTTGCCGCTGCGCTCGGCGTTGCGCTCCAGGACGATGTCCAGGCCCGGCAGCAGGACGACCGGGAGCAGGCCGGGTCCGACGTGCCGCTTCCAGCCGCCGAGGCCGACGACCGGGCGGTCCGGGAAGACCGCGTCGTCGAGGATGCAGGAGATGCCGTTGGCGAGGAAGTTGCGCGCGGAGAAGCCGCAGGTGCGGCGGGCGAGGCGGTACTGCGCCTCCGAGTGCTCGTTCCACCCGGTCTGGGGGTCGGCGAAGCCCGAGCGGACCCATTCGCGGACGTCGTCGAGGCTGATGTGCGCGGTGGGGACCCGGCGGTGGTCCGCCCAGTACTTGGCGACGCTGGTCTTGCCCGCGCCCGCGGGGCCGATGAGCAGTACCGCGAGGGTGGTCGTGGTGGGGTCGGGCGCGGCGGCCGTGGCGGTGGGCACGCGGGGCACGGCCACCGGGCCGCCGGGGGGCAGCGACACGTGGCCGGTGGTGTCCGGCACGGGCGGGGCGGGAGCCGCCTGCTGGGGCCCGGGGCGGGGGCCGGGCTGCGGAGCCGGGGCCTGCCGGGGCGCCACCGGGTACCCCGGCGCCGGAGGCGGGGGCGCGGGAGCGGGGCCCCGGTGCGGATCCGGGTGGTGTGCGGCCGGGGACCAGCCGACGGCCGGTCCGTGCCCCGGCTGATGGGGCGGCGGCAGCGGAGAACCCACTGCGTGCTGCATCCGGTGCCACTCCGTCTCGTACAGGCGATGGGCGCTGACCGCGGGAGGGGACCGCCCGCGTCCTACCGAACGGTACCGCCCCGGGCCGCCGTTTGGTGAACGGCCGGGGGCAGCCGCAAGTGCCCGTCCGGCAGGGCGAATCAGACGGAAGGGCGCACCGGGGTACTACTCACCCACCTCGCCGTAGGCGGCGAGGAGGACGGCCGGATCGGGGCCTTCCAGCACGGTGGGCTTGGCGAGGCCGTCCAGGACGATGAAGCGCAGCAGGTCTCCGCGCGACTTCTTGTCGACCTTCATGTTCTCGACCAGCTTGGGCCACTGGTCGTACCGGTAGTGCAGCGGCAGCCCGACGGACTCGAGGATGCTGCGGTGCCGGTCGGCGGTGGCATCGTCCAGCCGGCCGGCCAGGCGGCCCAGTTCGGCGGCGAAGTGCATGCCGACGGAGACGGCGGCCCCGTGGCGCCACTTGTAGCGCTCGTTCTTCTCGATGGCGTGGCCGAGGGTGTGGCCGTAGTTGAGGATCTCCCTGAGACCCGCTTCCCTCAGGTCGGAGGAGACGACCTCCGCCTTGACCTTGACGGAGCGCACGATCAGCTCGGCGGTGTGCGGTCCGGCCGGGGTGCGCGCCGCCTGCGGGTCGGACTCGATCAGGTCGAGGATCGACGGGTCGGCGATGAAGCCGGCCTTGATGACCTCGGCGAGGCCCGAGACGTAGTCGTTGACCGGGAGCGAGTCCAGGGCGGCCAGGTCGCACAGGACGCCGGCCGGCGGGTGGAAGGCGCCGACGAGGTTCTTGCCCTCGGCGGTGTTGATGCCGGTCTTGCCGCCGACGGCCGCGTCCACCATGGCCAGCACCGTGGTGGGGACGGCGATCCAGCGCACCCCGCGCAGCCAGGTCGCGGCCACGAACCCGGCGAGGTCGGTACTGGCGCCGCCGCCGACCCCGACGATGACGTCGGTGCGGGTGAATCCGGACTGGCCGAGCGCCTTCCAGCAGTACGCGGCGACCTCGGCGGTCTTCGCCTCCTCCGCGTTGGGCACCTGGATGGCGATCGCCTCGTAGCCCTGCTCGGTGAGGTCGGCGCGCAGGGCGTCACCGGTCTCGGCGAGCGCCTCGGGGTGGAGCACCGCGACCCGCTTGGCCTTCGCGCCGATCAGGCCGCCCAGCTCGCCCAGGAGCTGACGTCCCACCACGACCTCGTAGGGCTCGGACCCCGCGGTGCCGCCGACCTGGATCCGGGTGACTGCCTCGCTCATACTTCCTTCAACTCCAGTGCGTCCAGGGCGGCTCGGGTGACTTCTTCGGGCGTGCGGCCGTCCGTGGCCACGACGACCGTGGCCACCTCCTCGTACAGGTGCCGACGGGCCTCCATCAGCTCCCGCCACTGCTTGCGCGGGTTGACCGCCAGCAGCGGACGCGCCGCGTTCAGGCCGGTCCGCTTGACCGCCTCCTCGACGCCCATCGAGAGGTAGGCGACCCGCTGCCCGGTGAGCAGGGCGCGCGTGTCCGCGTCCAGGATCGCGCCGCCGCCGAGAGCGAGGACGCCTTCGTGCCCGGTGAGCGCCGTGCGCACGGCGCTCTTCTCCAGCTCGCGGAAGGCGGGCTCGCCCTCGTCCACGAAGATCTCGGCGATGCTGCGCCCCCGGGCGGAGACGATGTCCTCGTCCGTGTCCCGGTACCCGACGCCGAGCCGCCCGGCCAGGAGCTGTCCGACGGTGGACTTGCCGACGCCCATCGGGCCGACGAGGACGACGAGTGGCGCCCCGCTCATCGGATGCCCAGGTTGTCGAGGTACGACGTCACGTTGCGGCGGGTCTCGGTGACCGAGTCGCCGCCGAACTTCTCCGCGACGGCGTCCGCGAGCACGAGGGCCACCATGGCCTCGGCGACGATTCCGGCGGCCGGCACGGCGGACACGTCGGAGCGCTGGTGGTGCGCCTGCGCGGCCTCGCCGGTGGTCACGTCCACGGTCTTCAGCGCGCGCGGCACGGTCGCGATCGGCTTCATCGCGGCGCGCACCCGCAGCAGCTCACCGGTGGTGAGGCCGCCCTCGGTGCCGCCGGAGCGGCCGGAGACCCGGCGGATGCCGTCGGGCGTGCTGACGATCTCGTCGTGGGCCTGCGAGCCGGGCACGCGGGCCAGCTCGAAGCCGTCGCCGATCTCGACGCCCTTGATCGCCTGGATGCCCATGAGCGCGCCCGCGAGCCGCGCGTCGAGCTTGCGGTCCCAGTGGACGTGCGAGCCGAGGCCCACCGGCACGTCGTAGGCGAGGATCTCGACGACACCGCCGAGGGTGTCGCCGTCCTTGTGGGCCTGGTCGATCTCGGCGACCATCGCCTTCGACGCGTCCGCGTCCAGGCAGCGCACGGGGTCGGCGTCCAGCTTCTCGACGTCGGCCGGCGTCGGGTACACGCCGTGGGGCGCCCTCGTCGCGGCCAGCTCGACGACATGGCTGACGATCTCGATGCCGGCCGTCTCCCTCAGGTACGACCGGGCCACCGCGCCCAGCGCCACCCGGGCCGCCGTCTCACGGGCCGAGGCGCGCTCCAGGATCGGCCGGGCCTCGTCGAAGCCGTACTTCTGCATGCCCGCGAGGTCCGCGTGACCGGGCCGCGGCCGGGTCAGCGGGGCGTTGCGCGCGAGGCCGGCCAGCACCTCCGGATCCACCGGGTCGGCCGCCATGACCTGCTCCCACTTGGGCCACTCGGTGTTGCCGACCATGACGGCGACCGGGGAACCCATCGTCAGACCGTGCCGGACGCCACCGAGGAAGGTGACCTCGTCGCGCTCGAACTTCATCCGCGCACCGCGGCCGTAGCCGAGCCGCCGCCTTGCCAGGTGGTCCGCCACCATGTCGGTGGTGATCGGCACGCCGGCGGGCAGCCCCTCCAGCGTCGCGACGAGTGCGGGACCGTGGGACTCCCCCGCGGTCAGCCAGCGCAACCTGCTCAACGGTGCTCCTCAGTGCTCGCGCCCCGGTATGCCCTGCGTACGCTTCTTCTCCGCGTACGCGACGGCCCGACCGGGTGCGCGGCCCCGGTCCGCCGCCTTCGATCCTCCCACGTTCGGCCGCCGGACCCGGCCGCCGGTCCATTTGACGGACGGACGGCCGGACCCGGGCGGCGTCGGACGGGACCGTTGCCCTGCCGCCGCGCCGGAGCGAGGGGAACCGAGGAAGCCGGCGCCGCTCCCCCGCTGCCGCGGCCGCGCCCGTCGGCCGAGGAAGCCGGCGCCGCTCTCTTCCTGCTGCGGCGGCGTGCTGCGGCCCGGGGGATCGTCGCCGGTTCCTGGCCGTGCTGTGGCGCCGCGGGCCGGTCTGTCCGGTGGGCGGCGCGTGCCGCCGGGCGATCCTGCGCTTCACCTTGCCCGCCCCGCTCGCGAGGACGGCGAGCGCGATCAGCACGCGAGCGCCGCGAACGGCACCCGGTCGGGCAGGAACCCGGGGCGGCCTCGGACACCTGGCTCTCGGCGGAGGCCGGCGGGACACCTGTGTTCATGGATCGCCTTCCCCTCCCGTCCCGCCCGCCGCGGCACCGGAGGGATCTCAGGGCTTGTCCGCGAGAGCGCGCTCCCCCGCCTTCCGCATGGCGGCCAGCGGTGCCGGAGAGCGGCCGGTCATCTGCTCGACCTGGAGCACCGCCTGGTGGAGCAGCAGGTCGAGGCCGCCGACGACGGCACCGCCGTACGCCGACCAGCGGGCGGCGAGTGCGGTGGGCCAGGGTTCGTAGAGCACGTCGAAGAGGGTCGCCGGCATCTCGGGGACGGCGGCGGCGAGGGCGTCGGTGGTGCCGGCCGGGGTGGTGGCCACGACCAGCGGGGCGTGCAGCGCCTCCTCGGCGTCCGCCCAGCCCGCGATGCGCACGTCGACGCCCAGCCGCTCCGCCCAGCCCCGCATCTCGTCGGCGCGGGCCGCACTGCGCACGTAGACGGCGACCTCACCGGTGCAGATCCGGGCCAGCGCGGCCAGCGCGGAGGAGGCGGTGGCGCCGGCGCCGAGGACCGCGGCGGTCCCGACCGTCTCGATGCCGTGCTCGCGCAGGGCGGCGACCATGCCGGGGATGTCGGTGTTGTCGCCGGTCCTGCGGCCGTCCTCGCTGAGGACCACGGTGTTCACCGCGTCCACGGCGGCCGCCGTCTCGCTGATCCCGTCGAGCAGCGGGATCACCGCCCGCTTGAGTGGCATGGTCAGCGAAAGTCCCGCCCACTCGGGGCCCAGTTCCTCGAAGAAGCCCGCCAGCGCCGCCTCGTCGACCTCGAAACGGTCGTACGTCCAGTGCGCCAGCCCCAGCTCCGCGTAGGCGGCACGGTGCAGCACCGGGGAGAGGGAGTGGGCGATCGGGGAGCCGAGAACGGCGGCCCGGCGACGGTCAGTTGCCTGAGCTGGCATCGAACTTTTCCTTCAGCTTCAGGAACTCTTCGTGGGTCTTGGCGAACTCGGTCTTGCTCACGCCGTCGGTGGCCACGAAGTAGATCCAGCCGTCCTCGGTGGGGTTCAGGGCCGCCTGCAGGGCCTCCGCGCCGGGATTGCCGATGGGCCCGGGAGGCAGGCCCCGGTTGGTGTACGTGTTGTACGGGTCCATGTTGCTGTTGATCTCGGACTCGCTGATGTGGATCTTGCTCTGGCCCATCAGGTAGTTGAACGTCGAGTCGAACTGGAGCTTCTGGTTCGTCTCGGTGTTGGACTCCTTGAGCCGGTTGTAGATGACCTCGGCCATCTTGCGGAAGTCGTCGTGCGTCTTGCCCTCCGCCTGCACCAGGCTCGCGGCGGTGAGCAGCTCCCAAGGCCCCTTGAGACCGAGTCCCTCCGCCTTCTCCTCCAGGCCGATCTTGTCGTACTGCTCGTTGGCGCGCGCCACCATCTGCTTGAGCACGTCCTCGGGCTTCTGCCCCTTGGCCGCCGGGTAGCTGGACGGGTAGAGGAAGCCCTCCAGGGGGTCCTTGACGTTCTTGTGGTTCAGCGCCCAGTCGGGCAGGCCGAGCTCCTTGTACCCGGACTCGGCGGCCTTGGCGGTGGTGCCCGCCTTCACGTCGAGGCGTTTGTCGATCAGCTCGTAGACGCGGGCGTTGCGCCAGCCCTCGGCGATGATCAGGTTGCTGCGGCTCTTCGGGCTGAGCAGGAGTTCGACCGCGCTCGCGGCCGACATCTCCTTCCGCAGCGTGTACACGCCGTCCTGGATGCTCTTGCCGCGGGGATTGCTCTGCTGGGCGGCGATGAAGGCGTCGACGCTCTTCACCACGCCCTGCCGCTTGAGTTCCTGGCCGATCGTGGAGCCGCCGGCCCCCTTGGGGATGGTGACGGTCACCTGCTCGCCGTTGCCGTCGCCCGCGAAATCCGGGGCGGCGCCGAAACGATCCTGGTAGAACTGGTAGCCGAAATAGCCGACACCCGCCACGCCGCCGCCCAGCACGAGGCAGACCACCAGGCAGGCACATCCGCTGCGACGTTTCTTCGGCCTGCCGCCCCGGCTCCTGCGGTCCTCGCGGCCGCCGTCCGCCGCGCCATCGTCGTCGTCGCCGTCCCCTCCGGCGAAGAAGGCGTGCTCTCCTTCGTCGGGACCGGGATCCCAGTCGGTGCGCTGCGGCTCGGGCTCGGCGCGCCGGCGGGCGGGCGGCTCCGGCGGCGGATACGCCTCCGGGGTGCCGTAGAAGTCGGGCTGCTCGGCGCCGTAGCCCCCGGCCTGCTGTCCGTAGGGGTCGGACGGATCGGCCGGGTACTGCGCCTGGGGAGGCGTGCCGGTGCTCCAGCCGCCGCTGTCGTACCCCTGCTGCGGCTGCGCCTGGGGCGCGTACTGCTGGTCGTACTGCGGCTGGCCGTACTGCGGCTGGTCGTAATGCGGCTGGCCGTGCTGCGGCTGGCCGTGCTGCGGCTGGTCGTAGTGTTGCTGGTCGTACTGCGGCTGACCGTACTGGTCGTACTGCGGCTCGGGGTGCTGCCGACCGTACTGGTCGTACTGCGGCTGACCGCCGCCGTACGCGGGCTGGCCATCGTCGGCCCAGTCGCCGTACTGCTGCCGCGCCTGCTGCTCCGGATACTGCTGCGGCTGGCCGCCGTAGGGGGGCTGCTGACCCGCATGGGCCTGCTGACCGCCCCATCCGCCGTCCCCGTACGACGGGTCCTCCGGATGCCACGGTTCGGAGTCTGGACCCCGGCCATACTCAGTCATCGATCCCCTAGAGCCGCGAGGCGACGGGGGGCGCGGCCTGTGCCGAAGGGTCCGCTTCCGTTCCGCCTCTTGCTGTGCGGTGGCTGTTCGAATGCCGCCACATCGCGCGGAACGTTACCGTACCGCGATCAGATGACCACTTCGACGCCCTCACCGGGTGGCCTGCCTGACACCCGTTCGGATTCGAGTGCCTGTTGAAGGATGATCACGGCGGCGGCCTGGTCGATGACGGACCGGCCCTTCTTGGACTTCACCCCGGAGGCGCGCAGCCCCTGACTGGCGGTCACCGTCGTCATCCGCTCGTCGACCAGCCGGACCGGCACCGGTGCGATGCCGCGGGCCAGCTCCCGCGCGAAGTGCCTGACCTTGGCCGCGGCCGGGCCCTCACCTCCCTTGAGGGAGCGGGGCAGACCGACGACGACCTCGATCGGCTCGTACTCCCCGACCAGCTGCCCGAGGCGTCGGTGCGCCGCGGGGACGTCGCGGCCGGGGACGGTCTCCACCGGGGTGGCGAGGATCCCGTCGGGGTCGCACGAGGCGACCCCGATACGGGCGTCCCCGACGTCGACGGCCAGGCGGCGGCCGCGGCGCATCGCCGGGCCGTCCACCCGGTCCCCGAACCGGTCGTTGTCCGGACCGTTCACTTGGCGCTGTCCGCCACGAGGCGCTCGACGGCGTCGACGGCCTCGCCGACGGCGGCCGCGTTCTGGCCGCCGCCCTGGGCGAGGTCGGGCTTGCCGCCACCGCCGCCACCGAGGGTCTTGGCGGCGGTGCGCACCAGGTCACCGGCCTTCAGACCGCGCTCGCGGGCGGCGGCGTTGGTGGCGATGACCGTCAGGGGCTTGCCGCCCACCGTGGTGAACAGGGCCACGACCGCGGCCCGGCCGCCCTGGATGCGGCCGCGCACGTCGAGGACCAGCTTGCGCAGGTCGTCGGCGGTCGTGCCGTCGGGGACCCGGCCGGTCACGAGGGCGACGCCGCGCACGTCCTTGGCGGAGTCGGCGAGGCCGCCGGCGGCCTGGAGGACCTTCTCGGCGCGGAACTTCTCGATCTCCTTCTCGGCGTCCTTGAGCTTGCCGAGCATCGCGGAGACCTTCTCCGGCAGCTCCTCCGGACGGCCCTTGATCAGCTCCTGGAGCTGGGCGACCACCGTGTGCTCGCGGGCCAGGAAGCTGTAGGCGTCCACGCCGACCAGGGCCTCGATACGGCGCACGCCGGAGCCGATGGACGACTCGCCGAGCAGCTTGACCAGGCCGAGCTGGGCCGTGTTGTGCACGTGGGTGCCGCCGCACAGCTCCTTGGAGAAGTCGCCGATGGTGACGACGCGCACGCGTTCGCCGTACTTCTCGCCGAACTCGGCGATGGCGCCCTGCTTCTTGGCCTCGTCGATGCCCATGACGTCGGCACGCACGTCCAGGTCGCGGGCGAGCACCTCGTTGATCTTCTGCTCGACGTCGGTCATCACGGCCGTCGGCACGGCGGACGGCGAACCGAAGTCGAAGCGGAATCGGCCGGGCTGGTTCTCGGAACCGGCCTGCGCGGCCGTCGGGCCGAGGGCGTCACGCAGGGCCTGGTGGGTGAGGTGAGTGGCCGAGTGGGCACGGGCGATGGCCTTGCGACGCCGGTCGTCGATGGAGGCCTGGGCCTTGGCACCGACGGTGACCTCGCCGACCTGGACGACGCCCTTGTGGACGTACACGCCCGGCACCGGCTTCTGGCAGTCCCGGATCTCGATCACGGCGCCGGTGTCGACCCGGATCCGGCCGGTGTCGCCGATCTGGCCGCCGCCCTCGGCATAGAAGGGAGTGCGGTCCAGGACGATCTCGACCTCGTCGCCCTCGGTGGCGGCCGGGGAGGAGGCCCCGTCGACGAGGATGCCGACGATCGTGGACTCGCTCTCGGTGTCGGTGTAGCCGACGAAGTCGGTGGCACCGGCCTTGTCGGCGATCTCCCGGTAGGCACCGGCGCCGGCGTGGCCGGTCTTCTTGGCCTGGGCGTCGGCCTTGGCGCGCTCCCGCTGCTCCTTCATCAGGCGGCGGAAGCCGTCCTCGTCCACGGAGAGCCCCTGCTCGGCGGCCATCTCCAGGGTGAGGTCGATCGGGAAGCCCCAGGTGTCGTGGAGCAGGAACGCCTTGTCGCCGGCGAGGACGGTGCCGCCGGCGGCCTTGGTGTCGCTGACGGCGGTGTCGAGGATGTTGGTGCCGGCCTTCAGCGTCTTGAGGAAGGCGTTCTCCTCGGCGAGGGCCACCTTCTCGATCCGCTCGCGGTCGGTGATCAGCTCGGGGTACTGCTGTCCCATCATGCCGATCACGACGTCGATCAGGTCCTTGACGACCGGACCGGTGGCGCCGAGCAGGCGCATGTTGCGGATGGCGCGGCGCATGATGCGGCGCAGGACGTAGCCGCGGCCCTCGTTCCCGGGGGTGACGCCGTCACCGATGAGCATCACGGAGGTGCGCATGTGGTCGGTGACCACGCGCAGGGAGACGTCCGAGTCCTGGGCGTCGCCGTAGGCCACGCCGGTCAGTTCGGTGGCCTTGTCGATGACGGCCATGGAGGTGTCGATCTCGTACATGTTCTGCACGCCCTGCAGAATCATGGCGAGCCGTTCGAGGCCGAGGCCGGTGTCGATGTTCTTGCTCGGCAGTTCGCCGAGGATCTCGAACTCCTCCTTGCCGATGCCCTCGCCCCGCTCGTACTGCATGAAGACGAGGTTCCAGATCTCCACGTACCGCTCGTCGTTGACGGCGGGGCCGCCCTCGACGCCGAACTCGGGGCCGCGGTCGTAGTTGATCTCGGAGCAGGGGCCGCAGGGTCCGGGGACGCCCATGGACCAGTAGTTGTCCTTCTTGCCGAGGCGCTGGATGCGCTCGGAGGGGACACCCACGACGTCGTGCCAGATGCGCTCGGCCTCGTCGTCGTCCTGGTACACGGTGACCCACAGACGCTCGGGGTCGAGGCCGTAACCGCCCTTGTCCTGGGGACTGGTGAGCAGTTCCCAGGCGTACTTGACGGCGCCCTCCTTGAAGTAGTCGCCGAAGGAGAAGTTGCCGCACATCTGGAAGAACGTGCCGTGCCGCGTGGTCTTGCCGACCTCTTCGATGTCCGGCGTGCGCACGCACTTCTGCACGCTGGTGGCGCGGTCGAAGGGCGGCTTGACCTCACCCAGGAAGTAGGGCTTGAACGGCACCATGCCGGCCGGGACCAGGAGCAGAGTCGGGTCGTCCGCGATGAGCGACGCCGAAGGGACGACGGTGTGACCGCGCTCCTCGAAGAAGCTCAACCAGCGGCGACGAATCTCGGCCGACTCCATCAGTGGTCCTCATTCCGGTTGTACGAGTACGTCGTCCTGTCGTCGACGACGGACTCGGGGTTGTTGCGGTTCTCGATGGCGGCCCGGCGCCCGGGGGCGGCGAGTTGCCGGTCGACGAGGGCCTTCAGGCCCAGCGCGTCGTCCAGTTCGGCCTCTCGCTGGGCCATGTTGTCGCGGACGTCGAGGGCGAAGCCCACAGCGCGGTCCCTGATCCGGGTGCCCGCGTCGAGCGCCTTGTTCGCCGCGGTCGCGGCGAGGCTGTCGGGGGTCAGCTGCTTGAGCTTCCGGTTGACCTTGGTGGTGGCCCAGACACCGGCGGCCATGCCGGTGCCGAACCAGAACGTACGGCGGAACATCGCTCGGTCAGCCCTTCTTCCGCTTCGTCCGTCGCGCGGCCGGGACCGTACGGCCCACGATCACGGTGCTCCGCGACTCACCGGCCGGGGCGGCGGACATGTCCTCCTTGCGACCGCCGAGTGCCCGGCGCACGCCGTACCCGAACGCCGCGACCTTCACCAGGGGGCCGCCGAAGGTGGAGGCCACGGTGGTGGACAGCGCGGAGGCGTTCGACGTGACCTCCTGGACGTCGGAGGCGATCGCGTCGACCCGGTCGATCTGGGTCTGCGCGGAACGCACCGCCGACGAGGCGTCGGCCAGCAGCGGGACGGCCTGGTCGGTCACGTCCGCCACGAGTTTGGTGGTCGCCCTGAGCGTCTGGGCCAGCCTCGCCAGTGCGACGGCGAGGAAGGAGACCAGGATCGCCCAGAAGACGGCCACCAGGATCCCGGCCACCTCGCCACCGGACACTGTGTGCACCCGCTCCCTGAGATACGTGCCTGAACATCGGGAAAGTCGTGCACCGACCCTATCGCGCCGGGCGCGGGGCTCCGTACCCGATTTCCTACCGCGCGCGGCGGAGTACGGCGCGGCCGCGAGGAGGGATTGTACGGAGTGAATTCGGTTCAGTACGCTCCGTGTTTCATGCGAGACCATCGGCGCGACGGCATCCCGCACGGCAATCTACCGCTGGAGCTCGACGCCTTCGTGGGCAGAGCGGCGGAGCTCGCGGAGCTGGCCCGGGCGCTGGGCTCCGGGCGGCTGGTGACCGTCACCGGAGCCGGCGGCGTCGGCAAGTCGCGCCTCGCCGCGCGGGCGGCCGCCCGGTGCGCGCCGCCCGGCGGGGTGTGGCGGGTGGAGCTGGCGCCGGTGCGTGACGAGGAGTTCGTGGACTACGCGGTCGTGGAGGCGCTGGGCCTGACCGACCACACGACCCGGCTGCCGCGCGAGACGCTGTTCGCGCATCTCGCCGAGCGGGACCTGCTGCTGGTCCTGGACGGGTTCGAGCACCTGGTGGACGCCTGTGCCGCTCTGGTGACCGATCTGCTGGGCCGCGCCCCGCAGCTGCGGGTGCTGGCGGTGGGGCGCAGGCCGCTGGGCGTGGCCGGGGAGCTGCTGGTCCCGCTGGCGCCGCTGGGGCCGGCGGAGGCGGTGGAGCTGCTGACGGTCCGGGCCGGACAGCGGCACGTCACCTGCGGCCACGAGGCCGGTCCCGACGGGGACCAACGGGAGGTGCGCGAGCTGTGCCGGCGTCTGGACGGGATCCCGCTGGCCATCGAGCTGGCGGCCGGCCGGCTGGGCGCGCTGTCGCCGGGGCAGGTGCTGCGGCGGCTGGACGACCGTTTCCGGCTGCTGACGGGCGGGGACCGTACCGGGCTGCCCCGGCACCGGACGCTGCGCACGGCGATCGGCTGGAGCCACGAGCTGTGCACGCCCGGGGAACGGCTGCTGTGGGCGCGGCTTTCGGTGTTCGCCGGGCCGTTCGACCTGGAGGCCGCCGAGTACGTGTGCAGCGGTGCGGGGCTGCCGGCCGAGGACGTGCTCGACGCGCTCTCCGCGCTGCTCGCGCAGTCCGTGCTGACCCGCGAGGAGTCCCGGGCCGGGGTGCGCTACCGGATGCTCGACACGGTGCGGGCGTACGGCGCCGACTGGCTGGAGGCGACGGGTGACGCGGACCGGCTGCGGCGGCGGCACCGGGACTGGTACGTGGGGCTGGCGACCTGGTGCGAGCTGGAGTGGTTCTCGCCGCGCCAGGGCGAGGTCGCCGCGCGGGTGGACGCCGAGCTGCCGAATCTGCGCGGCGCCCTGGAGCACTGCCTGACCGAGCCGGACGAGGCGCACCTGGGCCAGTACCTGGCGGGTGCCCTGTGGTTCCACTGGGTCGGCTGCGGACGGCTGTCGGAGGGGCGGCACTGGCTGGAGCAGGCGGTGCGGCTGGACGTGGAGGGCACGGCGGGCGGGCAGTCGCGGCTGAAGGCGCTGTGGGTGCTCGCCCATGTGGCGATCCTGCAGGGCGACACGGTGCCCGCGCTGGCGGCGCTGCAGGAGTGCCGGGAGGAGGCGGAACGCTCGGCGGACCCCACGGCGGTGGCGTACGCCGAACACCGCACCGGCTGTCTGGCACTGGTGACGGACGACATGCCGCGCGCGGAGACGCTGCTGCGCTCCGCGCTGCACCGTTACGAGGAGATCGGCGAGCTCAACAGCAACGTCCTGATGGGGCAGGTGGAGCTGGCGATGACCCGGGCTTTCCAGGGCGACCTGCCGGACGCGGTGCGCCTGTGCGAGGACGTGCGCCGGGTGTGCGAGGACCACGGCGAGCGCTGGGCCCGGGGCTACGCCCTGTACGTCCTGGCCTACGCGGCCTGGAGCGACGGCGACCCCGTGCACGCCCGCGAGCTGCTCGCCGACTGTCTGGGCGGCGCCCACCGCTTCCGGGACCAGTTGGGCTCGGTGCTGGCGGTGGAGCTGCTGGCCCTGGTGACGGTGGCGGAGGGCGACGCGGCGGAGGCGGCGGTACTGCAGGGCGCGGCGGGGCGGATGTGGCCGTCGGTGGGGCTGCCGTTGTTCGGCTCGGCGCACTACAACGCGCCGCACGAGCTGTGCGAGGCTGCGGCCCGGGAGCAGTTGGGCGACGAGGGCTACGAGGAGTGCGTACGGCACGGGGCGCGGCTCGGACGCCGCGAGGCGGTGTCGCGGGCGCTGCGCCGGCCCGGGGCACCCGCCTCGCTGCCGGCTCCGCGCTCGACGGCCGGGCGGCGGGCCGCGACGGGCGCCCGCACGGCGAAGCCCGCCGCCTCGCCCACCCGGAAGGGCGGGGAGACGGCGGGCTGAGGTACCGCTGGTGGTACTGCGGCCTGCTCGTGCAGCGTTTCCGCTGGATCAGCGGGCGTAGTACTCGACGACGAGCTGCTCGTCGCAGATCACCGGGATCTCCTTGCGGTTCGGCTCGCGGTCCAGGCGGAACGCCAGGGCCTTGAGGTTCACCTGGAGGTAGCGCGGGGTCTCGCCGTCGGGGGCGAAGCCACCCTCGCGGGCGATGGTGAAGAGCGTCTTCTCCTTGGAGCGGTCGCGCACCTGCACGACGTCGTCCGGACGGACGCGGAAGGACGGCTTGTCGACCTTCTGGCCGTTGACCTGGATGTGGCCGTGGACGACCATCTGGCGGGCCTGGTAGATCGTGCGGGCGATGCCCGAACGCAGGACCAGTGCGTCGAGACGGCGCTCGAGCTCGATGACCAGGGCCTCGCCGGTCTTCATGTTGGTCTTGGAGGCGCGCTCGTAGGCGCGGACGAGCTGGCGCTCGCTGAGGTCGTACTGCGCGCGCAGACGCTGCTTCTCGAGCAGACGGACCTTGTAGTCCGAGTTCTGCTTGCGGCCGCGGCCGTGCTCACCCGGCGGGTAGGGGCGGGCCTCGAAGTACTTGACGGCCTTCGGGGTCAGCGCGATGCCGAGGGCACGCGACTTCTTGACCTTGGGACGGGGCTGGTTGGCCACTGTCTGTGTCTCTTTCCTGGTTTCCGGCTTGTCAGGGTTGAGGGAGGTCGCAATCCGCAGCCGGGGAAACCCGTCCGGTCCCTCTCGGGGCCTGTCGGGCAGCCGCTCCCCTGGTCTGGGCACATACGTGCAGCACGCGAGTGGCCCACCGACCGCTCCCGGAACTCCGGGTGGTGGTGGGCTGCCCGCGACACCTATCGACGGTGCGCGACGCTCCTGGAACCCGCTGGGGGTTCCGGCCGGTTGTCCCGTTCTGACTGCACGGGGCTCGGCACTTCGGGCCATTCTACAGGCTGCTCAGGACGGCCTGCGACCGAGGTGCCCACGGGTCCACTCGACGGCGTCGGCGTACCGCGCCTCGGCGCCGTGCCGGGTCGGCGTGTAGTACGTCCGCTCCTTCAGCCCGTCCGGCGCGTACTGCTGGGCGGCGATGCCCTCCGGGAGGTCGTGCGGGTACACGTACCCCTGCCCGTGCCCCAGCTTGCCGGCGCCCTTGTAGTGGCTGTCGCGCAGGTGTGCGGGGACCGGTCCGGCGTGCCCCTTGCGTACGTCGTCCAGGGCGGCGCCGATGGCGGTGGTCGCGGCGTTGGACTTGGGGGCGAGGGCGAGGGCGATGGTGGCGTGGCTGAGGGTGAGGGCGGCCTCGGGGAAGCCGATCATGGCGACGGCCTGGGCGGCGGCTACGGCGATCGGCAGCGCGTTCGGGTCGGCGAGGCCGATGTCCTCGCTGGCGGAGATCATCAGGCGCCGCGCGATGAAGCGGGGGTCCTCGCCGGCCTCGATCATGCGGGCCAGGTAGTGCAGGGCGGCGTCCACGTCGGAACCGCGGATGGACTTGATCAGGGCGCTGGCGACGTCGTAGTGCTGGTCGCCGTCGCGGTCGTACGTCACCGCGGCCCGGTCGACCGTCTCCTCCAGCGTGGTCAGGGCGATCTCCGTCTCGCCCTTGTCGAGGGCGGCTCCGGCGGCGGCCTCCAGCGCGGTCAGCGCACGGCGGGCGTCGCCGCCGGCGATGCGCAGCAGGTGCGCCTCGGTGTCCTCGGGGAGGGCGACGGCTCCGCCCAGCCCGCGCTCGTCGGTCATGGCGCGGCGCAGCAGGTCCCGGACGTCGTCGTCGGTGAGGGGTTCAAGGGTGAGGAGGAGCGAGCGGGAGAGCAGGGGGGAGATGATCGAGAAGTAGGGGTTCTCGGTGGTGGCGGCGATCAGGGTGACCCAGCGGTTCTCGACGGCCGGGAGCAGGGAGTCCTGCTGGGCCTTGCTGAAGCGGTGGATCTCGTCGAGGAAGAGGACGGTCTCCTTGCCGTACCCGCCGACCGCGCGGCGGGCGCCGTCGATGACCGCGCGGACCTCCTTGACGCCCGCGGTGATCGCCGACAGCTCCACGAAGCGCTTGTTGGTCGCCTTGGAGACCACGTACGCCAGGGTGGTCTTGCCCGTGCCCGGCGGGCCCCAGAGGAACACGGAGGACGGTCCGGCCGGGCCTGAGGCGCCCTCGCCGACCAGGCGGCGCAGGGGCGAGCCGGGCTTGAGCAGATGCTGCTGGCCGACGACCTCGTCGAGGGTGCGCGGGCGCATCCGCACGGCGAGGGGACTGCCGGTCGGGTCCTTCTCCTGGCGTTCTTCGGCTGCGGCGGTGAACAGATCGGGCTCCACGCTCTGAACCCTAAATGACCGCACTGACAAGCGAGACGCCCGTCAGCTGGTCCAGAAGTCCCACCAGCGGGTGAGGATCATCATGCCGATGATGCCGATGTGCAGCACCGGCAGGACCCAGGTGAACTCGCCGAAGAACCCGCGCAGCCAGCCCGGCGCGGGCAGGAAGCCCTTGCGGACGTTGAAGGACGTCACGTACCAGAACATCAGGATGGTCGCGACCCAGGCCAGGCAGCACCACAGGCAGAGCGCGTTGATCCGGTACAGGGACTGGAACTGCAGCCACGACACGAATCCGACGCCGAACAGGCAGCCGGCGTTGAAGGTGAGCCAGTACCAGCGCGGGAAGGCGGCGCGGGCGAGCAGGCTCATGCCGACGCAGATCACGATGGCGTAGGCGGCGAGGCCGAGCATCGGGTTGGGGAAGCCGAAGACGGAGGCCTGGTCGCTCTCCATGACGCTGCCGCAGGAGACGACGGGGTTGAGGCTGCAGCCGGGCGTGAAGGTCGTGCCGGCGACCTTGGCCTCGAGCAGCTTCTGCTTGTCGATCGTGATGACCCACGCGGCGAGCAGGCCGGCCGCGCCCGTGATCACCAGCAGCAGTGCGAGCGCGCGGCTGCCGCCCTCGGTGCGCGGTGTTCCGGCGGTGGGGTCCGGCGCGGACTCTGCCACGGTGGGGACGTCCTTCACTGTCGTCTTGCTCATCACGCCGATTCCGTCACTGGAGAGTCGGACCTGCTTCGGGCAGGGCCATTGTGCCGCACCACCCTGTATGACCACCGTTCAATGAACATATGAACGGATCGACGGTCACTCCGTGGCGTGTGTTCCGGCCAACAGGCGTTCCCCAGGGGCACGCGCGAACGAGAACGCGCACCCCTGGAGGTGACGAGGCGTGCAGGTCTGCTAGCCGAGCCTCGACTCCAGCTCCGCCACGATCTCGTTGACGCCGATCGCGCTCTGCTCGCCGGACGCCATGTCCTTGAGCTGGACGACGCCCTCGGCCAGGTCGCGCTCGCCGAGGACCAGGGTGTAGCGGGCGCCCGAGCGGTTGGCGGCCTTCATCGCGGCCTTGAGGCCCTTGCCGCCGTAGGAGAAGTCGGCGGCGACGCCGTTCTTGCGCAGCTCGGTGACCTTGGCGAAGAGGATCCGGCGGGCCTCCTCCCCGAGCGGGACCGCGAAGACGGAGGTGGCGGACGGGATGTCCGGTTCGATGCCCTCCGCCTCCAGCGCGAGGACGGTGCGGTCGACGCCGAGAGCCCAGCCGACGGACGGCAGCGAGGGACCGCCGATCATCTCGGACAGGCCGTCGTAGCGGCCGCCCCCGCCCACCGCGGACTGCGAGCCGAGGCCGTCGTGGACGAACTCGAACGTCGTGCGCGTGTAGTAGTCGAGGCCGCGGACCAGCTTCGGGTCGTCCTCGAAGACCACGTCCGCCGCCGTGATCAGCTCGCGCACCTCCTCGTGGTACGCCTTGCAGGCGTCGCACAGGTAGTCGCGCAGCAGCGGGGCGTCGGTCAGCTGCTTCCGCACGTCCGGGCGCTTGTCGTCCAGGACACGCAGCGGGTTGATCTCGGCGCGGCGCAGGGTCTCCTCGTCCAGGTCCAGGCCGCGCAGGAAGTCCTGGAGCGCGGCCCGGTAGACGGGGCGGCACTCCTGGTCGCCCAGGCTGTTGAGCAGGATGCGGAAGTTCCGCAGACCCAGGTCGCGGTACGACTGGTCGGCCAGGATGATCAGTTCGGCGTCCAGCGCCGGGTCCTCGGCGCCGATCGCCTCGGCACCGACCTGGGAGAAGTGGCGGTAACGGCCCTTCTGGGGGCGCTCGTAGCGGTACTGCGAGCCCGAGTACCAGACCTTCACCGGCAGGTTGCCCGCCTTGTGCAGGTTGGCCTCCAGGACCGCGCGCAGGACCGGGGCCGTGGTCTCCGGGCGCAGGGCGAGCCGGTCGCCTCCCTTGGTCTCGAAGACGTACATCTCCTTGGTCACGATGTCGGTCGACTCACCGACCCCGCGCGCGAACAGCTCGACGTTCTCGAAGCCGGGCGTCTCGATGTAGCCGTAGCCGGAGTTGCGCAGCGGGGCCGCGATCGCCTCACGGACCGCCAGGAACTTGGCGGAGTCGGGCGGCAGCAGGTCGTACGTGCCCTTGGGGGCCTTGAAGGTGCTCACGGAAGGTCTCTCGTCACATTCCTCGTCGGGGCGCTTCGAAGGCGCCCTGGCCGGCGGCCACCTGCCGCAGATACGGGTTGGTGGCGCGTTCCCGGCCGATGGTCGTGTAGTCGTTGTGACCGGGCAGCACCACGGTGGAGTCGTCGAGTGGCAGGACCACGCGGGCCAGGGACTCGAGCATGTCGTCCATGGAGCCACCGGGGAGGTCGGTGCGTCCGATGGAGCCGGCGAACAGCAGGTCGCCCGAGAACATGACCGGCGGGACGTCCGCCGCCTCGGGCAGGCCGAAGGTCACCGACCCCTTGGTATGGCCCGGTGCGTACGCGACCGTCAGCTCCAGGCCCGCGAGCGCCAGCTTCGCGCCGTCGGTCAGCTCCTTGACGTCGTCCGGCTCGCCGACGGTCAGCTCGCCCATGAGCGGCATGCCGATGCTGCGGCCGATCCCCTTCTCGGGGTCGCTCATCATGTACCGGTCGTGGGGGTGGATCCAGGCCGGCACGTCGTGCGCGCCGCACACCGGGACGACCGAGGCGACGTGGTCGATGTGGCCGTGGGTGAGGACGACGGCGACGGGCTTGAGCCGATGCTTCCTGATCGCTTCCTCGACTCCGGGGGCCGCCTGGTGGCCCGGATCGATGATCACGCACTCCTCACCGGCGGCGGGGGCGACGAGATAGCAGTTCGTCCCCCAGGCACCGGCGGGGAACCCGGCAATGAGCACGATCGTCCTTCGTTTGTGTCGGTTCGGGCGGGCTTGCGAACGGGTCGCGCCCATGGTCAGAGCCTACCGGCGGTGCCGATTCCTCAGCGAACCCATATACGGTACGGGGCTACACGCCCACGGTCGGCTCATCGCACCCACGCGTACCGGTCGGCACACGAAGACGCATGAGGAGAGAACCCGGTGGTCACCCAGGAGCAGCGGCGGCGTCAGCTCGCCCGGGAGAAGTTCTTGCGGCAGCAGCAGCGACGCACCTCCGCGCGGCGCAGGGCGCGCATGCGCAACGCCGCGATCGCGTCGGTGCTCGGCGTGATTGTGATCGGCAGCGTCGCGCTGTACACGACCGGCGTGGTCCTGGGGGACGACGACGACAAGACGAACGCGAACGCTGAGGTCGGCCCGAGCGCCTCGGCTCCGAGCAAGGCGCCGGACCCGTGCGACAAGCCCGCCGAGGGCAAGGTCAAAACGCAGACCTGGAAGAAGGAACCTGCGATGACCATCGACAAGTCGGCGGACTACACGATGAAGCTGGCGACGACCTGCGGTGACATAGACATCGCGCTGAAGGCGAAGGCGGCGCCGCACACCGTCAACTCCTTCGACTTCCTGGCCGGCAAGGGCTACTTCGACCACACCAAGTGCCACCGGCTCACCGACACCGGGATCTTCGTCCTGCAGTGCGGTGACCCGCAGGGCACGGGCGCGGGCGGACCCGGCTACACCATTCCCGACGAGAACCTCAAGGACAAGAGTCTCAAGGGCAACGTGTACCCGGCGGGCACGGTCGCGATGGCCAACCAGTACAACCCCCAGGCGCAGCAGGGGCGCGACACCGGAGGCAGCCAGTTCTTCCTGGTCTACCAGGACAGTCAGCTGCCGCCCGACTACACGCCCTTCGGCACCGTGTCCGAGGCGGGGATGAAGGTTCTCAAGAAGATCGCGGCCGCGGGAGCCCAGGCGGCCGACCCCACGACGGGGAACACCGCGCCCAACGCGACGGTCGTGATCGACAAGGCCACCGTCACGAAATCCTGACCCTCATCAGCGGAAGTTCGGTCGTGCGGGATGCGGACAGGCCCCCCGCCGGTCGCCTATGTTGGCCGTGACGAAACTGTGGACGATGCCCGGGGGTAGCGAAGCCCTCCGTCGGCATCATGTGGAGGAGGCGCTGTGAGCAGCGACCCGTGGGGCCGCGTCGACGAGACGGGGACCGTGTACGTGCGTACGGCCGACGGCGAGAAGGTCGTCGGCTCCTGGCAGGCAGGCTCCCCCGAGGAGGCGCTGGCCTATTTCGAGCGCAAGTACGAAGGCCTGGTTGTCGAGATCGGCCTCCTCGAGAAGCGGGTGCGGACCACCGATCTGTCGGCGAAGGACGCCCAGGCCGCCGTCGGCCATCTGCGCGAGCAGGTGGACGCGCACCACGCGGTCGGCGACCTGGAAGCCCTGCGGGTCCGGCTGGACAAGCTCGTCGTACTCGTGGAGACACGGCGTGAGGAGCGCAAGGCCCAGCGTGCCAAGCAGTCCGACGAGGCGCGGGGCGCCAAGGAGGCACTGGTCGCCGAGGCCGAGGAACTGGCCCGCTCGGACCAGTGGCGGGCGGCCGGTGAGCGGCTGCGGTCCCTGGTCGACACCTGGAAGGGCCTGCCGCGCCTGGACCGCAAGTCCGACGACGAGCTGTGGCACCGCTTCTCGCACGCGCGCTCCGCGTTCTCCAAGCGCCGCAAGCAGCACTTCGCGCAGCTCGACGCACAGCGCGAAGAGGCCCGGCGGACCAAGGAGCGGCTGGTCTCCGAGGCCGAGGCGCTGTCGGGCTCGACGGACTGGGGACCGACGGCCGCGCGCTACCGCGACCTGATGTCCGAGTGGAAGGCCGCGGGCCGTGCCCAGCGCGAGCACGAGGACGACCTGTGGAACCGCTTCCGCGGCGCCCAGGACGTGTTCTTCGCCGCCCGCAGCTCGGTCTTCGCCGAGCGGGACGCCGAGCAGGCGGAGAACCTGAAGGTCAAGGAGGGGCTGGCCGAGGAGGCCGAGAAGCTCGTCCCGGTCACCGACCTGAAGGCGGCCCGTGCCGCGTTCCGCTCGGTCAACGAGCGCTGGGAGGCCGTCGGCCACGTGCCGCGCGACGCCCGGCCGAAGGTCGAGGGACGGATGCACGCGGTCGAGCGGGCGCTCCAGGAGGCCGAGGAGGCCGAGTGGCGCCGGACCAACCCGGAGGCACGCGCGCGTGCCGAGGGTCTGACCGGTCAGCTCCAGGCCGCCGTGGACAAGCTGCGCTCCCAGATCGAGCAGGCGCGCGCCCAGGGCAACGACGCCAAGGCCGACAAGCTGGCACGCGAGCTGGAGGGCCGGCAGGCGCTCCTGGACCAGGCACTCAGGGGGCTGCACGAGTTCGGCGGCTGACCGGGCTCGACGGCACACGAGAGGGGCTCCCGCACGGCGCGTGCGGGAGCCCCTCTCGTGTCGCTGCACGGCCGCCGGGGCCTTAGCTCCTGCCGTCAACTCGCGTCGTCGCCCGGAGGGCGGCCCCGCGGCGTCGGGTGCGTGCTCTCGGCGTGCCGGGTCCCGGGCCTCGTACCGGATGTACCCGGGTCAGGGCCCGGTACGGCGAGAGGGCGTGCATGACATCGCCGGGCAGACGGGAGTTCGACGACAGGGCCTGCCTAGGACGGCCTGCGCGCCGACGTCACCCGGTACACGTCGTAGACGCCCTCCACGCCGCGTACGGCCTTCAGGACGTGGCCGAGGTGCTTCGGGTCGCCCATCTCGAAGGTGAAGCGGGAGGTGGCGACGCGGTCGCGCGAGGTCTGCACCGCCGCCGAGAGGATGTTGACGTGCTGGTCGGACAGCACCCGGGTGACGTCCGACAGCAGCCGGGAGCGGTCCAGGGCCTCCACCTGGATGGCGACCAGGAAGACCGAGGACTGGGTGGGCGCCCACTCGACCTCGAGGATGCGCTCGGGCTCCCGGGACAGCGAGTCCACGTTCACACAGTCGCTGCGGTGCACGGACACCCCGCTGCCGCGGGTGACGAAGCCGATGATGGGGTCGCCGGGCACGGGCGTGCAGCAGCGGGCCAGCTTGACCCACACGTCGTCGACGCCCTTGACGACGACGCCCGGGTCGGCGCTGGTCCGGCGTTTGCGGCCGCGACCCCGGGCCGGCGGGACCGACTCGTCGATCTCCTCGGTGGCGGCCTCTTCGCCGCCGAGCGCCTGGACCAGTTTCTGCACGATGTTCTGCGCGGAGACATGCCCCTCGCCGATCGCCGCGTACAGGGCGGAGATGTCCGAGTAGCGCATCTCGTGGGCGAGCGTGACCAGGGAGTCGCCGGTCAGGATGCGCTGGATCGGCAGGTTCTGCTTGCGCATCGCGCGGACGATGGCGTCCTTGCCCTGCTCGATCGCCTCGTCGCGGCGCTCCTTGGAGAACCAGCCGCGGATCTTGTTGCGGGCGCGCGGTGACTTGACGAAGCCGAGCCAGTCGCGGGAGGGGCCCGCGCCGACCGCCTTGGAGGTGAAGACCTCCACCAGGTCGCCGTTGTCCAGGGTGGACTCCAGCGGGACCAGGCGCCCGTTGACCCGCGCTCCTATGGTGCGGTGGCCGACCTCGGTGTGGACGGCGTAGGCGAAGTCCACGGGGGTGGCCCCGGCGGGGAGCGCTATGACGTCGCCCTTGGGGGTGAAGACGAAGACCTCGTTGCGGGAGAGGTCGAAGCGCAGGGACTCCAGGAACTCCCCGGGGTCCTCGGTCTCCTTCTGCCAGTCGAGGAGCTGGCGCAGCCATGCCATGTCGTTGAGGTGGTCGTCCTTGCCCTTGCCGGACGACCTGGGCGCGTCGGAGCGGACCTTGGAGGCGCCGGCGACGGCCTCCTGCTTGTACTTCCAGTGCGCGGCGATGCCGTACTCCGCGCGGCGGTGCATGTCGAAGGTGCGGATCTGCAGCTCGACCGGCTTGCCTCCGGGCCCGATGACCGTCGTGTGCAGCGACTGGTACATGTTGAACTTGGGCATCGCGATGTAGTCCTTGAACCGCCCCGGAACCGGGTTCCAGCGGGCGTGGACCGTGCCGAGGGCCGCGTAGCAGTCGCGGACGGTGTCCACCAGGACGCGGATGCCCACCAGGTCGTAGATCTCCGCGAAGTCCCGGCCGCGGACGATCATCTTCTGGTAGACGCTGTAGTAGTGCTTGGGACGGCCGGTGACGGTCGCCTTGATGCGGGCCGCGCGCAGGTCCTGCTGGACCTCGTCGGTGACGACGGCGAGGTACTCGTCGCGCTTGGGGGCGCGCTCGGCGACCAGGCGGACGATCTCGTCGTACATCTTGGGGTAGAGGATCGCGAAGGCGAGGTCCTCCAGTTCCCACTTGATGGTGTTCATGCCCAGCCGGTGGGCGAGCGGCGCGTAGATCTCCAGGGTCTCGCGCGCCTTCTTCTCCTGCTTCTCGCGCTTGAGGTAGCGCATGGTGCGCATGTTGTGCAGGCGGTCGGCGAGCTTGATGACCAGGACGCGCGGGTCCTTGGCCATGGCGACGACCATCTTGCGCACGGTCTCGGCCTGCGCGGCCTCGCCGAACTTGACCTTGTCCAGCTTGGTGACGCCGTCGACGAGCAGGGTGACCACGTCGCCGAAGTCGCGCCGCAGGTCCTCCAGGCCGTACTCGGTGTCCTCGACGGTGTCGTGCAGCAGCCCGGCCATCAGTGTGGCCGGGTCCATGCCCAGCTCGGCGAGGATGGTGGTGACGGCGAGCGGGTGCGTGATGTACGGGTCGCCGCTCTTGCGCTTCTGGCCGCGGTGCCAGCGTTCGGCGACCTGGTAGGCGCGCTCGATCTGGCGCAGGGTCGCCGCCTCGATCTTGGGGTCGTTGCCGCGCACTATGCGCAGCAGCGGCTCCAGGACCGGGTTGTACGGGTTCGCGCGCTGGACGCCGAGGCGGGCCAGCCGGGCGCGCACGCGGTTGGAGGAGCCGGAGCGGGCGGGCTGCCCGGCGGGCGCGCGGACCACCGGCGCGTTCTGCGGGCGCTCGGGCGGCAGCTGCTTGGGACGCGCCTGCTGCTCGGCCGGCTTGTCGACCGGCGCGGACGGGGCGTGCTGGATCGGCCCGTGCGTGTCGTTCTTCGCCTGGGGCGCGCTCGGCGCGGGCTTCGCCGCGGACGCCGAGGCGGACTCGGGCTTAGCGGCGGTCAGTGGCTGGGCCTCGTCTGGCAAGAGGACTCCTCGTGCGCGATCCGGGTCCCCCGGTCAGGCTCCGGAAACCCCATGGTAGCGATCCTGCGCCGCAGCATCGCCTTCAGGCCGCTGTGGGGGCCGTCAACCCCTGCAACGCCTGAGGCGGGCGCCGGATTCCTCCGGGCCCGCCTCAGGGGCGTGACGGGCGCTGCGAGCGCGCTCCCCGCGCCCGCTCACGGTCGCGGCGTTCTCAGACCGTGAGCAGCGCCTTCAGCGGGGCCCCGGCCAGGGCCGGCTCCAGTCGGGCCCGCCCGCCGAGGAAGCCCAGCTCCATCAGGACGGCGAGGCCCGCGACCTCGGCGCCGGCCCGGCGGATCAGCTCCAGCGATGCCTCGGCGGTACCGCCGGTGGCGAGGACGTCGTCGACGACCAGCACGCGGTCGCCCGCGCTCAGGTCCTCGGCGTGCACCTCGATCTCGGCGGAGCCGTACTCCAGGTCGTACGCCTGGCTGAGGGTGGCTCCGGGGAGCTTGCCCGCCTTGCGTACGGGGATGAAGCCGAGGCCCGCCCGCAGGGCGACCGGGGCGCCGAGGATGAAGCCGCGGGCCTCCAGACCGACGACCTTCGTGGCGCCGGTGGCCCCGGCGACCTCGGCGAGGGCGTCGGTCAGGGCGGCGAACGCCACCGGGTCCGCCAGGAGCGGGGTGATGTCCTTGAACACCACGCCCGGCTCCGGGTGGTCGGCCACGTCCCGGATGCGGCTGAGGAGCAGCTCGGAGACGTCGGTCGTGCCGGTCATCGGCGCTTTCCCGAGGGACGGCCGCGGCCCCTGCCGCGGGACGCGGGCTGGTTGCGGGGGCCGACGACCGCGGGAGCCGCGTCGCCGGACTCGTCGGCCCCGTCGTCGGCGTACCGCTGCTCGCCGACCGCGGACTCCGCCGGTTCACCCTTGGCGGTCGCCTGGGCACGCTTGGCGAGGATCCGCTTCCTGAGGGCCTTCATCTGCGGCTCGGCCTCCTTGAGGTCGGCGACGAGCGGCGTGGCGATGAAGATCGACGAGTAGGCGCCCGCGGCGAGACCGACGAACAGCGACAGCGAGATGTCGTTGAGCATGCCGGCACCGAGGACACCGCCGCCGATGAACAGCAGACCGCCGACCGGCAGCAGCGCGACCACCGTGGTGTTGATGGAGCGCACCAGGGTGCTGTTGATCGACCGGTTGGCGACCTCGGCGTAGGTCCAGCGGGTCTGCCTGGTGATGTCCCGCGTCTGCTCCTTCAGGCTGTCGAAGACGACGACCGTGTCGTAGAGCGAGTATCCGAGGATGGTCAGCAGACCGATCACCGTGCCGGGTGTGACCTCGAAGCCGACGAGGGCGTAGATGCCGACCGTGATGGTGATGTCGTGGATCAGCGCGACGAACGCGGCGAGCGCCATGCGCCACTCGAACGCGATCGCCAGGTAGATCACCACGAGGACCATGAAGATCCCGAGACCCTGCCAGGCCTTGTTCGCGATCTGGTCACCCCAGCTGGGGCCGACCAGGTCGGCGTTGATCTTCTCCGCCGGTACGTCCAGGTCCTTGGAGAGCTCCTCCTTGATCCGGTCCGACTGCTGGGTGTCGGTGCCCGCGATCTGGATACGGAGGCTGCCGTCGCCGAGCTTCTGGACGATCGCGTCGTGGCCGGAGGCCTCCTCCGCCCAGGTCTCGGTCTGGGAGACCGAGGCACTCATGTTCTTAGGGGTGGTGAAGACCGCACCGCCCTGGAACTCGATGCCCATGTGCAGTCCGCGCACCGCCAGGCCGACGATGGCGGTGATGGTGATGAGGATCGAGATGCCGTACCAGATCTTGCGGTTCTTGACGAAGTCGTAGCCGACCTCGCCGTGGTGCAGTCGGGCGCCGAGGTTGCCGAGCTTCGACATCTCTCACGCCTCCTTCGGGTCGACAGGGCCGGCGGCAGGACGGGACGGACGGCGGGTGCGGCGCAGCGGAGGCTTGGCACCCAGGGCCTTGGGATCGAGGCCGGACCACTTGTGACCGCTCGCGAAGAAGTTCCGCCGGGCCATCAGCGTCAGCAGCGGCTTGGTGAACAGGAACACCACCACCACGTCGAGCAGGGTCGTCAGACCCAGCGTGAACGCGAAGCCCTGCACCTTGCCGACGGTGACGACGAAGAGCACCGCGGCGGCGAGGAAGGACACGAAGTCGGAGACCAGGATGGTGCGCCGGGCGCGCGGCCAGGCCCGCTCGACGGCGGGGCGCAGGGTGCGGCCCTCCCGGATCTCGTCGCGGACGCGTTCGAAGTACACGATGAACGAGTCCGCCGTGATGCCGATGGCGACGATGGCGCCGCACACGGCCGGCAGGTTCAGCGCGAAGCCGATGGTCGGGCCGAGCAGCGCCATGATCACGTACGTGAGGCCGGCCGAGACCAGCAGCGAGCAGACGGCGATGAACGACAGGCCGCGGTAGTAGAACAGCAGGTAGAGGACGACCAGGGCGAGGCCGATCGCGCCCGCGATCAGACCGGCCCTGAGCTGGTCACCGCCGAGCGCGGCGGTGACGGTGGTGACGCTGTCCTCCTTGAAGGTCAGCGGCAGCGCGCCGTAGGACAGCATGTTGGCGAGGCCCTGGGCCTCCTCCTGGTCGAAGCTGCCGGAGATCTCCGCGTTGCCGCCGGTGAGCGCCTGGCTCACGTACGGGTCGGAGACGACCTCGTTGTCCAGGACGATGGCGAACTGGTTCTGCGGAGACTGGTTCTGCGCCAGCTTGCCGGTGATGTCCGCGAACTTCTTGCTGCCCTTGTCCGTGAACTTCATCGTCACGGTCCAGCCGGCGGCGGTCTGCGTGTTGTAGACCGCGTCGGCCTCGTCCACGTCGGTGCCGTCGACCGCCGCCGGGCCGAGGATGTACTTCTGCCACTGGCCCTGCGAGTTCTGGCCGCAGGCCACCATCGAGTCGCCCGGCCGGGCGCCGTCGCCGGCCTTGGCGCGGGCGCCCTCGTCGGTGCAGTCCAGGGCCGCGTACTGCTGCTGCAGCTTGGCGGTGGCGTCGTCGCCGGGGGCGCTGGCGCTCGGGGACGGGGAGGCGCCGTCGGAGCTCTTCGCGGACGGGCTGGGGTCGGCCTTCAGGGCGTCGCTGGCGGCGCGGCCCTGGGTGGTGGCGCCGGCCGAGGCGGAATCGGACGGCGTGCCGCTCGCCTTGTCCCCGTCGGCGGCCTTGTCCCCGTCGGCGGCCTTGTCGGTCGCCTTGTCGGTCGCCTTGTCCGAGGCGCCGCCCGTCTCGCTCGGCGAGGGGCTGCCGGTCGCGCCGGCGCCGGACAGCTCGGTGGCCAGGACCGGACGGAAGTACAGCTTGGCGGTGGTACCGACCTGCTGCCGGGCTTCCTTCGAGTTCGTGCCCTTGGGGATGTTGACGATGATGTTCCGGTCGCCCTGGGTCTGGACCTCGGCCTCGGAAACGCCCAGCCCATTGACACGGCGGTTCATGATCTCGACCGCGGTGTCCATGTTGGTCTTGTTGATCGCGGACTCCTGGCCCGCCTCCGGGACCGCCCGGAGTGTGATGCTCGTGCCGCCGGCCAGGTCGATACCGAGACGCGGAGTCGTGTGTCCCGAGGCGAACATGCCTCCGGTGAGCGCCACGATGGCGATCAGGATCAGGGCCAGCGAGCGCCCGGGCTTACTCTGAGCGCTCGCACTCTTTCCCTTTTTAGGTGCTACCACCTTTGCGTACTCCCTCTCGGGCCGCTTCGCGCCCAGAAGGCGTCACGGCGGCCATCACATGGTGTCCGGGTCCGTGCGAGCCGCGCATCACGCGGGGCACGCGGGAGCCTCCCGCGCACCCCGGGGCGCGGCCTACTTCGCCTCGGAACCGCCGTCGGACTTCTTCGCCTTCTCGTCCGTCTTCGCCTCGGCGGGCGCGGCGTCGGCCGTCGGCTCTTCGGCCGGCTCGTCGTCCGCGTCCTTCTTGCCGAGGTCGACGGACTTGTCGTCGGAGACGGCGTCGGCGGGGGCGTCGGTCTCGGTGAGGGAGGAGGCGTCGTCCGGCACGACGTCCGCGTCGGACTTCAGGTCGTGCTCGATGCCGTGGACGATGCGGTTGTACTCGTCGTCGGTGAGGACGGCACCGATGGAGTTCTTGGCGAAGAGCAGTTCCACACCCGGGCCGGCGTCGAGAAGGACCGTGTCCTCGTTGACCTCCTTGACCGTGGCGTACATGCCCCCGATGGTGCGGACACCGGATCCGGGCTGGATCTCGTTGCGCATGTTGGCGGCCTGCTGCTGCTTCTTCTTCGCCGACCGGGTCATCAGGAACATGGCCCCGATGAGCACGATGAACGGGAGGAGGGTCACGAGACTCACGGGTCGGTACTTCCTTCACACGACCGCGATGGGGAGCGGCCTGATGGTTGGGGGTGTGTACGCCACCGGCTAGGGCGGCATCGGCGGAGTCTAAGGGAGTCCGCGCGCATGGAACAACGCTCAGCATGGCACCGGGGTTCCTGCTCCGGCGAATGTGCCCCTCGCGACCGGGCCGTCACGCCCCGAACAAGTCCTGTTGTCCGTTTCCGGACGTCTGCGAGCGCGGCGGGGTGAGGCCGAGATGCGCCCATGCGGCCGGCGTGGCGACCCGCCCGCGTGGGGTACGGGCGAGCAGGCCCTCCCGTACGAGGAAGGGCTCGGCGACCTCTTCCACTGTCTCACGCTCCTCCCCCACGGCCACGGCGAGCGTGGACAGGCCGACCGGTCCGCCGCCGAACAGCTTGAGGAGGGCCTCCAGCACGCCCCGGTCGAGACGGTCCAGCCCCCGGGCGTCGACCTCGTAGACCGCGAGGGCGGCCGCGGCGATCTCCTGGGTGATCAGGCCGTCGGCCTTGACCTGGGCGTAGTCGCGCACCCGGCGCAGCAGGCGGTTGGCGATGCGAGGGGTGCCGCGGGAGCGTCCGGCGATCTCGGCGGCGCCGGTGGGATCGATCTCGACGTCGAGCAGGCCGGCGGAGCGGTGGATGACGCGCTCCAGTTCGGCCGGTCCGTAGAACTCCATGTGGGCGGTGAAACCGAAGCGGTCACGCAGCGGGGGCGGCAGCAGCCCCGCGCGCGTGGTGGCGCCGACCAGGGTGAACGGGGGCAGTTCCAGGGGAATGGCGGTGGCGCCCGGGCCCTTGCCGACGATCACGTCGACGCGGTAGTCCTCCATCGCCATGTAGAGCATCTCCTCGGCGGGCCGCGACATGCGGTGGATCTCGTCGAGGAAGAGCACCTCGCCCTCCTGGAGCGAGGAGAGGATCGCCGCGAGGTCGCCGGCGTGCTGGATGGCGGGACCGGAGGTGATGCGGATGGGGGCTTCCATCTCGGCCGCGATGATCATCGAGAGGGTGGTCTTGCCGAGGCCGGGAGCGCCGGAGAGGAGCACGTGGTCGGCGGTCGCCCCGCGTGCGCGTGCGGCGCGCAGCACCAGGTCGAGCTGTTCGCGGACCTTCTCCTGGCCGATGAACTCGCCCAGGTCCTTGGGACGCAGGGCCGCCTCAACGGCCTGGTCCTCGCCGTCGGCGACAGCGCCCACCAACCGCTCGGCGGCGGCCTCTGCGTCGGTCGTGTCGTCCCAGTTCATGGTGTGCCTCGTGGGTCGGTGGTGGCTGGCGTCGGGCGCGGTTCGGCGGCCGCGGTCAGCGGGCGCGGTTCAGCGTCTGCAGGGCGGCCTTGAGCAACTGGCCCACCTGCGGTGTGCCCTCGGCGGCCTCCGCCTGCGGCGCCACGGCGGTGACGGCCTCGTCGGCCTCGCGGGTCGCGTACCCCAGACCGATCAGGGCGGCGTGCAGCTGGTCGCGCCAGCCGGTGCTGACCGGGGCGCCGACGGCGGGGGCGCCGATGGGCTCGCCGAGCCGGTCCCTCAGCTCCAGGAGCAGCTTCTGCGCCCCCTTCCTACCGATGCCGGGGACGGCGGTGAGCGCCTTCTCGTCGCCGGTGGAGACGGCCCTGCGCAGGGCGTCGGGGCGGTGCACGGCGAGCATCGCCTGGGCCAGGCGGGGGCCGACGCCGCTGGCCGTCTGGAGCAGCTCGAAGACCTGGCGCTCGTCGTCGTCGGCGAAGCCGTAGAGGGTGAGCGAGTCCTCGCGGACGACGAGGGAGGTGGCGAGCTTGGCGGGCTTGCCGAGCCGCAGGGCCGAGAGGGTGTCGGGCGTGCACTGGACGGCCATGCCGACACCGCCGACCTCGACCACCGCGGCGTCGGGTGCGAGGGCGGCGACGGTGCCGCTGACGAAGGCGATCATGCGGTACGGCCTTTCGACGGGTGGGGGGTCCGCGGGCGGTGCGGGCCCTGTGCTTCGTGCAGGGCGACCGCCTGCTGGAGCCGGTTCTGCGCGGGAGCGCGCCAGATGTGGCAGATGGCGAGTGCGAGGGCGTCGGCGGCGTCGGCCGGCTTGGGCGGCGCGTCGAGCCGCAGCAGGCGGGTGACCATGGCACCGACCTGCGCCTTGTCTGCGCGTCCGCTGCCGGTGACGGCCGCCTTGACCTCGCTCGGCGTGTGCAGGGCGACGGGAAGGCCGCGTCGGGAGGCGCACAGGATGGCGACGGCGCTGGCCTGGGCGGTGCCCATGACGGTGCGGACGTTGTGCTGGCTGAAGACGCGCTCCACGGCGACGCATTCCGGCCGGTGTTCGTCCAGCCACCGCTCGATGCCCTGCTCGACGGCGACGAGGCGGTGGCCGAGGTCCGCGTCCGCGGGCGTACGGACGACGCCGACGCCGATCATGGTCAGCGGCCGGCCCGCGACCCCCTCCACGACGCCGACCCCGCAGCGGGTCAGCCCCGGGTCCACCCCCAGTACGCGCAAGGCCCGCCTCCCTCTTCGCGGCTGAACCGCCGCCGCTCTCGCGGACCCGGCCGGTCACCATCGGGGTCGCTCGATCGGTGGTTGCGGTCCGCGGACGGTGATCTCTGACATGCGTCAGGTTATCGGGTGGCACCGACAGAGCGACGGGCCGACGGGATGTGTCCCCGTCGGCCCGCTGCGCAGGGGCCCGTCAGGCTTCGACCTTCTCCATGACCTCGTCGCTCACGTCGAAGTTGGCGAAGACGTTCTGCACGTCGTCGCTGTCCTCCAGGGCGTCGATGAGCCGGAAGATCTTCCGCGCGCCCTCCTCGTCCAGCTCGACCTGCATGGTCGGGACGAAGTTGGCGTCGGCGGACTCGTAGTCGATGCCGGCGTCCTGGAGGGCGGTGCGGACGGCGACCAGGTCGGTGGCCTCGCTGAGCACCTCGTAGGACTCGCCGAGGTCGTTGACCTCCTCCGCACCCGCGTCCAGGACGGCGGCGAGGACGTCGTCCTCGCCCAGCTCGCCCTTGGGTACGATCACGACGCCCTTGCGGTTGAACAGGTAGGAGACCGAGCCGGGGTCGGCCATGGAGCCGCCGTTGCGGGTCATGGCGACGCGGACGTCGGAGGCGGCGCGGTTGCGGTTGTCGGTGAGGCACTCGATGAGCACCGCGACACCGTTCGGGCCGTAGCCCTCGTACATGATCGTCTCGTAGTCGGCGCCACCGGCCTCCAGGCCGCCGCCGCGCTTGACCGCGGAGTCGATGTTCTTGTTCGGGACCGACTGCTTCTTCGCCTTCTGGATGGCGTCGTACAGCGTCGGGTTGCCTTCGATGTCGACGCCGCCCATGCGCGCCGCGACCTCGATGTTCTTGATCAGCTTCGCGAAGAGCTTGCCGCGCTTGGCGTCGATCACGGCCTTCTTGTGCTTCGTCGTAGCCCATTTAGAGTGGCCGGACATCTGCCTGTCTCCTTCGCGTAACCCATCTCTGCAACGAACTCGGGAATCCTACAAGGACTGAGCCGCCCGGTTCGCGCGCACCATGTCGGCGAAGAGGCGGTGCACGCGGTGGTCGCCGGTCAGTTCCGGGTGGAACGACGTGGCCAGCGCGTTGCCCTGGCGGACCGCGACGATGTGGCCGTCGTGCTCGGCGAGCACCTCGGCCGCGGCGCCCACGGACTCCACCCAGGGGGCGCGGATGAAGACGCCCTCCACAGGGGTGCCCTCGACGCCCTCGACGTCGACGGCGGCCTCGAAGGACTCGTTCTGCCGGCCGAAGGCGTTGCGGCGCACGATCATGTCGATGCCGCCGACCGTCTCCTGCCCGGAGCGCGGGTCGAGGATCTTGTCGGCCAGCAGGATCATGCCGGCGCAGGTGCCGTAGACGGGCAGACCGCTCCGCACGCGGGCGCGCAGGGGTTCCATCACTCCGAAGAGGACGGCCAGTTTCGAGATGGTGGTGGACTCGCCGCCGGGCAGGACCAGACCGTCCACCCCGGCGAGTTCCTCGGGGCGCCTGACCGGCCTGGCCACGGCGTCGGCCGCGGCCAGGGCGACGAGGTGCTCCCGTACGTCGCCCTGGAGCGCCAGGACACCGATGACGGGGGTGTCACTCATGGGTTCCGTGCCTTACCAGCCGCGGTTGGCGTAGCGCTCGGTCTCGGGGAGGGTGTCGCAGTTGATGCCGACCATGGCCTCGCCGAGGTTGCGGGACGCCTCCGCGATGATCTTCGGGTCGTCGTAGAAGGTGGTCGCCTTCACGATGGCGGCGGCCCGCTTGGCCGGGTCGCCGGACTTGAAGATGCCGGAGCCGACGAAGACGCCCTCGGCGCCGAGCTGGCGCATGAGCGCGGCGTCGGCCGGGGTGGCGACGCCGCCCGCGGAGAAGAGCACCACCGGCAGCTTGCCCAGCTCGGCGACCTCCCGGACCAGCTCGTAGGGGGCGCGCAGTTCCTTGGCGGCGGCGTACAGCTCGTTGTTGTCGTAGCCGCGCAGCCGGGCGATCTCGTTCTTGATCTGGCGCAGGTGACGGACGGCCTCGACGACGTTGCCGGTGCCGGCCTCGCCCTTGGAGCGGATCATCGCGGCGCCCTCGGCGATCCGGCGCAGGGCCTCACCGAGGTTGGTGGCGCCACAGACGAACGGGGTCGTGAAGGCGAACTTGTCGCTGTGGTTGACCTCGTCGGCCGGGGTGAGCACCTCGGACTCGTCGATGTAGTCGACGCCGAGGGACTGCAGGACCTGGGCCTCCACGAAGTGGCCGATGCGGGACTTGGCCATCACGGGGATCGAGACGGCGCCGATGATGCCCTCGATCATGTCCGGGTCGGACATGCGGGCCACGCCGCCGTCCTTGCGGATGTCGGCCGGGACCCGCTCCAGGGCCATGACGGCGACGGCGCCCGCGTCCTCGGCGATCTTCGCCTGCTCCGGCGTGACGACGTCCATGATGACGCCGCCCTTGAGCTGTTCGGCCATACCGCGCTTCACGCGGGCGGTGCCGGTCTCGGGTGCCTGGTTTTCGGAGAGCGTGCTGGACACGGGTACCTCGCTGAGGGAAGGGGTTTGTGCAGCAACGAGCAAACGCGAGAGGACCAGGCCACAGCAAGGGCCAATGGGAAGGCGGTGGATCGTTTTCGGTGCGGAGTGCGCTACGCGGCCCGTTCGACCAGGGCGGCCGGCGGCTCGTCGTCCATCTCGAAGGCCGGCGGGAAGGGCGCGTGTCCGGCGAGGCGGAACCAGCGGACCTTGCGGTGTTCGCGCAGCCTGCGGGCGGCTCCCACCGCGTCGTTGTGGAAGCGCCGGGCCATCGGTACGCGCCGCACGGCCTCGGCCAGTTCGTGGGCCGCCGCCTCTCCCCCGGGCGCCTCGCGCAGGGCGTCCACCTGCTGCGGCTCGGCGAACACGGCTCGCAGGGCCTGGCTCAGCTCGCTCTCGGCGACCTCCCGCGGCTCCTCCTCGGCCTGCCGGGCGGCGTGTGCGGCCTCGTACAGGACGATGGAGGCGGCGGGGTCGAGCACCCCGGAGGTGGCGAGTTCCTGGGCCACGGACGCCCTGCGCAGCAGTTGCGCGTCCAGAGCGGCACGGGCGGCGTCGATCCGGGCGTGCAGCCGGTCCAGGCGGCCCGCCGTCCAGCTCAGGTACAGGCCGACGGCGACGAGGACGACCAGGATCCAGATGAGGGTTGCGGTCACGGGGCGCAACCCTATCGGTGGGCGTCAGCGAGGACCCCGCCCCGGGCCCCGTGCGCGGGCGGGTCAGTCCCTCGCCAGTCCGAAGCGCGCCAGCAGCCCCGTCGCCCGGTCGTCCGTCGCCACCGCCGCCGCTCCCGCGGCGACCGTCTCGTAGACGGACAGGATGTCCGCGCCGACCGTGGACCAGTCGAAGCGCCGTACGTGGGCGCTGCCCCGCTCCCGCAGCGCGGTCCGGCGTTCCGGGTCGGCCAGCAACCGCACCGCCGCGTCGGCCAGGGCGTCCGCGTCCTCGTTGGGGAACAGCTCGCCCGCCGCCCCCTGGTCGAGGACCTGGGCGAAGGCGTCGAGGTCGGAGGCGAGGACGGGGGCGCCGGCCGACATGGCCTCGACGAGGACGATGCCGAAGCTCTCGCCGCCGGTGTTGGGCGCCACGTACAGGTCGACGCTGCGCAGGAAGCGGGCCTTGTCCTCGTCGCTGACCATGCCGAGGAACTCCACACGGGAGTGCAGTTCCCCGGGCAGGCTCTCGACGGCCTCCTTCTCGTCGCCGCGCCCCGCCACCAGCAGCCGGGTCTGCGGGCGGGCGGCGAGGATCCGGGGCAGGGCCCGCATGAGTACCGGAAGGCCCTTGCGGGGTTCGTCGATGCGCCCTATGAAGCCGATGGTGTCCGACTGCCACTCGGCCTTCGGCTCCGCGCCCGCGAAGAAGCCGACGTCGACGCCGTTGGGGATGACGACCGCGTCCCCGCCGAGGTGCTCGACGAGCGTGCGGCGGGCGTACTCGCTCACGGCGATCCGGGCGCTGATCTTCTCCAGGGCGGCCTGGAGGATCGCGTACGCGGCGATCATCGCCCGGGAGCGCGGGTTGGAGGTGTGGAAGGTGGCCACGATCGGGCCCTGGGCCGCCCAGCAGGTCAGCAGACCCAGCGAGGGCGAGGTCGGCTCGTGGATGTGGATGACGTCGAAGGCGCCGTCGTGCAGCCAGCGGCGTACCCGGGCCGCCGACAGGAAGCCGAAGTTCAGCCGGGCCACCGAGCCGTTGTACGGCACGGGCACCGCGCGGCCGGCCGAGACGACGTACGGGGGCAGCGGGGTGTCGTCGTCGGCGGGAGCGAGGACGGACACCTCGTGGCCGAGCCGGATGAAGTACTCGGCGAGGTCCCGGATGTGGAACTGGACGCCGCCCGGCACGTCCCAGGAGTACGGGCAGACGATGCCGATCCTCACGACGCGCCCCGCCCGTCGGCCGCCCGGGGGGTCGTGTCCGGCCGGGGGGTCGCGTCCGGCCGGGGGGTCGCGTCCGGCCGGGGGGCCTTGGCGGGGTCGAGGTCCTTCAGCCACAAGCGCTGGAGCATGTGCCAGTCCTCCGGGTGGTCGGCGATCCCCGTGGCGAAGGCGTCGGCCAGCGCCTGTGTCATGACGGACGTCTTCTCGGCCCGGGTGCCTGACTCGGGCACCTCGACCGGCGGGTGCACCCGGCCCCGCATGACGGGCGAGTCGTCGTACCAGAGCGTCACCGGCAGCAGCAGTGCGCCGGTCTGCTGGGCGAGCAGGGCGGGGCCGGCCGGCATCCGGGCCGTCTCGCCGAAGAAGCCGACCTCCACGCCGGATGCGGACAGGTCGCGGTCGGCCACCAGGCAGACCAGGCCGCCGTCGCGCAACCGCCGGGCCAGCGTGCCGAACGCGGTGCCGCCGCTGTGCGGCAGGACCTCCATGCCGAGGCCCTCGCGGTAGGCGACGAACCGGTCGTAGAGGGTCTCCGGCTTGAGGCGCTCGGCGACCGTGGTGAACGGGATGCCGAGGTGCGTGGTGGCCCAGGCGCCGGCGAGGTCCCAGTTGGCCAGGTGCGGCAGGGCGAGCACCACGCCCTTGCCCGCGGCCATGCCGTCGGTCAGATGGTGCAGGTCCTCGGGGGAGAAGCCGCTCCTGATCCGCTCGGTGCTCCACGCCGGGAGCCGGAACGACTCCATCCAGTAGCGCAGGTACGAGCGCATGCCCGCGCGCGAGAGGGCTGCCAGCCGCTCGGGACCCGCGTCGGGCACCACGCGCGCGTAGTTGCTCTCCAGGCGGCGCACACCCGCGCCGCGCCGCTTCCAGGCGAGGTCCGCGATGCCGCGGCCGAGGCGTACGGCGACGGGCTCGGGGAGCTTCTTCACCGTGCCCCAGCCGGCGCCGTACAGGCCGTCGGTCAGCCGGTCCCGAGCGCTCACTTCGCCGCCTCGGTGCCCTGGCTCTCCTGGGCCGCGGCGTCCGCCTCGGCTGCCTCCCGGCGGACCGTGACGACCCGCTGGACCAGCGTGACGAGGCTGCCGACGGCGACGATCCACAGCGCGGTCGGCAGCAGGTACTGGATGCCGGGCACCCCGAACTTGTGCAGCCCGGCGAAGCCCGCGGCGACCAGCGAGACGACGAGCCGCTCGGCGCGCTCGACCAGCCCGTTGACGGCGACCGGCAGACCGATCGCCTCGCCGCGCGCCTTGGTGTACGACACGACCTGACCGCTGGCCAGGCAGAAGATCGACACGGCGCACAGCACGTTGTCGTCACCGCCGCCCGCGTACCACAGGGCGAGGCCGCCGAAGATCGCGCCGTCGGCGACCCGGTCCAGCGTGGAGTCCAGGAACGCGCCCCAGCGGCTGGAGCGGCCGAGCTGGCGGGCCATGTTGCCGTCGACGAGGTCGGAGAAGACGAAGAGCGTGATCACCACCGTGCCCCAGAAGAACTCACCCATGGGGTAGAAGACCAGCGCACCCACGACCACACCGGCGGTGCCGAGGAGCGTGACCGTGTCCGGGCTGACGCCCCGGCGGATGAGAAACGCGGCGAACGGTGTGAGGACACGCGTAAAAAATGCACGCGCGTACTTGTTCAGCATGGCCTTCCCGACGGTCGGTGTGGCCGTGCGGCCCTTGCTGGCCACCGGCTGGCCCATCGTAGTCACGCGCGCGCGTGGACGGTGGCCGGGCGGCACCCCGAGCCCTCGGGGAGCCGCCCGGTGGGCGGCGGGATCGGGGCCTCCGTATGGACGCGGCGGGACGGGAGTGGAAAGCTCGAAGAACCGCGGGCGTCGCCGGAGCCGCCAGTGCACGCGGTGCCGCGTGTCCGCGCCCACAGTGACCTCACCGTGCACGGGAGGCAAGGACATGGGCGACAAGGCACACACCCATCCCGGAGCCGCCGGAAGGGCGACGGCGGCCGACCATCCCACGTCCGTACGGAACGTGGTGCTGGTCGGCCACTCCGGATCGGGCAAGACGACTCTGGTGGAGGCTCTCGCGCTCACGGCGGGAGCGGTGAACCGGGCGGGCCGCGTGGAGGACGGCGGCTGCGTCTCCGACTACGACGACATGGAGCACCGGCAGCAGCGCTCCGTGCAGCTCTCCCTGGTGCCGGTCGAATGGGACGGCATCAAGATCAACCTCCTGGACACTCCGGGGTACGCCGACTTCGTCGGTGAACTGAGGGCCGGTCTGCGTGCGGCGGACGCCGCCCTCTTCGTCGTCTCGGCCTCCGACGGGGTGGACGGCTCGACCCGCACGGTCTGGGAGGAGTGCGCCGCCGTCGGCATGCCGCGCGCCATCGTGATCACGCACCTCGAGGCCTCCCGCGCGGATTTCGAGGAGATGACACGCGTCTGCGCGGAGGCCTTCGGCGGGGACGACCCCGACGCCGTGCTGCCGCTGTACCTGCCGCTGCACGGCCCGCCCGCCCCCGACGGGCACGCGCCCGTGACCGGGCTCGTGGGGCTGCTGTCGCGGAAGCTGTTCGACTACGCCTCGGGCGAGCGCGTGGAGTCGGAGCCGGGCGAGGCGGAGCTGCCGCAGCTCGACGAGGCCCGCTCCATGCTGATCGAGGGGATCATCTCGGAGAGCGAGGACGAGACCCTCATGGAGCGCTATCTCGGCGGCGATCAGGTCGACGTCAGGACGCTCGTCGAGGGTCTGGAACGGGCCGTCGCGCGCGGGGTGTTCTTCCCCGTCCTGGCCGCCGCTCCGGCCGCCGGCGGCGCCCGGCAGGGGTTGGGCACGGTCGAACTCCTGGACCTGATCACGCGTGGGTTCCCGACACCCCTGGAGCGCGCGGCCCCCCGGGTCACGACGCCGGACGGCGCCGGGCGCGAGCTGCGGATGTGCGATCCCGGCGAGTCGTTGGTCGCGGAGGTCGTCAAGACGTCCTCAGATCCGTACGTCGGCCGGATCTCGATGGTCCGCGTCTTCTCCGGCACCCTGCGCGCCGACCAGACGGTGCACGTCTCGGGACACGGGCTGGCCTGCCGCGGGCACGAGGACCGCGCCCTCCACGAGGCGGACGAGCGGATCGGCGCCCTGTCGACGCCGTTCGGCAAACAGCAGCGGCCGGTCACGCACGTCATCGCGGGCGACCTCGCCTGCGTGGCCAGGCTGAGCCGCGCGGAGACCGGGGACACGCTCTCGGCCAAGGACGACCCGCTGCTGATGGCCCCGTGGGAGATGCCCGACCCGTTGCTGCCGCTCGCCATCCAGGCGCACAGCAAACCCGACGAGGACAAGCTCTCCCAGGGACTGGCGCGACTGGCCGCCGAGGACCCGACGATGCGTCTGGAGCACAACCAGGACACGCACCAGGTGGTCCTGTGGTGCCTGGGCGAGGCGCACGCCGACGTCGCGCTGGAACGACTGCGCAGCCGCTACGGCGTCCAGGTCGACGTCGTCCCCCACCGGGTCTCCCTGCGCGAGACGTTCGGCGGCCGGGGGGCCGGGCGCGGACGGCACGTGAAGCAGTCCGGCGGGCACGGCCAGTACGCCGTCTGCGAGATCGAGGTGGAGCCCCTGCCCGGCGGCTCGGGCGTCGAGTTCGTGGACAAGGTGGTCGGCGGCGCGGTGCCCCGGCAGTTCATCCCGTCCGTGGAGAAGGGCGTGCGCGCGCAGGCTGCCAAGGGGGTCGCCGCGGGCCACCCGCTGATCGACGTGCGGATCACGCTGCTGGACGGCAAGGCGCACTCGGTGGACTCCTCCGACGCCGCGTTCCAGACGGCGGGCGCGCTGGCGCTCAGGGAGGCCGCCGCACAGGCGAGGATCCATCTGCTGGAGCCGGTGGCCGAGGTGAGCGTACTGGTCGGCGACGACTACGTGGGCGCCGTGATGAGCGACCTGTCGGGACGGCGCGGCAAGGTGCTCGGCACCGAGCAGACCAGCGGCGGCCGGACCCTGGTCCGGGCCGAGGTGCCGGAGATCGAGATCGGCCGCTACGCGGTGGACCTGCGCTCCCTCTCGCACGGCACCGCGCGCTTCGACCGCCGGTACGCGCGACACGAACCGATGCCGGCGCAGGTCGCGGACCGGCTGCGGGAGGAGGTGCGGGCGGCCTCGTAGCGCGTCCCGCGACCGGCGCGGGCCGCCCGGGGGGGGGTAGTCCGCGCCGGAGCCGCGCCACCCCGGCGTGCGACGGCGCGTGCGGCGGCCGGCCCGCGCGCACGAGGGCGCCTTCGGGCGTCCGGTGACGCGTGCCGGTGGCGGCGGATACGCTGATGACGAGATCAACAGGTGTGCGGGGCAGGGAAGTCGGGAAGGCCGCAGGAGCGACAATGGTGGCGATCGGGGGCGGGAATGACCGTTGACGGCGGTTACGCGGACTTCTTCGGACCGCAGGTGCCGCGTACGGACGACGGCGGCCAGACGGCCACCTTCGCGCTGGCCTCGGCCGCCTACCGGGACAGCGAGCTGGCGGACATCAAGAAGGCCGACAACGAGTGGCACCAGACGACCCTGAACGCGGGCCGCTCCTGGGCCACGCTCTTCCGTCCCAACCTCGGCGAGGCCTTCTCCCGGGCGGTGGCCGACCGCATGCTGGGCAGTGGCCGCAAGCCCCTGATCCAGTCCTTCGGCGCGGAACCGCAGGTGGTCGTCGAGCACTGCCTGGCGGCCAACGGCATCCGCAGGGCGCGCGACGCGCGGCTGGCCACGGTGATCGTGCTGTGCGGTCTGCTGTTCCTGCCGGGCATGCTGGTCTGGCTGCTCGGCTTCCAGATCCGCACCACCGTCGCCAAGGCGGAGAACCGGCAGGCCGGGGCGCTGGGCGCCGCGGTCCTCGTGGCGATCGCCGCGCTGGCCGCGCTGTTCCTCGTCAAGATGCCCTTCTCCGGTTTCTGGGCCTGGTACGCGCGCGCCGCGGTCGTCATGCCGGTCGTGGGCTGGTTCTGGGCCAAGCGCATCTGCGAGGGCACCGCCAGGGACCTGCGGGAGCGCTGGGACGGTCTGCTGTCGGGCAGCGGAGTCGGTGCCAAGGTCCCCGAGGCGGTGCCCAGCCATCCCGACGAGACCGCGGCCGAGCAGCTGCGCCAGTCCCTGGCCAAGCTCGGCGCCGAGCAGCAGTCCAACTCGGTCTTCTACGCCGGCCCCAAGGGCATACTCGGCATGGGCACCCGCTGGGGCAGCTGGCAGCTCGCCGAGAATCTGGTGCCCGCCGATCCCACCCGGGAGATCCACCCCTTCCGCAGCTGGGACGTCATACGTTCCATCCACGACCAGCTGCGCATGCTGGAGCGCGGCCCGCTGAACACCGGCGGTTTCACGAAGCCGTCCATACGGCACTGGATCGTCACGCCGATCGGGGAGGGCGCCAAGGCGGTGTCCCGTCCGGAGGGCACGGACGTCGAGGCGTACCAGGTCAAGCCGCACGCGATACAGGAGATCTGCAACAAGCAGCAGTTCGGGGCCGGTGACCGGCACTACCTGGGCGTCCAGTGGACGCTGTGGGACGGCCAGCTGGTCATCACCATGCTGATCACGGTGACCGTGCTGCACGAGACGCTGCGCATCGAGGTGACCGGCCACGCGCTGGGTCCGGTCAACCCGCTGTTCACCGCCAAGCCGGAGGCGCCCTCGAAGGAGGTCAGCAAGTCGTTCAAGCCGTGGGAGACGCGCAAGGTGATGCTTCCCCTGGTCCCCGCGAACGAGGTGGTACGGCTCGCCGTCCGCGCCCCGCTCACCTGGTACCCGCCGCTGCTGAACTGGCTGGGCGGCACGATCGGGCTCCCGGAGCCCTTCGGACTGCGGCACGCGTGGGCCGACCAGCCGTGGCGGCACCGCTTCATGGCCGACGACGCGTTGCGGGCGGCGGCACCGGTGCTGCGGGTGGTGCACGCGGCGGCGATCAGGGTGCTGGACGAGAACGGCGTGGACACGGAGAAGTTCGGGTCGCGCTCGGCGTTCCTCAGCACGGCCGTGCAGGACCCGACGCCGGGGAAGGCCGACCTCTACAACGCGTAGGCCCGGTGGCCCCGCGTCGCTACGCGGCGGAGGGCCACGCCTCGGCCAGCATCTCGCGGGTGTCGCCCAGCAGCTGCGGAAGCACCTTCGTGTGGCCGACCACCGGCATGAAGTTCGTGTCGCCGCCCCAGCGGGGCACGACGTGCTGGTGGAGGTGGGCCGCGATGCCCGCGCCCGCCGCCGAGCCCTGGTTCATGCCGATGTTGAAGCCGTGGGCGCCGGACGCGGTGCGCAGGGCCGTCATCGCCTGCTTGGTCAGCTCGGCCAGCTCCGCGGTCTCCACGGTGTTCAGCTCGGTGTAGTCGGCGACGTGGCGGTACGGCACGGTCATCAGGTGGCCGCCGTTGTACGGGTACAGGTTGAGCACCGCGTACACGTGCTCACCGCGCCGGACGATCAGACCGTCCTCGTCGGACTTGGCCGGGATCGAGCAGAAGGGGCAGCCGTCGTCGGCTCCGGGGCCGCTCGGCTTGTTCTCGCCCTGGATGTAGGCCATCCGGTGGGGCGTCCACAGGCGCTGGAACGCGTCCCGCGTCCCCACTCCCAGCTGCTGCTCCGGCTCACTCGTCATGCGTGCAGCATATGGCGTCGCCCACGGCGGCGGGGAAAGGCCCCCGGGATCCCCCGGGGGCCCGTCACACCCTGTCGCAACCCGGCGATCAGACCTGCGCCCGCTCCTCGACGACCTTCACGATCTTCGCGATGGCCTCGTCGACGGGGATGCCGTTCTCCTGGGAGCCGTCGCGGTAGCGGAAGGAGACCGCGCCGTTCGCCATGTCCTCGTCGCCCGCGATGACCATGAAGGGCACCTTCTGCTTCTGGGCGTTGCGGATCTTCTTCTGCATGCGGTCCGAGGACGAGTCGACCTCGACGCGCAGGCCCCGCCTGCGGGCCGCCGCGGCGAATCTCTCCAGGTGCTCCACGTGCGCGTCGCCGATCGGGATGCCGACCGCCTGGACCGGGGCCAGCCAGGCCGGGAAGGCTCCCGCGTAGTGCTCCAGGAGCACCGCGAAGAAGCGCTCGATGGAGCCGAACAGCGCGCGGTGGATCATGACCGGACGCTGCTTGGCGCCGTCCGCGCCGGTGTACTCCAGGTCGAAGCGCTCCGGCAGGTTGAAGTCCAGCTGGATGGTCGACATCTGCCAGGTGCGGCCGATGGCGTCCTTGGTCTGCACGGAGATCTTCGGGCCGTAGAAGGCGGCGCCGCCCGGGTCGGGGACCAGGGGCAGCCCCTGCTTCTCGGCGACCTGGCGCAGCGTCTCGGTGGCCTCTTCCCACGCCTCGTCGGAGCCGACGGACTTCTCCGGGTCCTTGGTGGACAGCTCCAGGTAGAAGTCGGTCAGGCCGTAGTCGCGCAGCAGGTTCAGGACGAAGGTGAGGGTCTTGTCGAGCTCCTCCGACATCTGCTCGCGGGTGCAGTAGATGTGCGCGTCGTCCTGGGTGAAGCCGCGGGCCCGGGTCAGGCCGTGCACGACGCCCGACTTCTCGTACCGGTACACGGTGCCGAACTCGAACAGGCGCAGCGGCAGCTCACGGTAGGAGCGGCCGCGCGCGTCGAAGATCAGGTTGTGCATCGGGCAGTTCATGGGCTTGAGGTAGTAGTCCACGCCCTCGTCGAGCTGCATGGGCGGGTACATTCCGTCGGCGTACCAGTCCAGGTGGCCCGAGGTCTCGAAGAGCTTGCCCTTCGTCGCGTGCGGGGTGTAGACGAACTCGTACCCCTCCTCCTCGTGGCGGCGCCGCGAGTAGTCCTCCATGACCCGGCGGATCACGCCGCCCCTGGGGTGGAAGACGGCGAGGCCGGAGCCGATCTGCTCCGGGATGGAGAACAGGTCCAGCTCGCTGCCGAGCTTGCGGTGGTCGCGCTTCTCGGCCTCGGCGAGGAACTCCAGGTGCGCCTTCAGCTCGTCCTTGGTCGGCCAGGCGGTGCCGTAGATGCGCTGGAGCATCGGGTTCTTCTCGCTGCCGCGCCAGTAGGCGGCGGCGTTGCGCATCAGCTTGAAGGCCGGAATGTTCCGGGTGGTGGGCAGGTGGGGGCCCCGGCAGAGGTCCTTCCAGCACAGGCCCCCGGTCCTGGCGTCCAGGTTGTCGTAGATCGTCAGCTCGCCGGCGCCGACCTCGACGTCCGCGCCGTCGTCGTGGGAGGCGGAGCCCTTGAGTCCGATCAGCTCCAGCTTGTACGGCTCGTCGGCGAGCTCCTCGCGGGCCTCGTCGTCGGTGACGACACGGCGCGAGAAGCGCTGGCCGCGCTTCTGGATCTCCTGCATCTTCTTCTCGATGGCCTTGAGGTCATCGGGGTGGAAGGGCTTCTCGACGTCGAAGTCGTAGTAGAAGCCGTCCTTGACGGGCGGGCCGATGCCCAGCTTGGCCTCGGGGAACAGCTCCTGCACGGCCTGCGCCATGACGTGCGCGGTGGAGTGGCGCAGGATGTCCAGACCGTCCTCGGAGGAGATCTCGACGCCTTCGACAGTCTCGCCGTCCTTGACCTCGTAGGCGAGGTCCTTGAGGTCACCGGACACGCGGGCGGCGACGATCGAGCGCTCGCCGGCGAAGAGCTCGGCGGCCGTAGTGCCCGTCGTCACCACGCGTTCTTCCCGCTCGGAATCCCGCTGGATGATCACACGGACGTCTGACACCGGTCTCTCCTGACTGAAGGTGGGGCCGCGGCGCCATACCGGAGCGCACGCGTGAGGGCGATCGTACCGACCCGGGCCCGCCCACCGCGAAATCAGCGCTGTCGGTGCCCTCCTCCGTCGCCGCAGGCCTCCTCGAAGAGGGCCGCGACCTCCACGTGCTCCTGGGCGGCCTTCAGCAGCCGGTCCCGCTCCGCGTCGTCGATCTGTACGGGCGCGATCTCGCAGGCCCCGGTGAACCGGCGGAACCCGCCCCGGCTCTCCAGCCGCCCGAGGAGCCGCACCGGCAGCCCGACGAGGTGGGCGTGCCCGGCGATCCGGTAGGCCTCCTCGTCCAGCGCGATCCGCACGTGCGGTACGTCGGCCCCGGCCAGCACCCGCAGCCGTACGGTGCCGGGGCCGCGCGGTCCGGTCCGGCGCATACGGACGACGGTGCCGGTGATCCGCACCGGCACGGAGGGCTCCGCGCGCAGATAGCGGGCGGCGGCCTCGCGCAGGGCGGGCAGGTCGCCGGGCGAGAACTCGACGGGCCCGGTGAGGGCGCCGCAGCCCCCGGGGACGCCCGCGGCCGGTGCCCAGCCGACGGCGATCCGGGCCCCCTCCGTGCCCCGGACCAGGGCGACGAGCGCCTCGGTCAGCTCGTGGCTGACGCCCGCCGCGACGGCCGAGTCGAAGGCCTCCATGCCACCGGTGGCCCGCCGGTGGTCGATGGCCTCGCGGGCGGCGTACAGGGCCTGATGGAGGCGTACGGCGAGGGGACGGCCGGTGCTGACCGGCAGGAACGCCGTGAGCCCGCGGCCGCCGGGGGCGGGGCCCACCAGGACGTTCTCCAGGGCGGCGCCGGCGGCGCGCCGGTGCCGGGCGCCGTAGTAGCCCGCACGCGCGCGCGTGGCGAGCGCTCCGGCGAGCAGCATCCGGCGGGCGGCGGAGCGCAGCCGCTCCTCGGCGGTCCAGGACGCGGTGTCGCCGGGCCCTGCCGGTATGTCGCGTCTCCAGCGGATCTCGTCGCTGGGGACGGCGAGGGAGACAAGGATCTCGCGGGCGGCGGGGGTGCCGCTGCGGGACAGGGCGAGCAGCGCCTCGCCGAGCAGGTCGTCGCTGTCGGGGAGGGCACGGCTGACGGGCACCAGCAGGCTGGTGACGCCCGCTGCCGGGCCGGGTGGGGTCCAGCGGCCGTACCGGCCCGGGGCGCCGCCGCGCCGCCGCCAGCCGTGCCGTTGGAGGAGGGCGGTCAGCACGGCCGGGTCGACGGTGCCCGCCTCGGGTGGGCGGCCGTCGGGCGGCGGGTCGTGGTGGGCGTCGGCCGGGCACGCCGGCGCGGGCCGCAGGGGTTCGACGGACTCCCGGGGTTCGACGGACCGCGGGGGTTCGCCGGCCGGGCGCTGCGTCATGGTGCCCCTCCCGTCCCGACCCGCGTCATGATCTCGCACAGCGCCCGGTCGTCGAAGACCCGCGCGGTCGGTATCCGCACGGTGGTGCGCCGCCGGCCGGTGACCAAATGTCCGGCGAGGTTGGTCCAGTAGCAGCAGTGCCTGAGGTCGAGCCGGTCGTGGCCGGCCCGCAGCCACTGGTCCCGGGACCGGGGAACGATCATCACGACGAGGATCCTGTGCACCGAGACGGGGGTGCGGGCGAGCTTCGCCAGGTGGTCGTTGTCGAGCGTGAAGGAGAAGAAGCGGCCGGGCGGTCCGGGCGGAACCTGGTACGTGGCCTTGAGCTGCACCTTGATGGTGACCTCGTCGTCGACCGTGTGCCCGGGGGCGCTGTGGCTGACGTGCCGGTCGATGCCGTTGTCCGGGAAGGGCTGGGAGAGTGAGCAGCCCGCCGCCGCCGCGACCGCGTGCAGGTAGCCGACCTGCAAGGTCTCCATGCAGGCGGCGGTGGCGAGTGAGCCGCGTGCGGGCGTGGTGCGCTCGGGCAGCAGCCCGCCCCGTTCGGGCTGCGCTACGGCCATGGCCAACAGCCTTCCGAGACTGGTGTATCCCCACTGCGGGTCTGTGAACTGCAAAGACCCGTACTCCTGTTGTGTCCTTCCGGCGTACGCCGCAAACAGCCCGGGTATCACCGAACCGGGACGGACGACGGCGCATCAGCTGCCGTGCTCGGAAGAGGAGTTGAGTGCCCTATGACGAGCTGGTTCGAGGGGCCGCTGGCCGCCTTCGACACGGAGACGACGGGTGTGGACACCGAGACCGACCGGATCGTGTCGGCGGCCCTCGTCGTCCAGGACGCGCCCGGGCTGCGGCCGCGGGTGACCCGGTGGCTGGTGAACCCGGGCGTGCCGGTGCCCGAGGCGGCGACGGCCGTGCACGGGCTGACGCAGCAGCATGTGCAGCGCAACGGCCGCTGGCCGGCACCGGTGATGTACGAGATAGCCGAGGCGCTGGGCGAGCAGGCCCGCGCCGGTCGCCCGCTCGTGGTGATGAACGCGCCGTTCGACCTCACGCTGCTGGACCGCGAGTTGCGCCGGCACCGCGCCTCGTCGCTCGGCCACTGGCTGGAGCGGACGTCGCTGCACGTGCTGGACCCGCGAGTGCTGGACAAGCACCTGGACCGTTACCGCAAGGGCCGCCGCACCCTCACCGATCTGTGCGCGCACTACGGCGTGGAGCTGACCGGCGCACACGACGCGGCGGCCGACGCGCAGGCGGCGCTGGAGGTCGTACGGGCGGTGGGGCGCCGCTTCCCGGGGCGGCTGGAGCGCCTCTCCCCCGCCGAGCTGCACACGTTGCAGGCGGTGTGGCACGCGGGGCAGGCTCGGGGGCTGCAGGCGTGGTTCGCGCTCAACGGCACCGAGGAAGCGGTGGACCCGGCCTGGCCACTGCGGCCTGACCTGCCGGCGGCGGCGTGAGCACACGAACGCGACCACACGAAGAAGCCGGTCCGTCGGGCGACGGACCGGCTTTTCCCGAGTGGGCGATACTGGGTTCGAACCAGTGACCTCTTCGGTGTGAACGAAGCGCTCTCCCACTGAGCTAATCGCCCGGGAACGCACTGAACAATACAGGGCCCCGCGCGTTTCCATCAAACCGCTTGCCGGCCACCGCCCAGGTGCGTGGCGAGGCCGCGCCGCCCCGCCCGCATCATCAGCCGGTGGTTGGCCCGGAACAGGAGCCGCCCCGGCACGGCGAGGCGGCGCAGCAGCGGCTTGCGCACGACGACCTCCTGGTCGTAGCGGACGAGGGTGCCGGAGCCGCGCGGGACGACCGTCCAGCGCGCCCAGCCCTCCATGTCGCCGCTCATGGCGACCTGAAGCACCCCCGCCGCCGGGTCCCGGCGGCCCTCCCGCAGGGTCGCGGTCAGGTCGTACGGGAGGAGGGAGCGGAACCGTAGGACCCCGCTCGTGTCGTCGAGCCGGGTGACCTCGCGCACCTGTGGCCACCAGCGGGGGTAGTCCTCGATGCGTTCCAGAGCGCGGTAGACGTCCGGAGCGGGCGCGGGCAGCGGCCACAGGCTGCGGAAGCGGTAATGGTTCCAGTCCACCCGTGCAGTGTGCCCGCACCCGCGTCCCCCACGGGACAACTACGGCATCCGGTCCCCCAGGAGTGCGAGGTTCTCGATGGCGGCGAGTCCGTAGAGCGCGGTGTCGTTGGTGGACACCCAGCTCGCCTCGCTGCCGGGCACCAGCGTGACGGAGCCGCCGAGCTTCTCCGTCGTCCAGGGCGCCGACTCCTTGTAGCCGTCGGAGTCGTAGAACTTCCGCCACGCGCGCGTGGCGAGCTGTGCGTCGCCGGTTTGCGCGGCCGCGTACGCGTCGAGGCGCGAGTGGCCCTGGAAGAGGATCAGACTGCCGAAGCTGGAGCCGTAGCGCTCGGCCTGTTCCGTCTTGCTCGCGTTGAAGTAGCGGCAGTAGTCGTAGTACGCCTCGTTGAACTCCGGCAGGTCGACGAGGTCGATGAGTTCCGCACAGAGTTCGTTGAGGCCGAAGACGGCCGACAGGTGGGAGACCTCGACCTTCGGGGTGTCGGCGACGGCGAACTTCCCGGTGTCCAGGTCGTACAGGCCGCTGCCCTGGACGAAGCCGTTGGGCTGGGCGGCGATGGTCTCCATGGTGGACAGGACGCGGGCCCTGGCCTTCTCCCACTTGGGGCCCTTGCGTTCCCACTCGGTCAGCCACGCCGAGACCAGGCCGCTCCAGTCGGTGCCGAAACCGATCGACAGGGCGTGCCGGTCGGGCGTGTACGGCTCGGTGCGGATCTTGCGGAGCGGGTCGAGGGCGAGGAAGGTCTCGTCGGAGTCGACGTTGGCGTGCATGAGGTCGCCGACGCGTTCGTCGGCGGTGAGGAAGTAGTAGAAGCGCCGGTAGGTGGTGTTGGCGATGCGCTGCTGCTTGGCGCTGTCGGCGTAGTGCTGGACGCCGTGCCGGGTGCCGAGGCCGGCCCATTCGCCGAGGTGGTAGACGTCGACCTCGCCGGTGTGCCGGGTCATGGCCTCGGCGAAGCGGAAGAGGTCGGCGCGGCCGGAGCGCAGGTAGGCGTACCAGAGCCAGAGGTCCGGGGAGAGTTCGGAGTTGTCCCAGGCGTAGCCGCCGACGTCGTAGCGCCACACGTGCCGGGCGGCGTCGTAGGTGTGCATGATGTCGCCGTAGTCCCAGAAGCCGTACCAGCGGCGCTGCTCCACCTGGTCCCTGTAGTAGGCGAAGAGGAAGTCGAGGTGGTCCTCGATCCGGGCCTTGGCCGGGGTGGAGCGGTCGGGTTCGGAGTACAGGCCGGGTCCGAAGACCCTGGCCTTGATGAGCTGCCTGGGCGGGGCGGCCAACTGGGGCAGTACGCGTACCGCCGCCACCTGTTCGGCGAGCTTCTCGGCGCTCGGGGTGGAGTCGTTGGCCCAGAACAGGAGTTCCGAGGTGCGGGCGATGCCGTAGGGGGTGCCGAAGCCGGGTTCGTGGTCCTCGTAGGTGATGTTGAGGCCTTCGAGCTGTTCGGCGTAGGTGTCCTGGCCCATGCCGTCGTGGTAGAACCGCAGGTCCATGGGCTGGGCCTCGGGTGACCAGAGCCAGAGGGTGATCTCGGCCTCGTCGGTCTGGGCATCGCGGATGTCGAGCTGGGCGGGGTGCTTCTCCCAGAAGTCGCGCAGGCCGAAGGAGAGGCCGCCGCTCGCGCCGCCGACGTAGCCGAAGCCGGAGGCGCGCCGTCCGCCGCCGGCACCGATCCAGCCGTGGCCCTTCTTGGTGCGCTTGCGCAGGGTGAAGCCGTCGGCGGAGAGCTGGGAGAGGGTGTAGTCGCCCCATTCGGGGATGTACTTGAGGCGGGTGGTGACCCGCTGGTCCCAGGTGGACGGGTCGGGCAGCCTCTCCCCGGCGAACTGGGCCGCCTGGACGGCCGCTCCCGGATCGCGGCGCAGTCCGGTGATGCCCTTGACGGCCTCGCGGAGCAGGCCGGTGCCCTCGCCGCCGATGCGGACGTGGCGGTCGTAGGACTCGTCGCGCATGGGCACGGTGAAGCGGACGCCCAGGCCGCGGATGAAGTCGCCGCTCGCCTCGCCGGGCTCCTGCTTCCCGTCGAACGTGACGGTGTGCACCATGCGGAAGGAGTCGGCGCCCGCGTAGAAGTAGAGGCGGATGGAGAAGGGCAGCCAGCCGCGGTGGCCCTTGCGGTGCTTGCCGTCGACGCGGACCACGGCGCGGACCGGGCCCTCCTGCTCGACCGCCACGTCGTCGATCGCGCCGTCGAAGCGCTCGTACTTGACCGAGCCCTGGTCGCCGTCCTCGATCTCGGGCTGGCGCAGCAGGACGAGGCGGCCGTTCTTCGCGATCTCGCTGGAGCCCCGGGTGACCGACTTGATCAGTGTCGATCCGGACTTGCCGATTCTGGCGGTGATGACGCCGGTCGATATGCCGATGGTGCCGCCGTGCCGGTCGACGGTGACCTTCCTGGCGGGTGCGGCGGGGACACCGGCGGCCAGGGTGAGCCTGCCGCTGCCCGAGTTGACGGCGTGCGCGGTCCACTTGAGGGAGCCGTCCGGCCAGTACGCGAGCGGCCAGGACTGCACGGGTACGGACCTGCCGTCCGCGTCCGTGACGGCGAAGGACTGGTCCTCCTGGTAGGTGCCCCTGGGCCAGGGGACGCCGACGGTGGAGCCGGGGGCGGCGCCGAGGCCGCCGTCCTCCAGCCAGGTCAGGGTGACGGGGCTGTCGTCGGCGGCGGGGGCGGCGGGCGCGGCCTGTGCGTTCCTGGTGCCCAGCGCCCAGCTGAAATGCGCGGCGGCGCCGGCGGCGGCGGCCGCCTTGAGAAGGGACCTGCGGGGGATGGGGGGCATGGCCTTTCCTTTCCGTGCGGGTGCCAGGTATGTCAAGGGCATGACAGATTGAGGGGCGCGGCACCGGAACGCCGGCCCTGGTACGGGGGCGTCGCCCGTCAGCGGCGCCGGTACCGCTCCTCCACGGCGACGGCCGCCGCGGCGACGGTACCGAGGACGGCGACCGCCAGCGGCGCGCTGAACCAGGCGGAGCAGACCACGACGGCCAGTCCGCCGACGAGGAGGAAGGAACCGGCGGGGTCGAGCACGGTGCGGCGGCCGGCCCGCGCGCACAGCGACCGCCAGGAGGCGCCGGGGTGCCAGGCCGCCGCCGCGCGCAGTCCCGCGACGGCCGCGCCGATCAGGGCGAGGACGCCGACGGTGCCGACCGGCGGGCCGCCCGGCAGACCGTTCCGCACGGCCTGCACGTCGACCCACACCGCGGCCAGGGCGGCCCACCCGGCGATCCCGACGAGCCATCCGCGGCGCACCGCCGCCCGGAAGTCGGCCGCGAACTCCCGCCAGCCGCCGTGCTCGTGGGCCAGCCGGCGCCCGAGGTGCCGCGCGCCGGCCGCGAACGCGGCGGGGTAGGTGACCAGCGGCAGCGCCGCCACCGCGATCCACACGCCGGTGAGCAGGCACTCGGCGAACAGGGCGAAGCCCTGGGCGAGCCGGGACTCCCCCGGCTCCGGACGGGCCTTGGCACGCGCTCCGGTCATGAGAGGTTCACCTCAGCCCTTCAGGCCGGACGTCGCCATGCCGTCGATCAGATAGCGCTGGAAGGCCAGGAAGAAGGCGAGGACGGGCAGCAGGGCGACCAGCGACATGGCGATCATGCCGCCGTAGTTCGCCAGGCCCTCCTGGTCCACGAACATCTTCAGGCCCAGGGAGACGGTGTACTTGCCGGGCTCGTTGAGGTAGATCAGCGGGCCCATGAAGTCGTTCCAGGAGTTGATGAAGGTGAAGATCGCGCTGGTGATGAGCGCGGGCCTGCACAGCGGGAGCACGATCGACCAGTAGATCCGCAGGTGCCCGCAGCCGTCGAGGCGGGCCGCCTCGTCCAGCTCCCTGGGCAGGTTGCGCATGAACTGCACCATCAGGAAGACGAAGAACGCCTCGGTGGCCAGGTACTTCCCCAGCAGCAGCGGGGTGTAGGTGTTGATCATGTCCATGTTGCGGAAGAGCACGTACTGCGGGATCAGCAGCACGTGGTACGGCAGCAGCAGCGTGCTGATCATCAGGGTGAACAGCAGGTTGCGTCCCGCGAACCCGATCTTCGCGAAGGCGTACGCCGTCAGCGAGCAGGACACCACGATCCCGATCACCGAGCCGACCGCGAGAAAGAGCGAGTTGAAGAAGAACGTAGAGATCGAGATGTCCGCGATGCCGTCGGCGAGGCTCGTGTAGTTGGACGTGATCGGGTCGCCCGGGAAGAGGTCCAGGCTGCCGACGATGTCGCCGCTCTCCTTGAAGGAGCCGCCGACCACCCAGAGCAGCGGGTAGAGGATCACGGCGAGGACCGCCAGCGACCCGAGGTGCCAGGCGAGCGACCCGGGCAGCCCGCGCCGGAGCGCCGCCGCCCCGTTGGACGGGGCCGGCCCGGCGTCGGTGGCCGGCGTGACGTCGGTGGCCTGCGCGCTCATCGGCCGCCCTCCTCGTAGTGCACCCAGCGCTTCTGGGACCAGAACAGCACCGCGGTGACCAGGGCGACCGCGACCAGCAGCATCCACGCCATCGCGGAGGCCAGGCCCATGCGGCTGTTCTCGAAGCCCTGGACGTACAGGTAGCAGGTATAGACCATCGTGCCGTCCGCGGGACCGCAGGCGTTGCCGCCGGCGCCGCCGCCGACGATGTAGGCCGAGCTGAAGATCTGGAAGGAGTGGATGGTCTCCAGCAGGACGTTGAAGAAGAGGACGGGGGAGATCATCGGCAGCGTGATGTTCCAGAACTGCCGCGCCTTGCCGGCACCGTCCACGTCGGCCGCCTCGTACAGCTCGCGCGGGACCTGCTTGAGACCGGCCAGGAAGATCACCATGGGGGCGCCGAACTGCCAGACGGTGAGCGCCACCAGGCTGTAGATGATCAGCTCCGGGTCGCCGGTCCAGCCGCCGGCACCGATCCCGAACAGCTGCTGCGCACGGTCGACGACCGCGTCGTCCGAGAAGATCGCCTTCCACACGATGGCGATGGACACGCTCGCGCCGATCAGTGACGGCGCGTAGAAGGCGGCCCGGTAGAAGGCCTGCCCGCGCCGCTTCTGCGCCAGCAGCAGCGCGACCCCGAGCGCCGCGATCAGCTTGACCGGCGTGCCGACCACGACGTACCACAGGGTGACCCGGACCGAGTGGCGCCAGCGCGGGTCGCCGAACATCTCGGAGAAGTTGTCCAGGCCGATCCACCTGGGGGCGTCGAACAGGTTGTAGTCGGTGAACGCGAAGTAGAGCGAGGCGGCCATCGGTCCCGCCGTCAGCAGCAGGAAACCGGCGATCCAGGGGGACATGAAGAGGTACCCGGCCAGGTTCTCCCGGCGGCCCCGCCGCTTCAGCTCGGCGGGGCGCGAGGGCTTCACCGGACCGTGCCGCGGCTCGGAGGCCGTCCGTCCCTCCCTCGCGGGGGCGTGTGTCACGGCGTTTCCCATCAGCCTGCGAGAGCCGTCTTCGACTCGGTGAAGAACTGCTCGACGGCGTCCTCGACGGACCGCGAGCCGAGCGCCATCTCCTCGGCGATGCGCAGGAACGCGGCCTCGCAAATGTCGGCCCCGTTCGGGTGCGGGGTGATCTGCTCCAGGACGCCGGCCTCGACGAGGGACTCCTCGTAGGCGGCGATGGCCTTGTTGACCGGGTCGGTCGGCCGGTACGCGTCGTACTGGGCCTGGGTGGTGGGGACGCCGCGGTCGTAGCCCATGATCTTGGCGACCTCGGGGTCGTGCACCATGAAGCCGATGAACTGGGCGACTTCCTTCGGGTGCTCGGTGCGCTTGTAGCCGCTGAGCATCAGCGAGCCGAGGTACTGGCCGGTCCTCTTGCCGTCCGTGGTGGGGATCGGCGCCAGCCCGTACTCGCTCTCGCCCTCGGAGGTGTAGCGGACGGTGAAGTTGTCCCAGGTGAACTCGCTGCCGGCCAGCTCCGCGGAGAGCGCCGACTTGGGCTTGATCTGGGCGGCCTTCTTGGGGTCGGCGAACAGGCCGGACTTCACGCCCTTCTCCGCCTTGGTCCACCACGCGGTCAGATCCGACTCGGAGAAGCCGAGTCCGTCCTCGGTGAAGAACGCCCTGCCGTTCTGACGCAGGTACAGGTCGTAGAGGTACATGACGCCGTACATGCCGCTGTCGCCGGCCCGGCCGGTCCTGTCGCGGATTCTCGTCATCGCCTCGTCGAAGTCGCCCCATGTCCAGCCCTGTTCGGGCTTGACGCCGGACCGGGTGTAGACGGGCTTGTCGATGACCAGCGCCATCGAGTTCGAACCGACGGGCACGCCGAGGAGCTTGCCGTCGATCTCGCCGAACTTCTCCAGACCCGCGCGGAATCCGTCCATGGAGAGATTTCCCGCCTCGACCTGTCCGCCCAGATCGAGCAGGACGTTCTTCGCGTCGTATTTGCGGAGAAAGCCGATGGCATTCTGGAAGACGTCCGGCGGATTTCCCCCGGAGGCCTGGGTGTTGAACTTCTTCCAGAAGTCGGTGTACGGCTGAAAGTCGGTCTTGACCTTGATCTTCGGGTACTTCTTCTCGAAGAGCGCGATGGTCTTGTTGATGCGCTCGGCCCGGTCCTCGGCACCCCACCAGGAGTAACGGATCGTCACCGTTCCGTCCCCCGAGCCGCTGCCGCCGCCACACGCGGTGGCCGTGCCCCCCAGCCCCGCGACGGCCAGTGAGGCCCCCGCCGCCTTGAGGATCGTCCGTCTCCCGGTCTGCCGTTCCGCGTTCCCGCCCTGCTGCACACGAGCCTCCCCGCGACGTCGCTTCCGCCTCATGAATCGTTTCAAGTAAGCGCTTGCTGGCACAAGGTACGGAGGGCCCGGGAGCGCGTCAATGATTCGGACAGGAATTGATGGGAGCGGAGCGCGGCCGGCCCGGACACCCGTCCCGGGCCTGTCGTCCGGTGGACCGGAGAACACCCAGGTCGGCGCGGCGCGACCGACGGGCCGAACACCGGCGAGCCCGTGCACGGCCGCGGCGCGGAAGGTCACGGTTGAATGAACACGGGCAGAAGCGGAACCCCCGGACGGAACGCCCCGGACACCCGGACCGCGCCCGCGCCGGTACCCGCACCCGCCGCACGCGTCCGCACGGCGAAGCGGCCCGGCTCACGAGGGTGAGCCGGGCCGCCTGATGATCCGGTGGGCGATACTGGGTTCGAACCAGTGACCTCTTCGGTGTGAACGAAGCGCTCTCCCACTGAGCTAATCGCCCGGACGCAGGAAGAACATTACCCCATGTCAGGGGCGTCCGTGACCAGCGGGGACCGCGGCGGGGCACCCCTGCGGGCGCTCACTGGTCCTCGATCTTCCAGGGCATCTCGAGGCCGAACTTCCACAGGTAGACGCCGACCAGCACGGCGATGATCAGCACACCGACGGAGGTCAGGATGATGTTCCGGCGCCGCACCCTGGGGTCGAGCGCGCGCTGCGCCGCCTCGGTGACCTTGCGCTTGGTCCAGCGCAGGACGAGCTGGGCCCAGACGAACTCGGTCGCCCAGATCGCCATGCCACCGAAGATCACGACCCAGCCCGGCCCGGGCAGCGGCAGCATGATGACGCCGGCCACCACGACCGCGAGGCCGACGACGAAGACCCCGACCTGCCAGCTCACGTGCAGAGCACGACGCGCTTTGACGAATTCCGGCGCCCGCGAACCGAGCGCCCGCTCGGCCGTGGCCTCGTCCGTCCCCGTACGGTCCGCCGCCACGGCTGCCTCGCCGGACTTGTTACTCCCCGTGTCCATACGGCCAAACACTACCGGAGCGAAACCTGTCACCGGAATGGGCGCACGACCCGAACGATCTCTCGGCCGGAAGAGTTACGTAAACACACGCAAAACACTCAGAGGGGTTTACAACGGCACCGTAGGTGGCATGTCGATTTCGCCGACGTGCGAATCCCCGAGCGCACACTGAGCGAAAGGCCCTGGCGCTTATGAACACCACGGTCAGCTGCGAGCTGCACCTGCGCCTCGTTGTGTCGAGCGAGTCCTCCCTGCCTGTCCCCGCAGGCCTGCGGTACGACACGGCCGACCCCTACGCCGTGCACGCCACCTTCCACACCGGAGCCGAGGAAACCGTCGAGTGGGTGTTCGCCCGCGACCTCCTCGCCGAGGGTCTCCACCGCCCCACCGGGACCGGCGACGTCCGTGTCTGGCCGTCCCGCAGTCACGGCCAGGGCGTCGTGTGCATCGCTCTCAGCTCCCCGGAGGGCGAAGCGCTGCTCGAGGCCCCGGCGCGGGCCCTGGAGTCCTTCCTGAAGCGCACAGACGCCGCCGTGCCTCCCGGCACGGAACACCGGCACTTCGATCTCGATCAGGAGCTCTCGCACATCCTGGCGGAAAGCTAGGGCGGGGCCCCGCGTGAAGCCGCCCGTCGCCGTCGACTCGGGGTGACGGCACGGGCCCGGACAACCGCATACGGCACACACCGGCGTCGTCGCCGCGGGTCTCCGCGGGGGCGGCGCCGGTGTGTGCGCGGCCCCGGGAACGAAGGCGGGCCGGCCGCCGTTGTAGGAGCGACCGACGACCGGGACGGGCTCGCGGCCGGTCAGCCCGCCGCGGAAGCCACTACCATCGGCCAGCATCGGCGGGCGCCCGCCCGACCCCCAGGCCAGGGAGCGAAACGTGCTGATCACCCACGACACCCGGTGCGCGCTCGACACCGTGGTGGATCTGGTGAACACCGTGCCGGAGGACGAGTCGGCCCCGGACGGACTGCCCGACGTCGCGGCCCTCCAGGAATTCGTGGGAACGCACGACATCAGCGACGTGGGCGCGCTCTCGGAAATCGACCTCTCGGCGGTGCGCAGGATCCGCGGGCGGTTCGCGGCGGTCTTCGCCGCCCCCGACCCCCGGACCGCCGCGGGACTGATCAACGACCTGGTCGCGGCCGCAGGCACCACGCCCCGGCTCACCGACCACGACGGCTACGACTGGCACATCCACTACTTCGCGCCCGGCGCCTCCGTCGCGGACCACCTGACCGCGGACTGCGGGATGGCGCTGGCGTTCTTCGTGGTCGCCGGGGAGCGGGAGCGGCTGCGGCGGTGCGAGGCCCCGGACTGCCGGCGCGCCTTCGTCGACCTGTCCCGGAACCGCTCGCGGCGGTACTGCGACAGCCGCACCTGCGGTAACCGCCTGCACGTGGCCGCCTACCGGGCCCGGCGCAAGGAGGCGGCGGGCTGACGCCGCCCCTGCGGGGCCGGAGCGCGACTGGCCTGGAGCGCGGGCCGGGACGGGGCCGGACCGGAGCGGCTGTGGATGCCCGGAGGGCGACGCGGCCCCCGGCGGGTGACGCCGGGGAGCGCGGGTACGGCTCACAGCAACAGCAGATCGTGCAACGAAGCCATGAGCAGCAGACACCCGATCACCGCAAGAAAGATCATGAGCGGTGGCTGGGAAAGGGCGAAGAGGCAGCCGCGTGGTTCGTCCTGCACCCGCGCGGTTTCGCTCTGTCTCGTGTCCAGCTGGGTATCCAGCTGAGTGGTGTCCGGCATCTCGCCGCGATGATGACGCAGCGGACGGGGCCGGTGCGATCAACACGCCCGTAAAGACCGGGAGTTAGTTGAATGTCGCAAGGTCCGGTCGGATCGTGATCATTCCGGAGCGCGGACTGTCGGCCTCGGACCGCTGTGCCGTTTCGGCCTGCGACGTCGCCCCGTCATATCCCGTGCTTCTTGAGGATGGCCTCGATGTCGCCGAAGTCGTCCTCACCACCCGGGGACGCCTTCGCCGGCCGGGGCGCGGGCTCGGCGGCCGGACGGGCACCCGATCCCAGGGAGGGCGCGGACGCCGCCGGAGCCACCGCGTCGCGCTGCGCCGCGGCGCGGGCCTCCCTGCGTTCCTTGCGGGTGCCGCCGCGGCGGCGCTCCACGGCGCGGGTGGTCATGAAGAGCACCCAGGCCACGCCCAGCACCCCGAATCCGGCCCAGGCCACCGGGCTGAAGGCCGTGTCGGCCAGCCACTCGACGACTCCGGTCATCACCAGGCCGATCGGGACCAGCGAGTAGGCGGCGATCCGGGCGGCGGTGAGGAAACGCCTGCGGTACGCGGTGACCGCCGCGATGCCCAGGCCCGCCGCGGACACCGCGGAGCAGACGGTCTCGGCAATCATCCGGTCCTCCAGGCTGGGCTCGGTGGGGCATGAGTACGTCGTCCCTTCCATCCTGCACCGTCGGCCCGCCGTGAGGCCATGCCGAAAGCCCGGGATCAGGGAGATCTCGGGGTCGGCTCCTGCGCGGGTACCGGTGGGAGAGGCACGACGCGGTTGGGGCGGCGCCTCCTGGGCTGGGAGGATGGCGGCATGAGCGACTCCTCCCCCGCCCGCCCCGCCGCGCCCGTACTCGAGGTCTGGTGCGAGCTTCAGTGCCCGGACTGCCGCACCGCCCTGGACGACCTCCGTGCCCTGCGCGCCCGCTACGGAGACCGTCTGGAGGTGCGGCTGCGGCACTTCCCGCTGGAGAAGCACCAGCACGCCTTCGCCGCCGCGCAGGCCGCCGAGGAGGCCGTCGCCCAGGGCCGGGGCTGGCCGTACGTCGAAGCCGTTCTGGAGCGGGCCGCGGATCTGGACCGCGAGGGGAAGGCCCTCCTGATCGAGGTGGCCCGGACACTGGGACTGGACGCGGAGGAGTTCGACACGGCCCTCATCGACGGCCGGCACATCCTGATCGTCGACGCCGACCAGGCCGAGGGCAAGGCGATCGGCGTGACCGGCACCCCCACGTACGTGATCGGCGGCGAACGCCTCGACGGCGGCAGGAGCCAGGAAGGGCTGCGCGAGCGCGTCGCGGAGATCGCGGACCGGCTGCTGGCCGAGCAGGACTGAAGGACCGCAACCCGCGGCCGGTCCCGGCAGCGGCGCGAGCCCGCGTCCGCCGCTACAGCAGCGGCTTGTAGTAGCTGTACCGCGTGGTTCCGTAGCCGAGCGACTCGTAGAGCCGCTCGGCCGCGGTGTTCCCCGCGAAGACGTTGAGGCCGATCAGTGGGCGGCCGGCGGTGATCGCCTCGGCCTCGGCCAGCAGCATCAGGGTGCGGCCGTGCCCCCGGCCCCGGTGGGCCGCGTCCGCCTCGACGTCGAAGACGAAGGCCCGGTCCTCCCGCAGCGCCAGCCACAGGACGCCGACCCGCTCGCCCTCGTGCTCCAGCACGCGGAACAGCATGCCCTCGGTGTCCAGCCCCCGCGGCAGCAGCGTCTCGTGATCGCGGCGGGCCTTCGCGTACGCGTCGGTCTCGGGCACGCCCCGCTCCATCCAGGTCCGGGCGTAGCGCTGCGACTCGTGGGCGTGCCAGGCGGCGAAGTCCCGCGGAGTCATCGGCCGTGCCCTGCTGCCCGCGGGCAGGGCGGGCGGGGTGCCGCCGAGGGGCTTGGTCATGCCGCGGCTGCGCAGGACGTAGCCGAGCGCCTGCGCGAGCCGTGGCCCCGCCCCGGTGCCGCCTCCCGCCTCGGCGTCGGTGGCGGCGGCCTCGATCTGCCCGCAGCCCCACGCGCGCGCGACCTCCTCCGCGGCCAGCGCGGCGACCGTGCCCCGGCCGCGCCGGCGGTCCGGCCCGTCGACGCGCAGTTCGTGGATCACGGCCACCGAGTCTCCGAGGCTGGGTGAGGTGCCGAGGTGCAGCACACCGACGGGGCGGCTGTTCACACACACCTGGTAGTGGCGCGAACGCGTCCCGTCGGCGGCGCGCTGGAGCGGCTCGGTCGGCCGCAGGGTCGTGGTCATCACGGCAGTTCTACCCACCGGGGGACGAGAACGGCAGCCGAATATCGGCGGGTCACGGGTCCAGGTCGTTCCCGGACCGCTCCTCGAAGATCCGCATGGCCTTGGCGGTCACCGGCCCCGGGGCGCCCGGCAGTTCGCGGTCGTCGACGCGGTGCACGGCCTGGACGTCCCGCAGCGTGGAGGTCAGGAACACCTCGTCGGCGCGCTCCAGGACGTCCAGCGGGAGGTCGCTCTCCCGCGCACCGGTCCACTCGGCGGCCAGAGCGCGGGTGATTCCGGCGAGGCAGCCGGAGGTGACCGGCGGGGTGTGGATCTCGCCGTCGAGGACGACGAAGACGTTCGACCCGGTGCCCTCGCACAGCTGCCCCACGGTGTTGCCGAACAGCGCTTCCGTGGCCCCGCGTTCGCGGGCGCGGGCCAGGGCGACGACGTTCTCGGCGTAGGAGGTGGTCTTCAGGCCGGTGAGGGCACCGCGTTCGTTGCGGGCCCATGGGACGGTGATCACTGCCGTGGAGTCGGGGCGGCGGACGGTCTCGCCGAGGGCGACGACGAGGGTCGGGCCGTACTCGCCGCGGTCGGAGCCCAGCGGGCCGTGGCCGCCGGTGTAGGTGATGCGCAGCCGGCCGAGCGGCATCGGGTTGGCGTCGAGGACGGCGGCGCAGGCGCGGCGCACCTCGTCGAGGTCGGGGTCGGGCAGGCCGAGGCCGCGGGCCGAGCGGGTCAGCCGGTCCAGGTGCCGGGTCGGCGCGAAAGGCCTGCCGTCCACCGCCTTCACGGTCTCGAAGACACCGTCGCCCACGGTCAGCCCGTGGTCGAGGACGGAGACGCGGGCGGACTCGATGTCCTGCAACCCGCCGTCGAGCCAGATCTTCACGTCGCCAGCGCCTCTCCGCTTCCGTTCACCTCGTACGCCCCCGACGCTACCGCGAGCAGCCGGGACGCCTTCAGTTCGGTCTCCCGCCACTCGCCCTCCGGGTCCGACCCCCAGGTGATGCCGGCGCCGGTGCCGAAGCACAGCCGCCCCGCGCGCCGGTCGATCCAGAAGGTGCGGATGCCGACGGCCAGCTCGCCGGTGCCCCGGCCGGCGTCGACCCAGCCGACGCCCCCGCAGTACGGGCCGCGGGGCGCGGTCTCCAGCGCCTCGATGATCCGCAGGGCGCTCGGCTTGGGCGCGCCGGTGACGGAGCCGGGCGGGAAGGCGGCGGCGAGGAGCTCGGGCCAGCCGGTGCCCGCGCGCAGCTCGCCGCGCACCGTGGACACCAGGTGGACGAGGCCCGGGTGCTTCTCCACGGCGCACAGGTCGGGCACCGCCACGCTGCCCGTGGCGCAGACCCGCCCCAGGTCGTTGCGGACCAGGTCCACGATCATCACGTTCTCGGCGTAGTCCTTCTGCAGCAGGTCGGCCTCGGTCCGCCCGGTGCCCTTGATCGGCCCGGACTCGACCGTCCGGCCGTCCCGGCGCAGGAACAGCTCGGGCGAGGCGGTGGCGATCTCGACGCCGTGCCCCGGCAGCCGGACCGTTCCGGCGTACGGCGCCGGGTTGCCGCGGGCCAGCAGGGCGGTGAGCGCGTCCACGTCGGCGCCGGGTCCGACGGGCGCGGTCAGCACCCGGCAGAGGTTGGCCTGGTAGACCTCGCCGGCGGCTATGTGCGCGCGGATGCGCCGTACGGCCGCCGTGTACGCGGCGCGGTCCAGGGAGGACGTCCAGTCGCCGACGGAGGGTCCGCGCCACGCTCCCGGCGTGGGCGTCGGCACCGGCTCGGTCCGTACGTCCGCGAAACGTGCGCAGGTCAGGCGGCCTTCGAAGTCGGCGCAGACGGCCCAGAAACCTTCGGAGTCGAGGGCGGCGGGATCGCTCGTGACGTCGAGGAGACCGGTGGCGAGACGGTCGCCGAAGCGGGCGAGGGGAGGGAGATCGAGCACGTGACCGAGTCTAGGCCGGTGTCCCCCGGGGTGACCCGAACGTGTCCTTCCGGGTGCCCTGACCAGGTCCGCGAGCGGACGCACCGCAGCACGCTGCACAAACGCGTTTTTGTGCTGGCCCCGGAATCCGCTAGAGTTCATCACGTCGCCGGGCCGCGTAAGCGGACCCGAACCGACAGGCGGACGTAGCTCAGTTGGTAGAGCGCAACCTTGCCAAGGTTGAGGTCGCGAGTTCGAGCCTCGTCGTCCGCTCGCGGGAACAGGGGACCTCCCGGGTCTCCTGCGCTCCTGGTGGAGTGGCCGAGAGGCGAGGCAACGGCCTGCAAAGCCGTCTACACGGGTTCAAATCCCGTCTCCACCTCCAAGGACGATTAGCTCAGCGGGAGAGCGCTTCCCTGACACGGAAGAGGTCACTGGTTCAATCCCAGTATCGTCCACTGATCCGCAAGGATCACCGATCCGTATGGATCCGCGCGCGATTAGCTCAGCGGGAGAGCGCTTCCCTGACACGGAAGAGGTCACTGGTTCAATCCCAGTATCGCGCACGCAGTACACCGCACTCCCAGGACGATTAGCTCAGCGGGAGAGCGCTTCCCTGACACGGAAGAGGTCACTGGTTCAATCCCAGTATCGTCCACACCGGAAGAACCCCCGGCCGTCTCGTACGGCCGGGGGTTCTTCGTGTGCGGGCCCGTGGACGAGCCCGCACCCGGCGGATCAGCGGGGGCCGGTCAGCTGGAGAAGAGCATGCGCCCGAAGCTCTTCTGACGGTGGTGGCCGTAGTGACCGTGCCCGCCGTGCGGAGCGCCCCAGGCCGGCGCCTGGGCGGCCGGGTACGCCTGCGGCGCGGCGGGCGGCGGCGGAGCGGGCTGGGACCACTGGGCCTCCAGGCGGGTCAGCGACTCCAGCTCGCCGTAGTCGAGGAAGATGCCGCGGCAGCCGCTGCACTGCTCGATCTGAACGCCGTTGCGGTTGTAGGTGTGCATCGGTGCGTGGCACTTGGGGCACTGCATGCTCGGCTCAACTCCTCGCCGGTCGGTCCTGCTTCGCGTATCGCCAGGACAGACTCTGTCCCGCCGCGGGTCGGTTGCACCCTACTGCCCGGAAATTCGGTTCAGCCGCGTGGGGCGGCGGGCCGGACGCGGAGGGCCATGCGCGCGCAGGCGTCGACGAGGGACTGCTCCACCTCGTCCAGCGGCCGGTCCGCCGCGACCGCCTTGGTGACGGCCCGGGCGGCGGTCTGCGCGGTGAGGGCGCGGGCCGGGACGTCCAGGGCGGGCCAGGGATCGCCGCAGGCGGGGACGGCGGGGCCGCCGGCGGCGCGGTAGGCGGTCAGGAAGCGGTGCCACTCGTCGGGCGGGAGCAGTCCGCAGGCGTACCAGGCCGCCGGACGGGCCAGGTCCCAGGCCGGGACGCCGGTGCCGAGGTCGTCGATGTCGATCAGCAGCCAGGGCCCTTCGGGGCCGGGGTGGCGTATGAGCTGGCCGAGGTGGAGGTCGCCGTGGCAGAGGGTGGTCGTGTCCGGCATGGCGGCCTCGCCGCGTGCCCAGGCGGGGAGCGCGTCCCAGGCCGCCAGCACGGGCGCGGTGGCGGGGTGGTGAGGGGCGGTGTCCCGGAGGCGGGCCGCGGCCAGGGCCGCCTTCACGGGGCCGCGCATCGGGGGTACGGCGGTGGGGGCCGGCGTGCGGTGGAGGCGGGCGAGGAGGGTGGCCGCGGCCTCCCACGGCGCCGCGTCCGGGTCCTCGGGGTCGACGGGCGTGCCGTAGGGCCAGTAGGTGACGAGCCGCCCGTGCAGGAGGACGGGCGCCGGGGCGAGCGGGGGCAGGAGTACGCCGGGGAGCCGGGCGGCGGCGGTGACGCGCAGGGACAGCCCGGCGGGGTCGGCGTCCGCCGCGTGGGCCTTGGCGACGGTGCCGGCGTGCCGGACGACGGTGGCGTCGGGGCGGTCGGCGAGGGTGGCCGCGCCGCAGGGACATGCCGGGGTGCGGGCGTGGGCCGTTTCCCTGACGCGTGCCCTGAGGGCGGGGAGGAGGGCGTCCGTTGTCACGTGGGTGAGGGTATGCGGGCGCGGGGCGCCCACGCCGTTCCCGCTGTCCCCCTCGCCGCGGTCCCCCTGTCGTCCCGTCGGGACCCTCGACGTCGTCCCCGCCGGGCTTGTCGGGAGCAGAGGCAATGCCGGCGCAGCTCCCCAGCTGCGCCGGCATTTTGCCGTCCGCCGCACCCCCGTCCCCACGGGGTTTCATGGATGGATGTCCCCGCCCGGACCGCTCTTCCGGGCCTGGGGTCGCCGCTCAGCGCCCCAGCACCACACCCACGGACGACGCCTGTGTGGCCACTGTCTCCCACCCGTCGAAGACGAGGAGGAGCAGGACCGCCAGGGGCAGGGCCATGAGCGTCGCCACCGCGGGGTGGCGACGGCCCTGACGGTTTCCTTCCCGTGTGCGGAGCAGTGTCCGCGGAACCGTCTGGGCCATGGTCCCTCTCCTGACCGTTTCGTTGTCTTGTGGAGCGGCGGGTGTCTGACCTCGGGGGACGAGTGCTGCACCCGCCGCTTGACCTCAAATCTAGGGGTCCGGCGGTCGCCGGACGTCATGCCCTCGTACCGATTGCCGGGCCTCCCGGAGGATGAGCCGTGACCCGCCGAGTACTCCCCTGGGTGGAGACCGGCTCCCGGGTCTCGGGGTCTTCCCGGACGGGGCGCCCACCGTGGCCCGGTATCTCCGGGCTGTCCGGTGACTTCGCTCACTTCGGCCGCCTTCCCGCACACCCTCGTGCCCGTCCCGGGCCGCGCCCCGCGCGCCACCACGCCCTGGGCGCGGGCCACCCCCGCGCGGCCCCTCGCCACCCCCGGCCGGACGCCCTTCCCCGGTCCAATCCCCGGTGCCCGGCCACCGGTTGGGAGCACCGGCCGAGCACGGCCCGCCCGTCCGCGCGTTCGCTGACCGCCCCTCAACTCTCCCGCCCGGCACTGACAATCCGTCGTCGCGGGAGGGCGCGGCCTCTGCGCGCGGGCGGCCGTGGAAACGTAAGCTGTGGCTCGTCACAGGGACCGGGCAGCGGGGATGAACATGGCGATGATGCGCCTGAGGCGCGAGGACCCGCGCGTCGTCGGCTCGTTCAGGCTTCACAGGCGGCTCGGCGCGGGCGGAATGGGCGTGGTCTACCTGGGCTCCGACAAGAAGGGGCAGCGGGTCGCGCTGAAGGTCATCCGGCCGGACCTGGCGGAGGACCAGGAGTTCCGGTCGCGGTTCGCGCGCGAGGTCTCCGCGGCCCGGCGCATCCGGGGCGGCTGCACCGCCCGGCTGGTCGCCGCCGACCTGGAGGCGGAACGCCCCTGGTTCGCCACGCAGTACGTGCCCGGCCCCTCCCTGCACGACAAGGTCGTCGACGGGGGCCCGCTCGTCGCGGCCGACGTCGCGGCCGTGGGCGCGGCACTGTCCGAGGGCCTGGTCGCCGTGCACGAGGCCGGGGTGGTGCACCGGGACCTGAAACCGTCCAACATCCTGCTGTCCCCGAAAGGGCCGCGGATCATCGACTTCGGCATCGCCTGGGCGACGGGCGCCTCCACGCTCACCCACGTCGGAACCGCGGTCGGCTCCCCCGGCTTCCTCGCTCCTGAGCAGGTGCGCGGGGCCGCGGTCACCCCGGCCACGGACGTGTTCTCGCTCGGTGCCACGCTGGCGTACGCGTCGATGGGCGACTCGCCCTTCGGGCACGGCAGTTCCGAGGTGATGCTCTACCGCGTGGTGCACGAGGAGGCCCAGCTGCACGGCGTCCCGGACGCCCTGGCCCCGCTGGTGCGGGCGTGCCTGGCCAAGGACCCCGAGGAGCGCCCCAGCACCCTGCAACTGTCGCTGCGGCTGAAGGAGATCGCCGCCCGGGAGGCCCAGGGCATGGCCGACGTACGGCCGCCCGCCCCGCGCAGCGCCGACGCCGACCTGCCCACGGGGCGGCTCGCCGACACCTACCCGGAGCGTGACCGGCGGCGTCCGCAGGGCCGTCCGGGCGGGCAGGGCACTCCCGCGCCGAGGAGCACGTCGGGGGCGCGTGGACCGGCGTCCCGGGGTGCCGGTCCGTCGCGCGGCGGCACGTCCTCGCGCAACGGCGGCGCCGGGGGGCGGTCCGCCTCCCGGCCCACGCCCGGGTCCCGCGACGGCAACGGCGGGAACACCTCACGCACCAACGGCGGCGGCCGGTCCGCGCCGCGCAGCGGGACCGGCCGTTCCGCGCCGAGGACCACGGGGACCGGCTGGCGGCGGCCCGCCAATCCGCGGCTGCTGCGGCAGCGCCTGTTCGTGTTCGTGGTGGTGACGCTGCTGGTCGCGCTGGGTATCGCCGCCGCACAGGGCTGCCAGGGACCCTCCCGGGGGCTCGGCGGCGAGCGGGACGGCGTACGGGCGGCGCAGCCGCACGAGCGGGGGGATGCGGGAGGCGGCGGCGCTGAGGGGCAGTGGGCGGCCGGGCGGTAGCGACCGGCCCCCGGCAGCCGGGTTACCCCGCGGAGCCGTCCGGCCGGTGCCGACGCCGAGGCGCGTGCCGTGCCTACGCCGAGGGGCGTCCCGCCGTCACCGCGTAGAAGGCGACCGCGGCCGCCGCGCCCACGTTCAGGGAGTCGACCCCGTGGGACATCGGGATGCGGACCCATACGTCGGATCCCGCCAGGGCCCGCCGGGTCAGGCCGTTCCCCTCGGCGCCCAGCATGAGAGCCACCCGGTCCATACGGTGCGGGGCGACCGCGTCGAGGGGCTCGGCCCGCTCGTCGGGGGTGAGGGCGAGAAGCGTGAAGCCCGCCTCGCGGACCGTCGCCAGACCGGTCGGCCAGGTGTCGAGGCGGGCGTACGGCACGGAGAAGACCGAGCCCATCGAGACCTTGACGCTGCGCCGGTACAGGGGGTCCGCGCAGTCCGGGGAGAGCAGGACCGCGTCCATCCCGAGGGCGGCGGCGGAGCGGAAGATCGCGCCGGTGTTGGTGTGGTCGTTGACCGACTCCATGACGACGACGCGCCGGGCGCCCGCGAGGAGACCGGCCGCCGTGGGCAGGGGCTTGCGCGCCATGGAGGCGAGCGCGCCGCGGTGCACGTGGTAGCCGGTCACCCGTTCGGCGAGCACCGGGTCGACGACGTACACCGGGGCGGGGGCCTCGTCGATGATGTCGCGCATGGGGTCGACCCACTTGGCGGACAGCAGCATCGAGCGCATCGCGTAGCCCGCCTCGCCGGCCCGCCTGATGACCTTCTCGCCCTCGGCGATGAACAGGCCCTCGGCGGGTTCTCGGCGACGGCGCAGTTCGACGTCGGTCAGGCCGGTGTAGTCGTGCAGCCTCGGGTCGTCGGGGTCCTCGACGGTGACGAGCTCGCCCATGTCACGCCGTTCCGTGCGGGCCGACGGCGACGACCTCGCCGACGACGATGACGGCGGGCGGCCTGACCTCCTGCGCGACGACCGCGTCGGCGACGGTGGCGAGGGTCGCGTCCACCCGGCGCTGGGCGGCCGTCGTGCCCTCCTGGACCAGGGCGACCGGGGTGTCGGGGGACTTGCCGTGCGCGACGAGGGTCTCGGCGATCCGGCCGATCTTGTCGACGCCCATGAGGATCACCAGCGTGCCGGTGAGCTTCGCGAGGGACGGCCAGTCGACCAGGGAGCGCTCGTCGTCGGGGGCGACGTGCCCGCTGACCACGGTGAACTCGTGGGCGACGCGCCGGTGGGTCACCGGGATGCCGGCCGCGCCGGGGACCGAGATGGAGCTGGAGATGCCGGGGACGACGGTGCACGCGATGCCCGCCTCGGCCAGCGCCTGCGCCTCCTCCATGCCCCGGCCGAAGACGAACGGGTCGCCGCCCTTCAGCCGTACGACCGCCTTGCCCTGTTTCGCGTGCTCGATCAGCGCGTTGTTGATGGCCTCCTGGGCCATGGAACGCCCGTACGGGATCTTCGCCGCGTCGATGACCTCGACGTGCGGCGGCAGCTCGGCGAGCAGGTCGCGGGGGCCCAGCCGGTCGGCGATGACCACGTCGGCCTCGGCGAGCAGGCGGCGCCCGCGGACGGTGATCAGGTCGGGGTCGCCGGGTCCGCCGCCGACCAGGGCGACGCCGGCGGTGCGGGTGCGCCGGTGCGGGGCGACGAGGGTGCCGTCACGCAGGCCCTCCACCACCGCGTCCCGGATGGCGGCGGTGTGACGGGGGTCGCGGTGGCGCGCGTCGGTGGTGAGCACGGCCACGGTGACGCCCTCGCTGTGGCCGGTCGCCGGGGTCCACGCCGTGGCCCGGTCGGCGTCGTCGGAGCGGACGCACCACACGCGGTGCCGTTCGGCCTCGGCGGACGCGGAGTGGTTGGCCTCGGTGTCGCTGGTGGCGATCAGGGCGTACCAGGCGTCCGCGAGGTCCCCGTCCGCGTACGGGCGCTTCTCCCAGACGATCTCGCCCGCGTCCGCCATGGCCTCGACGGACGGGGTCGCCTCGGGGGACACGAGGCGGATGTCGGCGCCCGCCGCGATGAGGGCGGGCAGGCGGCGCTGTGCGACCTGTCCGCCGCCGAGGACGACCACGCGGCGGCCGGTGAGGCGGAGGCCTACGGGGTAGGCGGGGTGTTCGGCCATGAGGGTGGGCTCCTCGTCCTGGCGGTGCGGGGAGGGCGCTACGGCTCTGGAGCGGCCCTGACGTGGCTGACGTGCGGATACGTGCGGATTCTAGGAGACGCGCGGGGGCGGCACGAGAAGCGTCCGGCATACGGCGGGGGCGTCCCGCGAGCGGCAGCGGACGGTGCCGCCCGCGGCGGGAGCGGGGCGGCGGATGCGCGCCGCCCCGCTCCTCCCCCGCCGGGCTACTTCTCGGTGACGCCGGCCGAGTCGAACGTCGCCACCTCGTGCATGGCCCGCGCGGTGCTCTGCACCATCGGGAGCGCGAGCAGCGCGCCGGTGCCCTCGCCGAGGCGGAGGTCGAGGTCGACCAGCGGGCGCAGACCCAGCTTGTTGAGCGCGGCCACATGGCCGGGCTCGGCGCTGCGGTGACCGGCGATGCAGGCCGCGAGGACCTCGGGGGCGATCGCGCGGGCCACCAGGGCGGCGGCGCCGGCGCTGACGCCGTCCAGGATCACCGGGGTGCGCAGGGAGGCGCCGCCGAGCAGCAGGCCGACCATCGCCGCGTGCTCGAAGCCGCCGATCGCCGCGAGCACGCCGATCGGGTCGGCGGGGTCCGGCCGGTGGACTTCGAGGGCGCGGCGGACGACCTCGGTCTTGCGGGCCAGCGTCTCGTCGTTGATGCCGGTGCCGCGGCCGGTGACCTCGGCCGGGTCCGCGCCGGTGAACACGGAGATGAGCGCGGCGGACGCGGTGGTGTTCGCGATGCCCATCTCCCCGGTGAGCAGCGCCTTGTTGCCGGCGGCCACCAGGTCGCGGGCGGTCTCGATGCCGACCTCGATGGCCTGCTTGGCCTCCTCTCGGGTCATCGCGGCGCCGGTGGTCATGTCGGAGGTGCCCGCGCGGACCTTGCGGGGCAGCAGGCCCGGCGTGGCGGGCAGGTCGGTGGCGACACCGACGTCCACGACGCAGACCTCGGCGCCGACCTGGGTGGCGAAGGCGTTGCAGACCGCTCCGCCGCCCAGGAAGTTGGCCACCATCTGGGCGGTGACCTCCTGCGGCCAGGGGGTGACGCCCTGGGCGTGCACCCCGTGGTCGCCCGCGAAGACCGCGACGGCCGCGGGCTCCGGGATCGGCGGCGGGCACTGCCGGGACAGTCCGGACAGCTGGGCGGAGATGATCTCCAGCATGCCGAGCGCGCCGGCCGGCTTGGTCATGCGCTTCTGCCGCTCCCAGGCCTCGCCGAGCGCCTTGGCGTCCAGCGGGCGGATCTGGGCGACGGTCTCGGCGAGCAGGTCGTGCGGCGCCTCGCCGGGCAGGGCGCGCCGACCGTACGTCTCCTCGTGCACGACCCAGGACAGCGGGCGGCGCTTGGACCAGCCGGCCTGCATCAGCTCGGGCTCGTCCGGAAACTCGTCGACGTACCCGACGCACAGGTAGGCGACGACGTCCAGGTGCTCGGGCAGACCGAGGGCGCGGACCATCTCGCGCTCGTCGAAGAAGCTGACCCAGCCGACGCCGAGGCCTTCGGCGCGGGCGGCGAGCCAGAGGTTCTCGACGGCGAGCGCGGAGGAGTACGGCGCCATCTGCGGCTGGGTGTGGCGGCCGAGGGTGTGCCGGCCGCCACGGGTGGGGTCGGCGGTGACGACGATGTTGACCGGGGTGTCGAGGATGGCCTCGATCTTCAGTTCCTTGAACTGCTTGGCCCGGCCCTTGGGCAGCGACTTCGCGTAGGCGTCGCGCTGACGCGTCGCCAGCTCGTGCATCGCCCGGCGGGTGTCGGCCGAGCGGATGACGACGAAGTCCCATGGCTGCGAGTGGCCGACGGAGGGCGCGGTGTGGGCGGCCTCCAGGACCCGGAGCAGGACCTCGTGCGGGATGGGGTCGCTGCGGAAGCCGTTGCGGATGTCCCGGCGCTCGCGCATGACCTTCAGTACGGCCTCGCGTTCGGCATCGGCGTAGGCGGGGGCCGCCGGGCCGGTGGGCTGCCGTACTTCCGCCACCGCGGCCGTGCTCGCGTCGTGCGGGTCTTCCCGCGCTGCGGTGGCTTCCTGGGGCGCGGGCTCCGCGTGGGGCGCCGGCTCCAGGTGAGCCACGTCCGCCTCCTCGGCCGCCTGGTCCTCCTGGTCGGCGCCGCGCGTGTCCAGGTCGTCGGCGTTCTGGACCAGTTCGGGGTCGGCCTCGCGCGGTGCCGGTACCGCGCCTGCCGGGTCCGCGGCAATGGGCTCCGGTGCCCGGACGGCCTCCGGCGGGACCAGGACGGCCTCGGGGGGCGTGGGCGCGAGGTGCGGGGTGATGGGCACCTGACCGCCGTCGACCGGCGTGAACCGGCCCGCGGGCTCTGGCGTGCTGTCGGTCACGGCCACTTCCTGCGGTACGTCGACGTCCATGAGGGACTGAGGGCCCTGAGCGGGCTGCGGTGCGTGCGGGACCGAGGGGGTTTCGGCGGCGGGGTGGACGCCGGGCCGACCGCCGGCCTGGTCGTCGGACTGGTCGTCGGACTGGTCGTCGGTGACGGGCCGGACCTCGGCGCGCACCTCGGCGGCGGGCTCGACGACCGGCTGCGGTGCGGCTGCCTGCGGGGCGGCCTGGACGACCGGCTGAGGCACGGGGGCCTGCGGACCGGGCTCCGGATCCTGCGGGGGCACCGCGGACCGCGGCCCGGGCCGGGCGTCCGGCTGCGGGTGCGGCGCCTCCTGCGGGACGGGCTGCGCCACCGGCTGTGGCTGCGCGGGCTGCTCCTGCACCGGTGGCGTGGGCTGCTCCTGCACCGGCGTGGGACGCTCCGGGGTCTCCGGGACCGGGAACGGCTCGGGTTCGGCTGCGTCGGGTACGGCCGCTACGGGCTCCTCGACGACCGCGGATACGTCCGGCGCCCGCACGCCCTCGGGCTCGGGCGCCTCGGAGGGCGGGACTTCCGGCGGCGCGGCCGCCTCCGTGGCGGCGGCCACCCGGGGTTCTTCGAGCCCCACCGGTGCCTCGGCCGGTACTTCTGCCGACGACGCCTCGGCCGGTGCTTCTGCCGGTGCTTCTGCCGGTGCCTCGGCCGGTACTTCTGCCGGCGCTTGTTCGGACGTCGGCTGCTCGGCGCTCGCTCGGATCTCCGCAGCCCCCGGGATCTCCAGGGCCTCGTGGATCTCCGGGGCGGGCGCGGCCTCCGCGTCGCCCCGAAACTCCTGGGCTGCCTCGGCCATGAGCTCCGCGGCGACCGCCTCGGGAGCCGGTGCGGCTTCCTCCACGGGGCCGGCGGCCTGACCCGCGTCGGTGTCCGGGACGGGCGGCACCGCCGAGACCTCCTGCACGGCCTGCACGGCCTGCGCCGCCTCCGGCACCTCAGGTGCCTCAGGTGCCTCAGGTGCCTCAGATGCCTCAGATGCCTCAGATGCCTCAGATGCCTCAGATGCGGATGCCTCGCGTGGTTCGCCGGAGTCGTCGGCGCCCCCGGCCGCCCCGCCCGTCGCCGCCACGGCCTCCGTCGCCACCCGGGCCACGAGGGCCTGGGCCGCGCCCACCGGCTCGGACCCCGGGTCCGGTACCGGAACAACCGTTTCCGCATGTCCCGCCCCGGCACTCACCTGAGCTTCCCGGGCCTGCGGGGCCTGCTGCGCTCCCCAGGGTGCCGCCGCCTGCGGAGGCGCCGCGGCGGCCTGCGGGACGTCGAGGTACTCGGGCCCCGCGACCGGCGGGACGGGGTGCCGTGACGGCGCGTCGGCGGGGCCGCGGTCGGCGAGGGAGCGGACCGGGCTGGCGGAGGCGTCCGGGATCGGCGGACCGAGGTGCAGGGGCCTGCGCGCCGGGGCCGGGGCGGACGACGGGTCCCGCGCCGGTTCGGGCAGACGGACGCCGCCGAGGTCGACCGAGCCGCTGTCACGGCCGGACATCTCGTGCGGGCCCGGCTGGTGCACGGTCTCGACGACCGGCTCAGGCGCGGGCGGCGCGACCTCGTTGCCCCAGGCACTCTGGGCTCCCGGCAGCAACAACAGGTCCTCGTCCTCGGCAGTGGCCTCGGAGAGGTAGGTGTACGCACCGGGTGCGGGGACGCCCGGCTGCTCCACCATGCCTGCGTTCTCCGGCAGCCCCTCGTCCGGGATCTGGCCGGTGTCGGTCATGCGTAACCCCTCGCCCATCGGTTAGTGCTTCTACGACCAGCTCACCCGGGACGGCGCACCGACCGCCCCGTAGTGGAGAACGAGCGTGCGTGCCCAGCGGCACGAACGACCCGCCGGAAAAGACGACAAAGCCATTGAGTGGCATTGTCGCGGTCGTTCCCCCGCCACGACAGCCTGATCCGCGACGGCCCGCTGTGGACTGCGCCACGTTGCGCGTCCTCCGGTTCTGCCGTACCGCGCCCGCCGGCCCGGAAGGAGCGGGTTTCTACGGACATTGACCCACGAACCGCCAGGTGTCCGAGTGCGGTACAACAATCCGCCAGCCTACCCCGCGCGGTATGACCAACCGATCACCGGGCGCTGTCTCAACGGGGCGCTTCCCGCCGCACGATCTCTCCGCTGAGCAGGAACGCGACGCTCCGCTCCGTCTCCGTCCAGGCCCGGGTGTCGAGTCCGACGGACTGCAGCAGCGCGCACTCGACGCGGTAACCGTGCTCCGTCAGGTCCCTGCCGACGAGTTCGGCCGCGTCGCGGGTGGCGGCGTGCGCGACGATGCGCTGCGGGCGTCGGTCGGCGACCGCGGAGACCACGGCCGCTCCCCCGCCGCCGACCCGGACGACGTCCGGTTCGGGGAGGTTCTCCAGGATGTGCGGGGCGGTGCCGTGCACGGTCTGGAGCTGGACGCCGAAGTGACGTGCGGTGGCCTCGGTGCGGGCGCAGGCGTCGGCGTCGCGGTCGACCGCGAGGACGGCGGCGCCGGCGCGGGCGGCCTCGGTGGCGAAGGCGCCGCTGCCGCAGCCGATGTCCCACACGAGGTCGCCGAGGCGCGGTCCGAGCCGGGCGAGTTGGGCCGCGCGGAGCAGGTCGGTCTCGCCCTCGCCCAGTTCACCGCCGTAGGCCGCGGCGGGCAGTGACCAGCCGCGCGGCCCGGTGGCGGGGTCGCGGCCGGCGATCCAGCCGGCGCCGTCGCCGCCGGCGGCCGGGCCTGCGCTCCCGCCGGCCACGATGACGACGTTCGGGTCGCGCCAGGTGTGGTCGGCGGCCTTGTCCGAGGTGACGACGGTGACCCGCTCGCGCGTGGTGCCGAGTTCCTCGCAGATGACGAAGGTGCGGTGGATTCCGTCCATCAGCAGGCCGAGTTCGGCGGGCCCGGCGCCCGGTGAGGTGAGGACCGCGACCTTGGTGTGGGCCCGGCACACGTTCACCGCGCGTCGCAGGGTGCGGGGGTGGGCGACGACCACATGAGCGTCGTCCCAGGGCATGCCGGCTCGGGCGAAGGCGGCGGCCACCGAGGAGACCGCAGGGACGACCTCGACCTCCAGGCCGAACTCGGGCGCCCGCAGGGTGCGTACGACGCCGAAGAAGCCGGGGTCGCCGTCGGCCAGCACGACCGTCGTGCCGCGGTGCGCGGCGAGGCGGCGGGCGGCGAGGGTGACGCTGCCGAGGCGGATGCGTTCGGCGGCGGGCGGTACCTCGGGAAGTGCCAGGTGGTGTGCGGCACCGGCCACCAGGGTGGCGGCACCCAGTGCGGAGCGTGCCGCGGCCGTCAGCGGCGAACCGTCCCAGCCGATCACCGTGACCCGGTCGGCCATCGTCGTCAGTCTCCAGGGTTTTCGCAGATCGTGGTCGCGGAGCCGTTCGGGGGCGCGCCCGGTGAGGGTACCTGGTGCGGCGGCCCGGGCACGGGGCGGTGGCGCCGTCCGTCCCCGTGTGTCAGTTCCAGTCGGTGAAGGTGGTGAAACCGTCGTTGTCCGTCAGTTGCCCGGCGGCGCCTTCGAGGTCCTCCGGCAGCAGACTCCACACGATGAAGTCGGTGCGTACGTCCGTCCACCCGTCGTCGGTGCGGACGCGCGCCATGCAGGCGTTGCGCAGGACGCCCTCGCTGATGCAGCCGATCTTCTGGGCGACCTGCTGGGAGGCGGTGTTGTCGGCCGCGGTGCGCAGCTCGACGCGTTCGAACTTCTGGTCGCCGAAAAGCCACTGGGCGGTGGCGAGCGCCGCCTCGGAGGCGTACCCCTCACCCCGGGCCCAGGGGGCGACTATGTAGGAGAGTTCGGTGGACCGCACGTGCCAGTTGGTCTTGGCCAGCCGGATGACCCCGACCAGTCGCTGGGTGAGGAACTCGGTGACGGCGAGGTCGAGTCCCCGGCCCGCCGTGCGCTCGGCGCGGGCGTACTCGCCGATCCAGGCGCCGGCCTCGGCCTCGGTGAAGGGCTGGGGGACGTGGGTCCAGGCGGCGACCTGCTCGTCGTTCATCATCGCGGCCAGGGCGGGGACGTCCTCCTCGTCGAGGGGGCGCAGCACCAACCGCTCCGTGCTGATGGAGATGTCGGGGAAGGTGCTCGTCATGCGCCGCTCCGTAACCTGTGTGACCGTCAGGGCCTGCTCGAACTGCCCAGCATGCAGCATGAAAGCACTCAACCACATCACCGGGTCCGCCCCGTGAGCACGGAGCGGACCCGGTGGGTGACACGGGGCTCGGCGGGGAAGGAGGGTCAGAAGGAGGGCAGGACCGCGCCGGCGTACTTGTCCTCGATGAACTTCTTCACCTCGGGCGAGTTGAGGAGCTTCGCGAGCTTCTCGACGCGCGGGTCGTCCTCATGGCCCTCCTTGACGGCGAGGAGGTTGCTGTTCGGGTTGCCGTTGGCGCTCTCCAGGACCAGGGCGTCCTCGGCGGGCCGCAGGTCGGCCTCGATGGCGTAGTTGCCGTTGACGACCGCCGCGTCCACGTCGTCCAGGGAGCGCGGGGTCTGGGCCGCCTCCAGCTCCTTGAACTCCAGCTTCCTCGGGTTCCCGGTGATGTCCGCGGGAGTCGCCGCGGTGCCGACGCCGTCCTTGAGAGTGATGATCCCGTCGGCCGCGAGCAGCTGCAGGGCGCGGCCCTCGTTGACGGTGTCGTTGGGGACGGCGACGGTCGCGCCGCTCTTCAGGTCGCCGGCCTTCCTCACCTTGTGGGAGTAGAGGCCGAGGGGCTCCAGGTGCACGTCGACGACGGACACGATGTGGGTGCCGTTCTTCTTGTTGAAGTCGTCGAGGTAGGGCTGGGTCTGGAAGTAGTTGGCACCGACCGAGCCGTCCTCGGTCGCCGTGTTCGGCGTGACGTAGTCGGTGAACTCCCTGACCTCGAGGTCGAGGTCCGCGTCCTTCGCCAGGTTGTCCTTGACGTAGTCGAGGATCTCGGCGTGGGGGGCGGGGCTCGCGGCGACGACCAGCGGGCCGGAGGTGTCGGAGGCGGAGTCCTGGTCCGCGCCGCAGGCGGTCAGGCCGAGGGTGAGGGCTCCGGCGGCGAGGACGGCGGTGGTGATCCTGGCGGTGTTACGCACGAAAAGTGCCTTTCCTGAGGTGGTGCGACCCCGTCTCGGGGAGGTACGGGGAGTTCGGGGGGCGGGAGCCCGGGGCGGGGGCGGTCAGACGGCCTTGCTCACGTCGGCCGCGGCGGGCCCGTCGGCCTTGAGCAGCCGGAGCCCGGGCGTCGCGCCGCCACGTCCCCCGCGGCGGTGGAGGGTGCGGGCCGCGTAGTCGCCGGCGAACTGGATGAGCGAGATGGCGACGGCGAGGAGCGCGACGGTGATCCACATGAAACCGGGTTCGAAGCGCTGGTAGCCGTAGCGGACGGCGAGGTCGCCGAGGCCGCCGCCGCCGACGGTGCCGGCCATGGCGGAGTAGCCGATGAGGGCGATGACCGTGGTCGTGGTGCCGGCGATCAGCGAGGGAAGGGACTCGGGGACCAGGGTCTTGCGGACGATGGTCCAGGTGCTGCCGCCCATGGACTGGACGGCCTCGACGAGCCCCGCGTCGACCTCGCGCACGGCGGTCTCGACGAGCCGCGCGAAGAAGGGGATGCCGCCGACGGCGAGCGGCACGATCGCGGCCTCGCTGCCGATGGTGGTGCCGGTGACCCGGCGGGTGAAGCTCATCAGCGCGACCATGAGGATGATGAACGGCATCGAGCGGCCGATGTTCACGATCTGGCCGATGACCTTGTTGACCACGACGTTCTGCAGCAGGCCGCCCCGGTCGGTGAGGACGAGGAGCACGCCGAGCGGAAGTCCGAGGACGACGGCGATCAGGGTGGACCAGCCGACCATGACCAGGGTCTCCCAGGAGGCCTGCTCCAGCAGCGGCTGCATCTGCGACCAGGTCACTTGGCACCTTCCTTCACCAGCGGGGCCGGCGCGTCCGCCGCGTCCGCCGACTCGTTCACGACGTCGATCCGCAGGCCCTGTTCGCGCAGGAAGCCGACGGGGACGACGTTGTCCTCGTAGCGGCCGGGCAGTGCGATGCGCATCCGGCCGACCTGGAGGCCGCCCACGGTGTCGAGGGCGGCACCGAGGATCGATATGTCGATGTTGTAGGTGCGGGAGAGCCGGGAGACGACGGGCTGGGTGGCGGCCTCGCCGTGGAAGGTGACGTCGAGGACGGTGCGGTCGTCCCCGGAGGCGTCGCCGCCGACCGGGAAGAGCGCCGCCGCCAGTCCGGAGCCCGGGGTGGCGAGGAGTTCGCCGACCGTGCCGGACTCGACGATGCGGCCCCGGTCCATGAGGGCGGCCGAGTCGCAGATGCTCTTGACGACGTCCATCTCGTGGGTGATGAGCAGGACGGTCAGGCCGAGCTGCCGGTTCAGGTCGCGCAGCAGCTGGAGGATGGAGCGGGTGGTCTCCGGGTCGAGGGCGCTGGTGGCCTCGTCGGAGAGCAGGACCCTGGGGTCCCCGGCCAGGGCGCGGGCGATGCCGACGCGCTGTTTCTGGCCGCCGGACAACTGGGCGGGATAGGCCTTGGCCTTGTCGGCGAGACCGACGAGGTCGAGGAGTTCCAGCGCCTTGCGGGAACGTTTCTTCCCCGACTTGCCGAGGATCTCCAGCGGCAGTTCGACGTTGTCCTGCACGGTCCGGGAGGAGAGCAGGTTGAAGTGCTGGAAGACCATGCCGATCCGGCTGCGCGCCTGCCGCAGCTCACGGCCGGCGCGGGGTCCGCGCCCGGCCAGCGCGGTGAGGTCCTGGCCGGCGACGGTGACCGTGCCGGCGGTGGGGCGCTCCAGGAGGTTGACGCAGCGGATGAGGGAGGACTTGCCGGCGCCGGACTGGCCGATGACGCCGTACACCTCGCCCTCGCGGACGTGCAGGTCGACGCCGTCCAGGGCGGTCACCTCGCGGCCGCGTGAACGATAGACCTTGGTGAGGCCCGATGTGGTGATCACGTGGGTTTCCGTCACTGTCGAGTGCACGGCACCGTGGTGGGCGCCGGGCACGGGGCGGTGTTCTTCGGGTTCTTGGGGCCCTTCGGCACACGGCACGGTTCTCGCGGTGGCGGGTCCGGCCGGGAAGGACCGGGAAGGCGCGAGGTCGGGGAGAAACGTGTGCGCGGGGCACGGCTCGGCCGCGTGCGCGGGGGGCGCGGTGGCGGACTCGGGCGGCGCTCGCTTCGGGGCGCGAGGCTCAGGTGGTGCGGGGGCCCTCTAGAAGGCGCACATTCGACACGTGCAACGAGACATGCGACGAGCACCGGGCGTCGTCGTCGCCTCGGTCGCAGGGGTGCGGTCGCTCGTCGTGCTCATGCGATCAGTAAAGCAGACGTACGGTCCTGACCGGAGACGGCTGTCCGGATACTGGACAGCCGTGGACGGTGGCCGGTCGCGGAGGCGCGGATCAGCCCCGGACGGTGATCCCGAGTCCCTCGCCGGTGCCCCGTGCCGACAAGGCCGACAGGTCGGTGACCACCAGGTCGGCGTCGAGTTCGCCGGCCCCGTGTGTTGTGGCCAACGCCACGGTGGTCATGCCGGCGGCGCGGCCCGCCCGGAGCCCGGCGGGCGCGTCCTCGAAGACGACGCAGGCCGACGGGTCGACGCCCAGGGCGCGGGCGCCGAGCAGGTAGGGCTCGGGATGAGGCTTGCCGTGCGTGATGTCGTCGGCGGCGACGAGGGTCTCGGGGAGGATGCCGACGGCGTCGGGGCGGGCCTCGGCGAGCCGCCGGGCCGCGGAGGTGACGACCGCCCAGCGGTCCGCCGGGAGGGCGTCGAGGAAGGCCCGGGTACCGGGCAGCAGATGCACGGCCCCGTTCGGCACGTCCTCGACCTCCAGCTGCTCGATCCGCGCGACGGCCTGCGGCACCACACCGGCGGGCAGCAGGTCGGCGGCTGTCTCCCCGGCCGGGCGCCCGTGCAGCTCGGCCCGCCCGAACCGCTCCGCCGTGATCCCGTACTCGACGGCCCACCGCGTCCGGCAGCGGCGCACGGACGCGAGGGAGGAGACGAGGGTTCCGTCGTTGCCGAACAGGAGCGCTTGGGCGTGGATCCTCATGTCGCCAGCCCTACGGCGCCGCCGCACCACGGCGCCGGGGCCGGGGCGGGGCCCGGAGCGGGGCCGGGGCCACCGGGGCCCGCGGGCCGTAATAGGCTCGCTGCCATGCTTGACGTCCTGACGCTGGTGACCGGCGTCGCCGCGCTGCTGCTCGCCGCCTGGTGCGGCTGGGCCGCCTACCGTGACCAGCCGACGAAGGACTGGCATTTCATCGGCATGGCCGTGGTCACGGCGCTGGCGCTGCTCCAGCTGGTGGTCGGGGTCGTGCGGCTGGCGCGGGGCGAGGAACCGGAGCAGGGCACGACGATCTTCGTGGCGTATCTGCTGGGCGCCTTCGCCTGCGTGCCCGCGGCGGGGTTCATGTCGCTGGCCGAGCGCACCCGCTGGGGCTCGGTGACGGTCGCCGCGGGCGGTGTCGTCCTCGCCGTCCTGGAGGTGCGGCTGTATGACATCTGGGGAGGCTGACATGGCGGCCACGGAGGAGAAACCCGCCCGCAGGCGGCTGATCAGCGGGCCCGGCATCCTGCTGGTGTGGCTGTACGGCGTGATGGTCGTGGGCGCCGTGTCGCGGTCCGTGTACCAGATCGCGACCGAGCTGGACCGGGCGCCGCTCGCCTACACGCTGTCGGCCGTCGCCGGCGTGGTCTACGGGTTCATCACGTACACCCTGGTGCGCGGCGGTGAGACGGCCCGCAGGGCGGCGCTGGTGTGCTGCGCCGCCGAGCTGGTGGGCGTCCTGACGGTCGGCACCTGGACGCTGGTGGAGCCGTCCGCCTTCCCCGACGCGACCGTGTGGTCGGACTACGGGATGGGGTACCTCTTCATTCCCGTGCTGCTGCCGCTGTCCGCCCTGTACTGGCTGCGCCGGGCCCGCACCGCCTAGCCTCTTCGCGGGCCCGGCGGCCCTCAGGCCGTGGCCGCGTAAGCCCCCGCCTGCTTCTCCAGGACGATCATGGGTACGCCGTCCGCCCCCTCGGCGGTCCCCACCGTCTCGTAGCCGACCCGCCGGTACAACCGCAGGTTGTTCTCGCTGCGGTGCCCGGTGTGCAGCCGGAAGCGCTTGGCGCCGCGCTCCCCGCCCAGGGCGGATTCGGCGGCCCGCAGCAGCCGGGCCCCGATGCCGTGCCCCTGGAGACGGGGGTGGACGCACAGCTTGCCGATGGACGCCGCCCCGTCCTCGGTCACCCGGCCCCGCACCGAGCCCACGACCTCGTCGCCGAGCCGCGCCACGAAGACGCAGTCGGCGGCGACCTCCTCGCGCACGGAGTCCAGGGTCTGGACGAGCGGGTCGATGCGGTAGTTGCCGTACAGCGCCGCCTCGCTCTGGAAGCAGAGGTACTGCAGCCGGAAGATCTGCTCGGCATCCTGTGCGGTCGCCGCCGAGATGGTCACGCTCATGCCCATGTGCGCATGCCTCCCGCTCACCTGATCACCTGTGGTCCCCCACTCCTATCCCCGTCCTCGGCGGGCCGCAACCTCCGGCGTCAGCAATCGACGCAGACATCCCAGACATCGGGAACGTTCCGGGCCAAGGCTGCCCTGTGAGATACCCAACTCCCCCGCGATCTCCCGGTATGTGAGGTCCCGCGGCGACAACAGCGCCTCCATCAGCCGGGGGCAGCGGCCCGGCAGCCGGCGCACCGCCTCGCGCAGCGCGCGGTGCCGGGCCGCGGTGAGCGCGAGCCGCTCGGGCTCGTGCGTCTGTTCCCAGTCGGCGGCACCGGCGGGTTCGGTCCCGTACGGCCGCTCGTCGCGGGCCGTACGGCGGGCGCGGCGGGCCTCGGTGCGGACGGCGCTGCGCAGCCAGCGGTGCGGGTCGGGGGGCGGGCCGTCGGCCTCCAGGCGTTCCAGCAGGCGCAGCCAGACCGCCTGTTCGAGGTCGCCCGGCTCGGCTCCGGATGCGTACGCCTCGGCCGACGCCTCGGCGGTGAGCAGGGGGCGCAGGGAGGCGACCAGATCGTGCGTCATACGCACAGCGACGCGGCCGCCCGGACGGCGGGTTGCCCGGACGGCCGAAGGTCACCCCAACCGGTTCCGGGCGCTCAGCTGTTGACGAAATCCTCGCGGGCCAGCACACCGGCGTCCGGATTGTCGGTGAAGACGCCGTCGATGCCGGTGGCGAAGTACGTCCGGAACGCGCCGAACACGTCACCGTAGGCGTCGGGGTCGCCGCCCTTGCGGAACTCCGCGGGCAGGAAGGGGTTCTCGTTGCGCATGGTGTACGGGTGCAGGATCAGGCCCGCGCGGTGGGCGTCGCGGACGAGTGTGGTCGGCGCGGTGAGCCGGCCGGCGGAGTCCTTCGGGATGATCAGGTCCAGGGTCGGGCCGATGCCCTGGGCGTAGGAGGCGATCTCCTTCAGCCCTCTCGGCGTGACGAGGTCGGCCGTGGTGCGCGGGTCGCCGGTCTCGACGAAGTCCCAGGGGCGGCTGCTCGCACCGGACAGCAGGACGGCGAGAGGGTTGCCGACCAGCTTGTTCATCCGCTGGATGCTGGTGGGCTCGAAGGACTGGATGATGACGGGGGAGTTCTTCCGGTCCTTGCCGTACTTGCGCAGCAGCCGTGCCAGGCGCTCCTCCGTGCCCAGGCCCAGCTTGCGGAAGTAGGTGGGGTGCTTGAGTTCGGGGTAGATCCAGACCTGCTTGCCGCGCCTGCGGGTCTGCTCGTCCTGCCAGCGGAGCACCTCTTCGAAGGCGGGGATCTCCCAGCGGCCGTCGTAGAGGGTGTTGTGCGGGCGGTTGGCCGGGATGCGCTCGGTCGCGCGGAGCGTCTTGAGCTCGGCGAGCGTGAAGTCCTCGGTGAACCAGCCGGTGGTGGAGACGCCGTCCAGCAGCTTGGTGCGTTTCCGGTCGGCGAACTCGGGGTGGTCGGCGACGTCGGTGGTGCCGCCGATCTCCGGTTCGTGCCGGCAGACGAGGTGACCGTCCCGGGTCGGGACGAGGTCACCGGCCTCGACGATGTCTGCCCCGAGGTCGAGGGCCAACTCATAGGAGCCGAAGGTGTGCTCGGGGCGGTAGCCGGCGGCCCCGCGGTGGCCGATGACGGTCGGGACGGGCAGGCCCTTCAGGCCGCCGCCGTGTCCGCCGCCGTGCCGGGTGGCCTGCCGGGGGCCGGCGGCTCTCGCCGTGCCGGACAGGCCCAGTGCGGCTCCGCCCGCGCCGAGCACCGCCGCGCCGAGGAGCGCCCGCCGTCCGGTGCCGCCGCCCGCCCGCTCGTCCGACTCCTGCGTTCCCATGGGGTCTCCTGTCGTTGACCGTCGGTGCGCGCCGATCGTAGGGGTGCGTACATGACGAGCGGGAGACCGCGGCCGGAACACGCGGGTGCGGGGAGATGTCGCACCGGACGGATGCCTGACGTGCCGTCGGCTTGGCGGCGGCGGAGCGGGGTAGGCGTAGGTCACCGGGATCGTGGCGCTTCTCGGGCGGCGCGCCTCACGCGTTCCGCGCCGAGTCCGTGCTTCGCTCCGGGCCGGGCCCGCGTCCCGGGACCGAGGGCACCGGGGCCCCACGGGCGCGACCTGCCTCACATCCCGTGAGGGCGTCACGGCCGGTCGGCACCACGGCGGCGCAGGTGAACACGCGTCAACACCGTGCAGGACCCGGGTGGCCCGAGGTGCGTGATCCCCCGGGCCGCGAGTAATGTCCTCACCTGCACAGACTCATACCGCATCCCCGACACCGGAGGACCCGTTGTCCCGCTTCGTGTTCATCAAGGCAGTGCTCGGTCCGATCATGCGCCTGATGTTCCGCACTCGGGTGGAGGGTGTGGAGAACATCCCGGGCGAGGGCCCGGTGATCCTGGCCGGCAACCACCTCACCTTCATCGACTCGATGATCCTGCCGCTGGTCTGCGACCGGCAGGTCGTCTTCATCGGCAAGGACGAGTACGTCACCGGCAAGGGCTTCAAGGGCCGGCTGATGGCCTGGTTCTTCACCGGCGTCGGCATGATCCCGGTCGACCGCGACGGCGGCCGGGGCGGTGTGGCTGCGCTGATGACCGGACGCCGGGTGCTGGACGAGGGCCGGATCTTCGGCATCTACCCGGAGGGCACCCGCTCCCCCGACGGCCGCCTCTACCGGGGCCGCACCGGCATCGCCCGGCTCACCCTGATGACCGGCGCCCCGGTGGTCCCGTTCGCCATGATCGGCACCGACAAGCTCCAGCCGGGCGGTACCGGCCTGCCCCGGCCGGGCAAGGTCACGGTCCGCTTCGGCGAGGCGATGGAGTTCTCCCGCTACGAGGGCATGGACCGCGACCGCTACGTCCTGCGCGCCGTGACCGACTCCGTGATGACCGAGGTCATGCGGCTGTCCGGGCAGGAGTACGTGGACATGTACGCGAGCAAGGCGAAGGCGGCGTAGGGCCGCGGGGATCCGCGCACGCAGTAAGGCGGGCCGCTCGGGGAGCGGCCCGCCGTTCGCGTTCCGGCCCCGTGCGGCCACGCGGGCTCGCGCGGCTACGGGTGTTTGGCACCGTCCTCCAGACGCCGGCCCCGGAGCAGGAACCAGGATGCCGCGGCGGCGGCCAGCAGTACGGCGGCGCCGACGCCCGCCGCGAGGGCCAGGCCGTCGACGAAGGCCTGGCGGGCGGAGTCGAGCAGCGCCTCGCCGGTCTGGGCCGGGAGCCCGGCGGCGGCCTCCACCGCACCGCCCAGTGACTCGTGTGCGGCGGGCGGGGTGCCCGCGGGGCCGGTGAAGTCGCGGTAGACGCCGGTGACGATGGAGCCGAGCACGGCGATGCCGAGGGCGGCGCCGAGTTCGTACGCCGTCTCGGAGACCGCGGAGGCGGCGCCCGCCTGTTTCTCGGGAACGCTGGAGAGGATCACGTCGGCGGTGACGGTGAACGAGAGCCCGGCGCCGACACCGACGACCAGCAGGGCCGTGCCGAGCAGTGGATAGGCCGTGTGCCGGCCGATCACGGTCAGCGCGGCGAGCGCCAGCCCGACGGCGGCGAGTCCGCCGCAGACCACGGCACGCACCGAGAAACGCCGGGCCGCTCGGCCGGCCATCAGGCCGGCCACCACCGCGCCGACGGCGGCGGGCAGTTCGGCCAGGCCCGCCTCGAAGGGCCGCCTGCCCTGCACGAGTTGCAGGTACTGGGAGAGGAAGAACACCAGCCCCGACAGACCCAGGACGGTGAGCAGGTCGGCCAGGACCGCTCCGCTGAAGCCCCGGCTGCGGAACAGCCGCATGTCGAGCAGCGGGGTCGGCATGGTCAGCTGACGGCGGACGAAGCCGTGGAGCGCGGCGGCGCCCAGCAGGCCCGCGGCCAGCGTGGCCCACGCGAACCCGTGCGTGGCCGCCTCCTTGACGGCGTACACGACACCGGCCATCCCGACCAGGGAGAGGGTGACGCTGAGCAGGTCCCAGGGGCCCGGGTCCGGGTTGCGGGACTCCGGCAGGAGCTTGACGCCGACGACGACCAGGACGGCCATCACGGGCAGGTTGATCAGGAAGACCGAGCCCCACCAGAAGTGCTCCAGCAGGAATCCGCCGACGATCGGGCCGACCGCCGTGCCCGCGGAGGCGGTGGCGCCCCAGATGCCGACGGCGAGGCTGCGTTCGCGCGGGTCGTGGAAGAGGTTGCGGATCAGGGCGAGGGTGGCGGGCATCAGGGTCGCGCCCGCGACGCCGAGCAGCGCCCGGGCGAGGATCATCAGCTCGGGGGTGTGCGCGTAGGCGTTGAGGACGGATATCGCGCCGAACGCGGTGGCGCCGAGGAGCAGGATCCGCTTGCGGCCGATGCGGTCGCCGAGGCTGCCCATGGAGACGAGCAGGCCGGCGATGACGAAGGAGTAGACGTCGCCGATCCAGAGCAGCTGGGTGCCGGAGGGGGCGAGGTCCTCGCTGATGTAGGGGGTCGCGAGACCGAGGACGGTCGCGTCGACGGCCACCAGCAGCACGGCCAGCACCAGGACGGACAGCGCCAGCCAGCGGCCGGGACGCTTCACCGCCTCGGTCGTCCGGGCCGGCCGCAGGGTGCGGGTCATGGTTCCTCTCTCCTCAGTGCGCCGCCGAGCAGCAGCTCGACGATCATGTGGGTGAAGTCGTTGCGGGCCACGCGCCCCTCGGTCACGGCCCACGCGCCGGAGGCCAGCAGGCCGTAGAGCGCCTCGGTGAGCCAGGCGGGCGTGAGGTCGATGCGGAACTCGCCGCTCTGCTGGCCTCGGCGGAAGACCGCGGCCAGCCGGGCGTCGATACGGGCCCAGCCCTCGTTCTGCTTCTCGCCCTCGAACAGCTGGTTCTCGGTGTAGAGGAAGGCGAGCAGACCGGCGGCGGACTCGATCTCGCGCACGAGCCGGCGCACCGCGTCGGCCGCGGGTCCGTCGTCGAGGCGGGCCGCGTCGAGGGCTGCCTCGCACTCGGCGATACCGAGCGACTCCAGGGCCCGGACGAGGGCGTCGCGTCCGGCGAAGTGCCGGTGCAGCGTGGCACGGCTCAGTCCGGCCGCCCTGGCGACCTCGTCCATGGTCGCGGTGGCTCTGCGGGTCAGCAGGGCCGCGGCGGTGCGCAGTACCAGGTCACGGTCGACAGCCATGAGACAACAATAGACCACATGAGACATAGCTGTCTCACGCTGGGCATGCGTGACTCACCTCTCGTGGTGGGTCACGGGGAACTCCGGTGCTCAGTGCCAGGGCAGCCGCCCGCGGCGCTCCCAGTAGGCGTGCGGGTCCTCGACGAGTGCGCCGAGGCGGGCCACCTGGTCCTCGTCGAGGTCGACGGCGGCGGCGTGCAGGTTCGAACCGAGCTGGTTCACGGTGGCCGCGCCGGACAGGACGACACCGGCCCAGGGCTGCCGCAGGACCAAAGCGAGGGCGACCGCGTCGCAGCCCAGGGCCGTTTCCTCGGCGATCGCCTTCAGAGCGGCGGGCGCGTGGGGTGCCGCGAGACGGCCGTTGGCCATGCCCTCCTTGACGATCACAGTGAGCCCTGCCTCGTACGCCTCGGCCAGCGCGGGTCCGGCGGAGGTCTCCAGGGCGTTGTACGTCGACTGGACGGTACGGAAGAGGGGCTCGCCGCCGACGGTCACGGCGAGTGCGGCGCGGATGGCGTCGGCCTGGGCCGGGCCGCTGGTGGAGAAGCCGACGCTGCTGCCCTGCGCGGCGGCCTCCGCCAGCCTGGCGTGCAGGTCCTTGTCGGTGAGGGCCGGGCTGTCCAGGGTGAGCGAGTGGATCTGGTACAGGTCGAGCCGGTCGCCGAGCAGGGCGTCGGTCTCGGCGCGCTGGCGTTCGTACGTCGCCGGGCCGTGGTCCTTGACCTCGTGCCGCTCGGCGTCTGTCGACCAGTCGGCGGTGTAGGTGTAGCCCCACTTGCTGCCGACGACCACGTCGTCGGCGTCGGGGCGGTCCCGGAGCCAGTCGGCGAGGAACTCCTCGGAGCGCCCGTAGGAGCGGGCCGCGTCGAAGTAGCGGACGCCCTGGGCGTAGGCGGCGTCGAGGAGGTCGTGGGTGCGGGTGCGCAGCGCCTCCACGCTGCGGTCCTCCCCCAGGTCCGCGTCCCGGCCGAGGTTGATGTAGCCGGGGCGCCCGACGGCGGCGAGACCGAGGCCGATGTGGCAGGTCGGGGTCGTTGCTGTGGCCAGTCGGGCGAAGGGCATCGCGGGCTCCGTTCGGTCGGCTCCGGTGAGGCTTGCGACCAACGTAACCCGCGATGTCCTCCGGCTCGCCCCGGGACTCGGATCCGGCCCTGCCAGGAGCTCCGCGTCAGTCCTGCTTCTTCGCCGTCGCCCACGCGTGCTGGGCCGCCACGTCCGCCTTCACCTCGGCGAGCTGGACGGCGACCGCGCTGGGCGCCGTACCGCCGCGGCCGTCGCGGGAGGCGAGGGCGCCGGGGACGTTGAGGACGGTGCGCACCTCGGGGGTGAGGTGGGCGGAGATCTTCGCGAACTGCTCGTCGGTCAGCTCGTCGAGCTCCTTGCCGTCGGCCTCGGCGACCTTCACGCACTCGCCGGCCACCTCGTGCGCGACACGGAACGGCACGCCCTGCCTGACGAGCCACTCGGCGATGTCCGTGGCGAGCGAGAACCCGGCCGGGGCCAGCTCCTCCATGCGTTCGCGGTGCACGGTGAGGGTGGCCGTCATGCCGGTGAAGGCGGGGAGCAGGATCTCCAGCTGGTCGATGGAGTCGAAGACCGGCTCCTTGTCCTCCTGGAGATCGCGGTTGTACGCGAGCGGGAGGGCCTTGAGGGTGGCCATCAGGCCGGTCAGGTTGCCGATGAGGCGGCCGGACTTGCCGCGGGCCAGCTCGGCGATGTCGGGGTTCTTCTTCTGCGGCATGATCGACGAGCCCGTGGAGAAGGCGTCGTGCAGGGTCACGAAGGAGAACTCCTTCGTGTTCCAGATGATGATCTCCTCGGCGATCCGGGAGACGTTCACACCGATCATCGCGGTGATGAAGGCGAACTCGGCGACGAAGTCGCGGGAGGCGGTCCCGTCGATGGAGTTGCCGGCGCTGCCGTGCTCGAAGCCCAGGTCGCGGGCGACCGCCTCCGGGTCCAGGCCGAGGCTGCTGCCCGCCAGAGCGCCCGAGCCGTACGGGGAGACGGCCGTGCGCTCGTCCCACTGGCGCAGCCGTTCCGCGTCCCGGCCCAGCGCCTGGACATGGGCGAGGACGTGGTGGGCGAAGAGCACCGGCTGGGCGTGCTGGAGGTGGGTGCGGCCGGGCATCGCCACGTCCGGGTGGGCCTCGGCGAGGCCGATCAGCGCGTCCTGGAGGTCGGCGATCAGAGCGCCGACGGTCCGGGCGTGGTCGCGCAGATACATGCGGAAGAGCGTCGCCACCTGGTCGTTGCGGGAGCGCCCGGCGCGCAGCTTGCCGCCGAGGTCGGGGCCGAGCCGCTCCAGCAGCCCACGCTCCAGGGCGGTGTGGACGTCCTCGTCGGCGATGGTGCCGGTGAAGGAACCGTCGGCGACGTCCGACTCCAGCCGGTCGAGCCCGGCGGTCATCCGGGTCAGCTCGTCCTCGGTGAGCAGGCCCGCCGCGTGCAGCACGCGCGCGTGGGCGCGCGATCCGGCGATGTCGTAGGGCGCGAGCCGCCAGTCGAAGTGGACGGACGCGGACAGTTTCGCCAGGGCCTCGGCGGGACCGTCGGCGAAACGGCCGCCCCACAGCCGGACGTCACCGCTGTTGCTGCTCACTCGGGTCGCTCCTCAGGGCCGTTGATGTGCCACCGCCTCCGCACGATTGCCCGCGACGGTCGGTGTGCATGAGTATGCAGAGTTCTGCATGATTCGTCAATCTGGCCCGTCGGCCGGAGGCGGCTGAACACGAGACCCCGCCTTCCCGTACTTCCGGTGGGGCGCAGGCGCCGTGGCCGCCCCGTGGAACGCCGGCCGGGACGGCCACGGCTCCGGGTTTCGTCCGGATGGCGGGACCGCCGCGCATTCCTCGGACAGAGGCGCGACCAGCACCCATAATCGTTAGACATGGGAAAGACTTATGAGCGCATAGACGGCAGGCTCCGCACCTTCATCGAGGCCCAGCCCCTCTTCTTCACCGCCACCGCTCCCCTGGCCGGCGACGGCACGGTCAACCTGTCCCCCAAGGGCCTCACGGGCTGCTTCGCCGTGCTCGACGAACTCACCGTGGCCTACCTCGACTTCGCCGGTTCCAACGCGGAGACCATCGCCCATCTGCGGGAGAACGGGCGGATCACCCTGATGTGGTGCGCCTTCCAGGGGCCGCCGAACATCGTCCGGGTGCACGGCCGCGGCGAGCCGGTCTTCCGCGACGACCCCCGCTTCACGGAGTTGCTCACCCACTTCCCGGACATCGACACCACCGCGCACGGACTGCGGGCGATCATCGTCGTCACCGCCGGACTCATCCGCGACACCTGCGGCTACGCCGTCCCCCTCATGGCCTACGAGAGCGACCGGGACCTGCACGGCAAGCGGTTCGCACGGGAGGACGACGCCTCGCTCAGCGCGTACTTCGCCAAGAAGGACCACATCGCCACGAGCATGGACGGCCTCCCCGGGCTGCCGTTGCCGCTGCCCCCCTCTACCGTCTGAGCCATGCGCTCCGGTACCGCCGCCGTCCTCGTGTCCGCCTCGCTCCTCCTGCCCGGCGCCGCCCCCGCCGGCGGGCCCGCTCCCCGGCCGCTGCCGGCCCGGATGGCGGACACCGGCGGCGGGGCCCAGCTGATCACCGCCGTCGCACCGGACACCGGCTCGACGACGGGCACCGTCACCTGGTGGGACCGCGGGCGCGGGAGCGACGGCCGGTGGGTGAGGGCCGGTTCCGCACCCGCCCGCTTCGGGTCCGGCGGACTCACCGACGGGGCGACGCGCGTCCAGGGCACGAACACCACGCCGACCGGGCTGTACGACCTGCCGTACGCCTTCGGCATCGCGGCGGCGCCGCACGGCACGGAGTACCGGTACCGTCCGGTGCGCCCGGACTCCTGGTGGTGCCAGGACAACGCCTCCCGGTCCTACAACCGCTGGACCGAGCCGCGCCCCGCCGACTGCCGGGCCACCGAGGCCGAGCACCTGGCCGCCTACCGGGCGCAGTACGCGCACGCCCTGGTCGTCGGCTTCAACTACGACCGGCCGGTGCGCGGACGCGGCGCGGGTATCTTCCTGCACGTCAACGGGCGCGGGGCGACGGCCGGCTGTGTGTCGGTGCCTGCGGAGGCGATGCGGCGGATCCTGCGGTGGGCGGAGCCGGCGGAACGACCGCACCTCGCGATCGGCACCTCGGACGGGGCGACGGCGGTCACCCGCTACTGACCGCGGACGGCATTACCGCCAGGGGCTGAACGCTCGGCGGGCACGGCGCGTATCTGTGGGCCAAGGGTCAAGTCCCCACGGAGGAACCGTGACCACCACGCTCGCCGGCGGCCGTGCCGCCCGCCGTCAGACGATGCGGCGCATCCGTCCGCGCCGCTCCCCCGCCGTCCCCCTGCTGCTCGCCGTGTGGGCGGGCGCGGCGGGCGTGTTGTGGCTGTGGTGGCGCAACACGCCCGCCATCTCCGACGACACCGGCAAGATCCTCGGCGCGGGCCGGATCACCGGTCTGCTCGCCGGATACCTGATGGCGCTGGTGGTGCTCCAGATGGCCCGGGTGCCGGCGCTGGAGCGGCGCGTCGGATCCGACCGGGTCGCCCGCTGGCACGCCATGACCGGCCGCTACACCCTCTGCCTGGTCCTCGCCCACGTCTTCCTGATCATGTGGGGCTACGCGGCGCAGGCCGGCCGGGGCCTCGGCGACATCGTCGCGCAGGCGGCCGACTCGGTGAACCAGCTGCCGGACCTGGGCAAGGCCGCCATCGGCACCGGTCTGCTGGTCGTCATCGGGCTGCTGTCCGTCGGTCCGGTGCGCCGCCGGATCCCCTACGACGCCTGGTACCACGTGCATCTGCTCACCTACGCGGCGGTCTTCCTGACCTTCTGGCACCAGCTGACCACCGGCAACGACTTCGCCGTCGAACCGGTCGCCAGGACCGTCTGGTACGTCCTGTACGGGTCCGTGACCGCGCTGGTGCTCTGGTACCGGGTCCTGACCCCGCTCCGTCTCAACCTGCGGCACCGGATGCGGGTCGAGGCGGTGATCGAGGAGACGCCCGGCATCGTGTCGGTGCTGATCGGCGGGCGCCGGCTGCACCGGATGGGCGCGGAGGCCGGACAGTTCTTCCGCTGGCGGTTCCTGGCGCCGGGGATGCGGTTCAGCTCGCACCCGTACTCGCTGTCGGCGGCGGCGCGCCCGGACATGCTGCGGATCACCGTGAAGGCGATCGGCGACCACAGCGCCCGGCTGCGCGAGCTGACGCCCGGCACCCGGGTGTGGGCGGAGGGCCCGTACGGCGCCCTGACCGCCCAGCGCCGCAGCCGCGGCAAGGTGCTGCTGGTGGCGGGCGGGGTGGGGATCACGCCGATGCGGGCACTGTTCGAGACGCTGCCGGGCGCGTCCGGCGACATCACGCTGCTCTACCGGGCCAACAGCACCCACGACCTGGCGCTGTGGGACGAGCTGGCCGGTATCGCCGACGAGCGCGGGGCCCGGCTGATGTACGCGGTCAACAGCCCGGACGGGGAGCGCCCGGACATCTCCGCGGAGACCCTGGCCCGGAAGATCCCGGACGTCGAGCGCCACGACGTCTTCCTGTGCGGGCCGCCCGGGTTCGCCCAGTCGGTGTACGAGGCACTGCGCGGCGCGGGGGTCCCCGCTCGCCGCATCCACCACGAGTCGTTCGAGATGTGAGCGACGGACATCGGGAGTCCAGGACAGATGAGGAAAAGCCACCCCGTTCGGCGTGCCGTGCTCGCCGGGGCCGCCACCGTGTCCGGGATCGTGCTGCTGCTGTCGCTGAAACCGGCGTCCGACCCGGGCTCCGCCTCGGCGGCGGGCGGCGCGGCTCCGCCCGTGGCCGCGCAGTCGCCGCAGGGCGGCCGGGGCGCGGGGGCCGGCACGGTGACGGGTGACGCGGCCAGTACCCAGTACGGTCCCGTGCAGGTCCGGCTCACCGTGAGCGGCGGCAGGATCACCAGGGCCGAGGCCGTGCAGGCGCCCAGGGGCGGGCAGAGCGACCGGGTCACCGCCGACGCGGTCCCCAAGCTCAACCGGGCCGCCGTCGCCGCAGGCACCGCCGACATCGACGCGGTCTCCGGCGCCACCTACACCAGCGCCGGGTACGTGAAGTCCCTCCAGTCGGCTCTGGACCGGGCCGGTGGCTGACGCCGTGGCCGAGCCCGCGCAGACTCCCGCCGCGGTGCGTCACGTGGAGGAGACCATGGGGACCGTCTTCTCCTTCGACGTCCGCGGCGGGGAACCCGCGGCCGTACGGGCGGCGCTGGACGAGGCGGTCGCCGGACTGCGCCGGGTCGACGAGGTGTTCAGCACCTACCGGGACGGCAGCCAGATCTCCCGGCTGGCGTGCGGGCAGCTGACCGTCGCCGGGTGCGTGCCCGAGGTCGCCGAGGTGCTGGAGCTGGCGGCCGAGGCGGAGCGGGTGAGCGGCGGCTGGTTCAGCACGCGGTACCGGGGGCAGCTCGATCCGACCGGGATCGTCAAGGGCTGGGCCGTGGAGCGCGCCGCGCGGCGGATCGCGGCGGCGGGTGCGAGCGGCGTCAGCGTCAACGGGGGCGGGGACGTGCAGTTGCTCGGGACGCCGGGTGCGGCGCGGCCGTGGCGGGTCGGTGTGTCGGATCCGCTGCGTCCGGGCGGGCTGGCGGCGGTCGTCTCGGCGGCGGGGGCGGCGGAACTGGCCGTCGCGACCTCCGGCAGCGCGGAACGGGGTGCGCATGTCGTCGATCCGCGCACCGGGCGCTCCGCGGTGACCGACCTGCTGTCCGTGACGGTGGTGGCGCCTCGGCTGACCTGGGCGGACTGCTGGGCGACTGCGGCGTTCGCGATGGGGGCGCGGGAGGGGCTGGGGTGGCTGGAGGCGCTGGACGGGGTGGAGGCGTTGCTGATCACCGCGGGGGACGAGGTGCGGTGCACCGGGGGCTTGGCGGGGTGGCTGGGGTGAGCGGCCGCGGCTGACGTGCGGGCGCTCCGCCGGCCGCGTTCGCGGGGGCCCGCTGCGGCCTGCCCGGCCGCACCCCCCGGTGGCGCGGGAGGCTGCGCGACCGGCCGCCCACGGCCCGCGGGCTCGGGAGGTGAGAAGCCGCCGAGGCGGTCAGCCCCCGTTCTGGGCCAACCGCAGCAGATGGTCCGCCAACGCCTGCCCGCCCGCCGGCTCCCGGCTGATCAGCATCAGTGTGTCGTCGCCCGCGATCGTCCCCAGGATGTCGTGCAGCTCCGCCTGGTCGATCGCCGAGGCGAGGAACTGCGCCGCCCCCGGCGGGGTGCGCAGGACCACGAGGTTCGCGGACGCCTCCGCGGAGATCAGCAGCTCTGCGGAGAGCCGCCGCATCCGCTCCTCCTTGGCCGACTCACCGAGCGGCGCCCTCGGGGTGCGGAAACCGCCCTCACTGGGCACCGCGTAGATGAGGTCGCCGTCGGTGTTGCGGATCTTCACCGCGTTCAGCTCGTCCAGGTCGCGGGAGAGCGTCGCCTGGGTAACGGTCAGGCCGTCGTCGGCGAGCAGCTTCGCCAGCTGGCTCTGCGAGCGCACCGCCTGCCGGTTGAGGATGTCCACGATCCGGCGGTGGCGTGCGGTGCGGGTCTGCGGCAGGGCGGGCCCGGCCGTCTGCTCGTGCTCCTGCGCGTGGCTCATCGTCGTCTCATTCTCCGGATCGTCCGTCCCCGTGGGCCGCGTCGGCGGCCTGGTCAAGGATGCCGGGCAGCACCCCGAGGAACGCCTCCACCACGTCGTCGCCGAGGTTCAGCGCGGGCATCAGCCGTACGACATCGGGCGCGGGCGCGTTCACCAGGATTGCGGCGTCCTGAGCCGCCTGCTGCACCCGGGGTGCGAGCGGCTCGGTGAGCACGATACCCAGGAGCAGGCCCGCACCCCGGACGTGGCCGATCAGCGGGTGGCCGAGAGCCTCGACCCCGCCGCGGAGCTTCTCGCTCTGCCGCTTGACGTTGTCCAGCAGTCCCTCGTCCGCGATGGTGTCGAGGACGGCGAGTCCGGCCGCGCAGGCGACCGGGTTGCCGCCGAAGGTCGTGCCGTGCTGGCCGGGCCGGAGGAGGTCGGCGGCGCGTCCGAAGGCGACCGTCGCGCCCAGGGGCAGTCCGCCGCCGAGGCCCTTGGCAAGGGTGACGACGTCCGGCAGGACGCCCTCGTGGGCCTGGTACTCGAACCAGTGGCCGGTCCGGCCGACGCCGGTCTGCACCTCGTCGAGGACGAGCAGGGCACCGGTGGCGGCGGTGATCGCCCTGGCCGCCTTCAGATAGCCGGGCGGCGGCACGACCACGCCGTTCTCGCCCTGGACCGGCTCGATGATCACCAACGCCGTCTCCTCGGTGACCGCGGCGGCCAGCGCCCGCGGGTCGCCGTAGGGCACGTGGGTGACGTCGCCGGGCAGCGGCAGGAAGGGCTCCTGCTTGCCGGGCTGGCCGGTGAGGGCCAGCGCGCCCATGGTGCGGCCGTGGAAGCCGCCGTGGGTGGCGACCATGTGCGGCCGCCCGGTCAGCCGGCCGATCTTGAAGGCGCCCTCGTTGGCCTCGGCCCCGGAGTTGCAGAAGTAGACCTTGCCGTCGCGGCCGAAGTGCTGGAGCAGCCGTTCGGCGAGGGCGACGGGCGGCTCGGCGATGAAGAGGTTGGAGACGTGGCCGAGGGAGGCGATCTGCCGGCTCACCGCCTCCACCACCGCCGGATGGGCGTGGCCGAGCGCGTTGACCGCGATGCCGCCGACGAAGTCGAGGTACTCCTTGCCGTCGGCGTCCCAGAGCCGGGCGCCCTCGCCGCGCACCAGGGGCAGGCGGGGCGTGCCGTAGTTGTTCATGAGCGTGCCCTGCCACCGCTCGGTCAGCTCCGCGTTGCTCACGGCTCCCCCGGTGTTGTTCACGGCTCCCCCTGTCCGTCCGGCACGACCATCGTGCCGATCCCCTCGTCGGTGAAGATCTCCAGCAGGATCGAGTGCTGGACCCGGCCGTCGATGACGCGGGCGGTGGTGACGCCGCCCCGTACGGCGTGCAGGCAGCCCTCCATCTTCGGCACCATGCCGGACGACAGGTCGGGCAGCAGCTTCTCGAGCTGGGTCGCGGTGAGGCGGCTGATCACCTCGTCGGAGTTCGGCCAGTCCTCGTAGAGGCCCTCGACGTCGGTGAGGACCATGAGAGTCTCGGCGCCGAGCGCCGCAGCGAGTGCCGCAGCCGCCGTATCAGCATTGACGTTGTAGACATGTCCGTCGTCCTGGGAACGGGCGATCGAGGAGACGACCGGGATGCGGCCGTCGGCGAGCAGCGCCTCGATGGCGCCGGTGTCGATCTCGGTGATCTCGCCGACCCGCCCGATGTCGACGAACTCGCCGTCGATCTCGGGCTGGTGCCTGGTGGCGGTGATGGTGTGCGCGTCCTCGCCGGTGAGGCCGACGGCGAGCGGTCCGTGCTGGTTGAGCAGCCCGACCAGCTCGCGCTGGACCTGCCCGGCCAGCACCATCCGTACGACGTCCATGGCGTCCTCGGTGGTGACGCGCAGGCCGGCCTTGAACTCGCTGACGATGCCGTGCTTGTCGAGCGCGGCGCTGATCTGCGGGCCGCCGCCGTGCACGACGACGGGCTTGAGTCCGGCGTGGCGCAGGAAGACGACGTCCTGGGCGAAGGCGGCCTTCAGGTCCTCGTCCACCATGGCGTTGCCGCCGAACTTGATGACGACCGTCTTGCCGTGGTGCCGGGTCAGCCAGGGCAGCGCCTCGATGAGGATCTGGGCCTTGGGGAGCGCGGTGTGCTTCCGCGTGGGTCCGCTGCTCATGACGAGTACGCGCTGTTCTCGTGGACGTAGTCGGCGGTGAGGTCGTTGGTCCAGATCGTGGCGGTGGCGTCGCCTGCGGCGAGGTCGGCGACGATGTGCACCTCGCGGTAACGCATGTCGACCAGCTCGCGGTCCTCGCCGACGCCGCCGTTCTTGCAGACCCGGACGCCGTTGATGGCGACGTTCAGCCGGTCGGGCTCGAAGGCGGCGGAGGTGGTGCCGATCGCGGACAGCACGCGGCCCCAGTTGGGGTCCTCGCCGTGGATGGCGCACTTGAGCAGGTTGTTGCGGGCGATCGTGCGGCCCACCTGGACGGCGTCGTCCTCGGTCGCGGCGTTCACGACCTCGACCTTGATGTCCTTGCTGGCGCCCTCGGCGTCCCGGATGAGCTGCTGCCCGAGGTCCTCGCAGACGGCGCGTACGGCCTCGGCGAAGGCCGCGTACCCCGGGGTGACGCCCGAGGCGCCGGAGGCGAGCAGCAGCACGGTGTCGTTGGTGGACATGCAGCCGTCGGAGTCGACCCGGTCGAAGGTGACGCGGGTGGCGGCGCGCAGGGCCCGGTCGAGCACATCGCCGCCGAGGTCGGCGTCGGTGGTGAGGACGACGAGCATGGTGGCGAGGCCGGGGGCGAGCATCCCGGCGCCCTTGGCCATGCCGCCGACGGTCCAGCCGTCCTCGGTCACCACGGACGTCTTGTGCACGGTGTCGGTGGTCTTGATGGCGATGGCGGCCTTCTCGCCGCCGTGCTCGGAGAGCTGCCCGGCGGCCGCCTCCACGCCCGGGAGCAGCTTGTCCATGGGCAGCAGGACGCCGATCAGCCCCGTCGAGCAGACGGCGACCTCTCCCGCGCCCGTCCCCAGCGCCTCGGCCGCCTTCTCGGCGGTGGCGTGCGTGTCCTGGAAGCCCTTGGGTCCGGTGCAGGCGTTGGCCCCGCCGGAGTTGAGGACGACCGCCGACAGCTCACCGCTCTTGAGCACCTGCTCGGTCCACAGGACCGGCGCGGCCTTGACCCGGTTGGAGGTGAAGACGCCCGCGGCGGTGCGGCGGGGGCCGGTGTTGACCACGAGGGCCAGGTCGGGGTTGCCGCTCTCCTTGATTCCGGCCGCGATTCCGGCCGCCGTGAATCCCTTCGCTGCCGTCACACTCACGGCGCAACTCCGATCGTCGTCAGTCCGGTGGTCTCGTCGAGACCCAGGGCGATGTTCATGCTCTGGACGGCACCGCCCGCGGTGCCCTTGGCCAGGTTGTCGATGGCGCTGATGGCGATGACGCGGCCCGCGGCGGCGTCGTACGCGACCTGGACCTGGACGGCGTTCGAGCCGTACACGGAGGCGGTCGCGGGCCACTGGCCCTCGGGCAGCAGGTGCACGAACGGTTCGTCGGCCAGTGCCTTCTCGTAGGCGGCGCGGAGCGACTCGGCGGTGACCCCGGGGCGGGCCTTGGCGGTGCAGGTGGCGAGGATGCCGCGGGGCATCGGCGCGAGGGTCGGTGTGAAGGAGACGGTGACCGGCTCACCGGCGACCGCGCCGAGGTTCTGGATCATCTCGGGGGTGTGCCGGTGGCCGCCGCCGACGCCGTACGGCGCCATGGAGCCCATGACCTCGCTGCCCAGCAGATGGGGCTTGGCCGCCTTGCCGGCGCCGGAGGTGCCGGAGGCGGCGACGATCACGGCCTCGGGCTCGGCGAGGCCCGCGGCGTAGGCCGGGAAGAGGGCCAGGGACACGGCGGTGGGGTAGCAACCGGGCACCGCGATGCGCTTGGACCCCTCCAGCGCGGCGCGGGCCCCCGGAAGTTCGGGGAGGCCGTAGGGCCAGGTGCCGGCGTGCGGGGAGCCGTAGAACGTCTCCCAGTCGGCCGCGTCCGCGAGCCGGAAGTCCGCGCCCATGTCCACGACCAGCACGTCCGGTCCGAGCTGCTCGGCGACGGCCGCGGAATGCCCGTGCGGCAGCGCGAGGAAGACCACGTCGTGCCGTCGGCCCCGCCCCGCGAGAACGTCCGCCGTGGTCGGCTCCAGGACCCGGTCGGCCAGCGGCAGCAGGTGCGGCTGGAGCGCGCCCAGCCGCTGCCCCGCGTTGGAGTCGCCGGTCAGGGCGCCGATCTCGACCTCGGGGTGGGTCAGGAGCAGACGCAGCAGCTCACCGCCCGCATACCCACTCGCTCCGGCCACCGCCGCACGTACCGCCATGGAAAACCCTCCTCCTGGATGGCATGACTATACGTTTCTCTGCACGTTTATGCAATCCAGTGGAGGCGGAACGCCCTCGGCTGCTCCTGCGCGATCAGGCGTGAGATCACGAATCTGCGCGCCGAGCGTGCCACGGGCCTGTCCAAGCACGACTGGCAGCGCGCCTCCGGTCCGCACGTGACGGCGATGCTGGCCACGGGCCGCTTCCCGGCGCTGGCCAGGGCCGTGTACGACGGCACGGACGTGGACACCGAGACCTCCTTCACGACCGGCCTGGAGTGGGTCCTCGACGCCGTGGCCGCCAAACTCGCCCGGCCGCCGGTGTGACGCCCGGTTCGTCCGGGCGGCGCCCGCGGCACGCCCTCGCCTCTCGGGCCCCCCTGCCACGCCGTGTCACGAGCTCTTGACGGCCTCCGCGATCCGCAGCGCGGTCTGGGCGGGCGTGAGCTGCGTGGTGTCGACGACCTCGGCCTCGGCGTGCAGCCAGGTGCGGGTCGCCTCGGCGTAGGGCTCGAGGTGTCGGAGACGGAACGGGGAGTCCGGTCCCACCACGGTGTCCTCCGCGATGCGCCGGCGGAGGGTGTCCTGGTCGGCGTGGAGGACGAAGTGCCGTAGGGGAATGCCGTGCTCGGCGAGGCCCGTGCCGATCTCGCGCCAGTACTCCTCCACCAGGACCGTCATAGGCATCACCAGGGTGCCGCCCGTGTAGTCCAGTACGCGGCGGGCGGCCTCGACGACGAGCGGCCGCCACGGCGGCCAGTGCTGGAAGTTGTCCGTCCCGGGCAGCCCCGGTCTGATGTCCATGAGTGCCTCGCCGACCTTCTCGGCGTCGGACACCCGGGAATCCGGGATCAGCCGCTGCACGAGCGCGCCGGCCGTCGACTTGCCCGCGCCGTGGGTGCCGTTGAGCCATACGATCACGCGTCCCGACGTTAGCGCCCGGGCCGGCGACGGCGCGGTGGTGTCGTCGCCGGCCCGGCCGCGGGCTACCGCTGCCTGATCCGCAGGAACGTCACCGAGTTCGCCGGGAAGGTGTACGTGAACTCGCTCGCCGCCCCCGTGAAGGTCGACGTCACCGGGGTGACCGGGCTGTCCGTCTCGGTGTTGACCGCGTCCTGGCCGGCGGCCAGCGTGGTGACACGGGCCCGGGGCGCGACCCTGGCGTCGCCGAGGTCGACGGCGGTGCGGGCCGCCGTGTCCTGGGCGTTGACGACCTTGACGATCAGCTCGCCGGTGCGGTCGTCGCGGGTGACGATCTGGCGGAACGGCTCGGCCGGCTTGTCGTCGGTGAAGCTGCCCCACTCCTCGCCGTCGAGGTAGAGGGTGACCTGGCGGCCCCGGACCTTGATGTCGATGTCGTAGGCCCGGCCCGTCTCGATCGACCCGGCCTTCGACAGGAGCGTCGACTTGCCGCCTTCGGAGGCCTGCTCCACGGCGGACCGGGTGTTGTTCCAGCCGCCCAGGTTCCACCAGTAGTAGGTGCCGGTGTCCTTGACGCCGAAGGCCACGAGGAAGCCCTCCTTGCCCGACTTCTTCGTGGCCCTCACGTGCAGGTCGTAGTCGTGCCAGGCCGGATCACCCGCCGTGACCAGGGTGTTCTCGGCCGCCGCGTCCGTCTGGACGTACTGGCCGTCCTGGACGGTCCAGCTGCCGGCGCCCGAGTGGGTCCACCGCGAGGCGTCACCGGAGAAGTCGTCGGACAGGAGCGTCTCGCCGCCGGCGGAGGTCACCTTCACGTCGTCGTACGCGGCGCTGGTCGCCCAGGTCGACAGTCCGACGGCGCCGGTGACGGGGCCGCTGACGGCGGGGGTGCCGGTCGCCTTCGAGGGCACGACGCGGTCGCCGGTGTTGTTCATGAACAGCTTCTGGACCTCGTAGTTGGCCGAGCCCCAGGACGCGTGGTTGTTGAACCAGATCAGGTCCGGGCTCCACTGCACGTAGTTCTCGTTGGCGAGCAGCGGAGCGTAGGAGGCGAGCTTGACGACGTCCGCGTTGCGTTCCAGGCCGGTCATGAACGCGGCCTCGGACAGCGCGTTCCTCCAGGCGTTGCCCTGGGAGGCGTACTCGCCGAGGAAGACCTCGGGGCCGTTCCTGTCGTAGGTGTCGTAGCGGTCGTTGTTCTGCAGGAACCACTGCGGGTTGTTGTAGTAGTGCTCGTCGACCATCTCGACGCCGGCCTCGCGGTTGAGCTGCCAGGCGGTGTCGAAGATGGCTCCGGAGTCGTCGGGACCGGAGTTGGAGACGACGGTGATGTCCGGGTACTCCGCCTCGATGGCGGCGCGGAACTGCTCGAAGCGCGCGAAGAACTCGCGCGGGAGGTTCTCCTCGTTGCCGACCTCGAGGTGGGTGAGGTGGAAGGGCCTCGGGTGGCCCATCTCGGCGCGCTTCCCGCCCCACTCGCTGGTGCGGGGGCCGTTGGCGAACTCGATGAGGTCCAGGGTGTCCTCGATGTGCCGCCGCAGCAGCGCGTCGTCGTCGACGGCCCTGTTCTGGCCGCAGCCGGTGACCAGGGCGGGGACGACGGGCAGCGGCATGGCGCCGATGTCCTCGGCGAAGCGGAAGTACTCGTAGTAGCCGAGGCCGTAGCTCTGGTTGTAGCCCCAGAAGTTGGCGTTGGTGGCGCGCTCCTCGACCGGGCCGACGGTGTCCTTCCACTGGTAGGAACGGTTGCGCTGCCAGTCGGAGTCCGCGCTGTAGTCCGCCATGGACCCGGTGTTGACCAAACAGCCGCCGGGGAAGCGGAGGAAGCCCGGGTGCAGGGCCTCGATCTTCTCCGCGAGGTCCTTGCGCAGACCGTTCGGCTGATGCCGGTAGGTGTCGCGGGGGAACAGGGACACCATGTCGAGGGCGGCGGGTGCGGTGGTGGCGACGGCGAGGCGTCCCCGGTCGCTGGTGCGGGTCGCGGTGAAGGTGGCGGCGTACTTGCGCCACTCCCCCTTCGCGGCCACCTCGCGCACCTTCGCGAGCGTGCCCGCGGCGTCCTTGAGGGTGACGCTGAGCGTGCTGCCGCTCCCGGCGCGGGCCCACACCGAGAAGTCGTACCTCTCGCCCTTCTCGACGCGGATGCCGGGGTGGTAACCGGCGTTGGTGACGGTGGCGCCGGCGGCCAGGGAGAGGTAGTTGCGGTTGCGCTCGTTGAGCCGCCCGCCGTCGTTCACCACCCGGGCGGCGCCGTCGGCCGTCCAGGAGGTGAGCGGTGTGTACGAGGCGTTGTCGGCGGTGGAGTACTCGAAGGACCGGTTCTGCACGAGTTCGGCGTACAGACCGCCGTCGGCGGCCCGGTTGATGTCCTCGTAGAAGACTCCGTACATCGTGTCGTCGATCGCGGCGCCCCGGGCGGACGGGTCGACGGTGATCGTGTAGTCGGCGGCGGCCTCCGCGTGTGCCGGGGACGGCAGCAGGGCCGAGGCCGTCAGGAGGGCGGTGACGCTGAGACCGAGTCTCCAGCGGGTGCGTGACATGGATACTCCGCGGCTCTCACCAGGTAGTCGTTCGGGATATCGGACGTTGGTCAGCACTTCGAACGGCAAGATAGGGAGGGGGTCCTGGCGCGTCAATGGGTCGCGCGGCAACCAGTGGGCCGGAGCGGGAAAGCGAGTGGAAATGGGCGAGTTGTGGCCGGTGCCCGACGTGCTGGTGTATCTCGCGGGACGGTGGCGCACCGAGCGGTCGGTGCGGGATCTGGCGAACGGCCTGGAGGGCCACTTCGAGGGGAGCACGGCGTTCGACGCGCTCGACGGCGGCGGGCTGCTCGGCCGGGAGTCGGGCGCCTTCACCTGGCAGGGCGTGACCCGCCCCGCCGAGCGGACGCTGCGCTACGAACCGGGGAGCGTGCCGGGCCGCGCGGACGTGCGCTTCGCGGACGGCCGCCCCTTCCATGGTCTGGACCTGACCTCCGGGCGCCATGTCGCGGACCATCCCTGCGCCGCCGACCTGTATCGCGGCGAGTTCACCGTCCGGGGACCGGGCCGCTGGCGGACCGTGTGGCGGGTGGGCGGGCCGGCCAAGGACCTGCTGCTCACCACGGATTACCGTCGCGAGACCCCGGAGGCGTAGCGCCCTGGCCCGGAGCCCCTTCGAAGCGTAGGCTCCAGCGGCCCGCGCGGCCCGTCAGCGTGGTCGTGGACAGCGGGCGGACGTCCAGGTTCCAGTACGTCGCGGGCGGTGCCTTCAGCGCGTAGACCAGCGCGGCCCGGATCACGGAGGGCTCGGCCACGGCGACGATGCGGTCCCCGTCCTCACCGGGACGGGTGTCGAGCCAGCCGCCGACCCGGGTGATGAAACCCAGCAGCGGCTCCCCGCCGTGCGGGGCCGACCACGGATCGGCGAGCCAGGCGTCCACGGCCGCCGGCTCCCGGGCCATGGCCTCGCCGAGCGTCAGACCGCGCCACCGGCCCATGTCGCACTCCCGCAGGGCGAGTTGGATTAGCGGCGCGCAGCCGAGGGCGTCCCCGGTGGCGCGGCTGCGGGGCGTGGGTGAGCAGTAGCGCAGCTCGGCCGCCGCGAGCGGCAGGAGAACGCCCGCGGCGCGCAGCGCCTCGTCCCATCCGGCCTGGTCAAGCGGCCGGTCGTCGTCGAAGCGCTCCGCGAGCAGCGGTGAACTGCGCGCAGCCGCGAGGAACGTGACCCGAAGCGCCATGCGGTGATGGTGGAGCTCGAAGGTGTCCAGGTCAAGGGGTGTTACCTGTGGGCTACCCAGGGTGCGCCACGGCTCACCGGCCGAATGTGTACGCCGTCCACCGGTCCGGCCGGTCGAGCGCGGTGAGCCCGGGCTTCCCGTAGACCCCGTGCGCGTCGTGGGTGGCCGGCAGGACGCGGCGCGGTCCGCAGGGGGCCGCAGGTGCCCGCGCACCGCCGCGACCAGCGCCGTGCCGAGGCCCTTTGCACGCGCCGGGGGCGACGTGCCCGTCGCACAGCCGGGCGGGGGTGGCCGGGTCGGTCGTCACCCGGGCCTACGCCACCTGCTCCCCCCGCGCCACGTCGTACACCGTGAAGCCGAGCGAGCCCTCGATCGCCCGGCCCCGCTTCCCGCGGCGTGGCCCCGGGGCCCGTCACGCGTCGGTGGACGGCCAGGGGCGGACGCGTCGGTGGGCGCGGGGGCGGACGCGTCCGGCGTCGACGCGGTGCGGATCTGTGGAGACCGCGCAGGCCCTCGGGGAGTCCCGGCGTGCCGTAGCGCTCGGGAAGTCCCCGCGTGCCGCAGCCCTCGGGGAGTCCCGGCGTGCCGCAGCCCTCGGGGCGTCCCGGCGTGCCGGTCGTGCCCGGGGTGTTCGCGGGGCGGTTGGAGCGCGCCGACCGGACGTGCCGCCCCTCAGCCGCCGCACACCTCCAGGCAGGCGGTGCGCAGGCGCCGTACCCCTTCCGCGATCTCCCCGGCGTTCGCGACCGCCGCGAAGCTCAGCCGGAAGTGGGCGGCCGGGGGTTCGGCACTGAAGTACGGCCGGCCGGGGGTGATCGCGACGCCCGCGCGCAGTGCGGCCGCGGTCAGGGCGCTCTCGTCGGCACCCTCGGGCAGGCGCGGCCACAGGTGGTAGCCGCCGGACGGGATGCGGGGCAGCGACACCTCGGGCAGGTGCAGCCGCAGCGCGGACGTCATCGCGTCCCGGCGGGCCCTCAACTCTGCCGAGACCGCCCGCAGATGACGCGGCCAGGCGGGCGAGCCGACGAGTTCGAGGGCCGCCTCCTGGAGCGGCCGGGGCACGAAGAAGGTGTCGACGACCTGAATGGCCCGCAGGCGTTCGAGCACCGGCCCGCGCGCGGCCAGCGCACTCACCCGGAAGCTGGGAGAGGTCGCCTTGGTCAGCGAGCAGACGTGGACGACGACGCCGTCCGGGTCGTCGGCGGCGAGCGGAGCGGGCAGCGGACCCGCGTCCTCGTGCACGAGCCGCCGTACGAAGTCGTCCTCGACGACGAAGGCACCGGCCGCGCGGGCGATGCGCAGTACCTCGCCGCGCCGTTCGGGGGCGAGCACGGCACCGGTCGGGTTCTGGAACAGTGGCTGGCAGACGAAGACGCGGGCGCCGGTCGCGCGGAAGGCGTCGGCGAGCAGTGCCGGCCGCACCCCGTCGGCGTCCACGGGGACCGGTACCGGGCGCAGGCCGGCCGCCCGCGCGATGGCCAGCATGCCGGGATAGGTGGGGGACTCGACGAGGACGGCGGTGCCGGGCGGGGCGAGCGCGCGCAGGGCGGTGGTCAGCGCGGACTGACCGCCCGCGGTGATCAGCACCTCCGCCGCCGTGATGGCGCCGCCGATGCCGCGCGCGAACCACTCCCGCAGATCCGGCAGTCCCTCCACCGGCGGCCGGCCCCAGGCACCGGGCCGCCGCCCGGCCCGGGCCAGGGCCGCCGCCATCGCCCGCTCCGGCTGCAACGACGGGTGCAGATAGCCGCCGTTGAACTCCACGACCCCGGGCGGCGGGGCGGCCAGCGAGACCAGCACCCCGGAGGCGTCGACCGAGCGCGGTACGAGGTCGGCGGCGCCGTCGGCGCTGAGGGCGACCTCCTGCCACGAGGTGTCCCCGGTCGGTGCGGCCGAGGGGCGCGGCCGGGCGCGGAAGGCGCCGGCACCGGGCCGGGTGACCACCAGCCCCTCGGCGGCCAGGTGGGCCAGGGCGCGGGAGACCGTCACCGGGCTCACGCGGAACCGGTCGACGAGAACTCTGCTGGACGGGAGCTTTCCTCCGGGTGAGTAGCGGTCGAGCTCCCGCCGCAACACGGCCACCAGGTCAGCGACACTGCTACGCTCCTGCATGAGAGCACAGAGTAGCGCTACCGCGCCGACCGGGAAAGCAGTCGGCGCGACGGTCCCGGACACCGGCGGCAGGTCCTTCGGCACCGTTCAGGCCGCCCTCGGTGTCGTCGCCTTCTCCCTCACCTTCCCCGCCACCGCCTGGGGTCTGGAGGGCTTCGGCCCCTGGTCCCTGATCGCCGTGCGCAGTGTCCTCGCCGCCGTGGTCGCCGGGTCCTGCCTGCTGGTACTGGGGGTCGCCCCGCGCGAGCGAAGCCGGGCGTGGGGGAGCGTGGCACCGCCCGAGCGGCGGCACTGGGCGGGCCTCGCGGTGGTCGGCGCCGGGGTGGTGCTGGGCTTCCCCCTGCTGACCACGCTCGCCCTGCGGACGTCGACCACAGCGCACGCCGCCGTGGTGGTCGGCCTGCTCCCGCTGACCACCGCGCTGCTGTCCGCGCTGCGTATCGGCACCCGGCCCTCGCGCACCTTCTGGATCGCGGCCCTGGCGGGTGCGGCGGCCGTGATCGCGTTCACGGTGCAGCAGAGCGGCGGCGCGCTGACTTCGGCCGACGCCTATCTCTTCGCGGCTTTGCTGGTGTGCGCGGCCGGCTACACGGAGGGCGGCCGCCTGGCCCGGGTGATGCCCGGCTGGCAGGTCATCGGCTGGGCGCTGGTGCTGTGTCTGCCGCTGACGGTGCCGATGGCGGCGGTGGCCCTCTCGTCCGAGCCGGCGCGTCTGACGGCGCACAGCGTGACGGGGCTGCTGTGGGTGGCGGTGGGTTCGCAGTTCCTCGGCCTGGTCGTCTGGTACCGGGGCATGGCGGCCATCGGCATCCCCAGGGCCAGCCAGTTGCAGCTGGCGCAGCCGCTGCTCACACTGGTGTGGTCGGTACTTCTCCTGGGCGAGCACCTGACGGTGGCCGCTCCGCTGACGGCCGCGGCGGTACTGGTGTGCATCGCGGTCACCCAGCGGGCCCGGGGGCAGGGCTGACCGGCGCCACACGGGTGAGGAGGCCTCACGGATGCACGCAACCAAGGGCGACCAGTTGGTCCAGCACGGCCGGGTGGTCGGCGAGCACGACAAGGTGGCGGAGATCGTCGAAGTCATGGGCGAGAAGGGGACTCCCCCGTACCGGGTCCGGTTCCAGGACGGGCACGAAGCCGTGTGCTCACCCGGCCCCGACTCGGAGATCCGGCACAGGGAGATCCAGCTCTGACCCGGTGGCTGCGGCCGGGCGAGAGGGCGGTTCAGCGCGGGACGGCGGCCGGCTGCCCGTAGTGGTCGGCGGCCAGCCGCGCCATCGCGCCACCGCGGTCGTCGGCGACGTCCTTCGCGGAGAAGAAGACGTGTCCGCGGACCTCGGGGTGACGCGCGGCCAGTGAAAGGTGGCGGGACAGTTCGTCCGGGTCCTGCCAGGCCGCGGGCTGCGCCGGGTCCCCGGACTTGTACAGCGCCTCCCCCACGTACAGCTGGGTGCGGCTGCCCCTGGCCACCTCGGCCCACCAGGGCAGCAGCTTCGCGTAGTCGGCGCCGTCCAGGCCGATGTTCCAGTACAGCTGGGGCACCACGTAGTCGAGCCAGCCCTCGCGCACCCACGTGCGGGTGTCCGCGTACAGGTCGTCGTACGTCTGCACGCCCGCCCGGGTGTCCGAGCCGCGCTCGTCGGTGGCCGCGTTGCGCCACACACCGAACGGGCTGACGCCGAAGCGGGCGGCCGGCCGGACCTTCTTGACACGCTCCGCGGTCTCGCGCACCAGCCGGTCGATGTTGTCCCGCCGCCAGGCGGCCTTCGTGCCGAAGCCGGTGCCGAACGTGCGGAAGGTCCCGGCGTCGTCGAAGCTCTGGCCCGCGACCGGATAGGGGTAGAAGTAGTCGTCGAAGTGGACGCCGTCCACGGCGTACTTCGCCACCGCGTCCATCATCGCGTCCTGGACGAAGGCCCGGACCTCGGGCAGCCCGGGATCGTAGTAGAGCTTCCCGCCGTACGGCACCACCCAGCCCGGGTTCTTCCGGGCCGGGTGGGAGGGCACCAGGTGGGCCGGGTTGTCGTGGGTGGCGACGCGGTACGGGTTGAACCAGGCGTGCAGTTGCAGGCCGCGGGCGTGGGCCTCCTGCACGGCCGTGCCCAGCGGGTCCCAGCCCGGGTCCCGGCCCTGGCTGCCTGACAGGTACTGCGACCACGGCTCGTACGCCGACGGCCACAGCGCGTCGGCCGTCGGGCGCACCTGGAAGAACACCGTGTTGAGGCGGTGCCGGACCGCGTTGTCGAGGTGCTCGATCAGCTCGGCGCGCTGCTCGGCGGCGCGCAGGCCCGCGCGGCTGGGCCAGTCGCGGTTGGCCACGGTGGCCAGCCACATCCCCCGCATCGCGGCGGCGGCACTGTGCGAGGGGGACGGCTTCGCGGGGCCCGGGGCCGCGGACGCCCGGGGCGCCATCGTGAACGCCGACAACGCCGCCACCGTGAAGGCACGGCGCGAGACACCGCCCATGGGAAGACCTCCTGAACGCTGTGGATCCGCAGGGTCACGGATCGTGTACGGGGCCTCAGCATGCCCGACCCGGGGGACGGATCCGTGACCATTCGGGGGTAACGTGCTCGATCGGAGCAGACGCCGGGGATCCCGGCGTGCCTGCTGCCAGCCGTGGAGTCAGCGAAAGGGACGATGTGACCGGCATCTCGGGAGATATCGCACGCGTCGGCGTGGTGGGCTGCGGTCAGATGGGGGCGGGCATCGCCGAGGTGTGCGCCCGCTCCGGTCTGGGGGTGATGGTCGCCGAGACCACCGGTGAGGCTCTGGAGATCGGCCGCACCCGGCTGTACAACTCGCTGGCCAAGGCAGCCGAGCGCGGCAAGATCACCGAGGAGGAGCGGGAGGCGACGCAGGCGCGCCTCAGCTTCACCACCGACCTGGGCGAGTTCGCCGACCGTGACCTGGTGATCGAGGCCGTCGTCGAGAACGAGCAGGTCAAGACCGAGATCTTCCAGGTGCTCGACCAGGTCGTGACCCGGCCGGACGCGATCCTGGCCTCCAACACCTCCTCGATCCCGCTGGTGAAGCTGGCGGTCGCCACCTCGCGGCCCGACCACGTCATCGGCATCCACTTCTTCAACCCCGCCCCGGTGCAGCAGCTCGTCGAGCTGATCCCGGCGCTCACCACCTCCGAGGGCACGCTCAGCCGCGCCCAGTTGTTCACGGAGAAGGTGCTGGGCAAGCACGCGATCCGCGCCCAGGACCGCTCCGGCTTCGTGGTCAACGCGCTGCTGATCCCCTATCTGCTCTCCGCGATCCGGATGTTCGAGTCGGGCATCGCCAGCCGCGAGGACATCGACAACGGCATGGAGATGGGCTGCGCCCACCCGATGGGCCCGCTGAAGCTGGCCGACCTGATCGGCCTGGACACGGTCGCCTCGGTGGCGTACTCGATGTACGAGGAGTACAAGGAACCGCTGTACGCCGCTCCCCCGCTGCTCCAGCGCATGGTCGACGCGGGCCGCCTCGGCCGCAAGAGCAGCTCGGGCTTCTACTCCTACGGCTGACCCGCGCCGTCGCCACTCCCCCGCCGGCGGGGCCGCCACCCGGGTCACGGGCGGCGGCCTCGTCGGCGTCTCCGGCGGCGTCTCCGTCAGGCGCTAGGCCGCGGGCCTGCCGCCCGGGCCGTGCGCGGTGTCCTGCCCGAGCCTGAGGTGGTGCAGCAGCAGTAACGCGGCCGCCATGTTGGCGGCCGGGACCTCGCCGCGGGCGACCAGGTCGGGGACGAGCTTGAGGGGGACCCATGCGCGGCGGTCCGACTCGAAGTCGTCCACGGGGTGTCCGACGTAGGCGCCCTCGTCGGACCAGTAGACGTGGTGCCGGGCGTCGGTGAGGCCGTTGGACGGCTCCACGCTCATCAGGTGGTGCAGCGGTCCGGGCCGCCAGCCGGTCTCCTCCTCCAGTTCCCTGGCCGCCGCCGCCGCGACGTCCTCACCGTCCTCGACGACGCCGGCCGCCAGTTCCCAGCCCCAGCTGTCGGTGATGAAGCGGTGCCGCCACAGCAGGAGGACCTCGTTGGCCCCGTTCACCACCGTGGCCACGGCCACGGGGCGCATCCGTATCAGGAAGTGGTCGAGATGCCGACCGTCCGGGAGCTCGACATCGGCGAGATTGACGCTGAACCAGCGATTTGAGTACACATTTTGTTCGCTCTGTTTCGCCCACTGCACGGTTCTGCCACCTTTCTTCGAGTAGGTGGCAATATCGCAGCAGCGGTGTTCCGGTAGCAGGCGTACGGCGGCCGCTCACGGCGCAGGGGTGGCGCAAGGGTCCGCGGGGACCGGCCGCCTACAGCGGTACGCGCAGTGCGCCGTCGATGAGTTCGGCGGCCTCGGCCGTGCCCGCGCACCCACTGCCCACCAGGTGCTCGCGTACCTCGCGCAGTCTGTCGCGCAGGCGTCGGGACTCCATCCCCCGGGCCTGCTCGGCCATCCGCACGGCGGTGGCCACCGCCTTGTCGGCGTGGCCCTGGCGCAGTTCGATCGTGCTGAGCATGGCGAGCCGGTGCACGCGCCCCCGGTCGTGCGCGGGGTTGTCCACGGCGGCCGCCGCGTGCTCCCCGGCCGCCGCGAGCTCACCGAGGCTCAGCAGGGCCTCGGCCACCTGGACGTTGACCAGGCCGGGCTGGACGTAGCCGGTCTCGTCGGGCTCGTACCCGCGCCGGATGCGCTCGGCCGCCTGCTCGGCCCGGCGGATGCAGGACAGCGCGCTGCTGCCGTCGCCCAGATGCGCGTACGCCTTCGCCTGCATCGCGTACAGGTCGGAGGCGAGCGCCGGGGTGATGTGCCGGCCGGCGGCACGCAGCGCGGCCTCGGCGAAGGCGACGGCCTGCCGGTACTCCCGCATGAACAGCGCCTGGTTGACCAGCAGCGCGATGACATAGGCGCCGAGCCCCCGGTCGCCGCTGGCCTTGGCGAGCCGGAGCGCCTGGTGGAAGTAGCGCTGCGCGAGGCCGTGCGCGTCGGAGTCGTACGCGCAGATGCCGGCGACCGCCAGCAGGCCCCCGGTGGCCCGGTGCAGCTGCCGTCCGGTCGCGTCGGTGTAGCCGCCGCGCAGCAGGGGGGCGGCCTCGGAGTTGAGGAAGCCGACTATGCGGGCGCGGGTCGCGATGCCACCGGCCTTGCGGTACATCTGCTCGTAGTGCGTGCGGGCGCAGCGCACCATCTCCAGGTCGGCCGGGGTGACCCGGTGCCGCCCGCCGCGGGAGACGTCCGTGTCCTCGGGCGGGTTCTCCCACTCCCACACCGGCATCACGGCGGGCGTGCCGGTGAGGGCCGGGGCGCCGAGGACGTGCGGACGCTGCTGCTGGTCGGAGCGCCACAGGGCGGTCGCGCGCTCCACGAATCCGGACAGTGAACCCGTGTGCGGCGCGGCGGGTTCGCCGGGCACGCCGAGGCCGATGTCGTCGAGCGTGACCGGGCGGTGCAGCCGGGACGCGAGGACCTCGCAGATCAGGTCGGGCACCTGACCGCGCGGCCGCTGCCCCTTCAACCACCGTGCCACGGCGGTGTGTTCGTAACGCAGCGCCAGCCCGCGTGTCCGCCCCGCCTGGTTGACGTGCGCGGCCAGTCCCGCGTGCGAGATCCCGGCCTCGTCGAGGATCGCGTCGAGCAGGGTGTTGGGCTGCATGGGTGCCCCCCGGTGACTCCGTGCCGACAGCCTAGTGCGTCGGCCTTCACACGGGGTGTGAACGGAGTACGCGCATCCGCAGCGTGTGCGCGCTGTCGCGGAGAGTCCCGGACCGCTTGACTGAAGGGCCTCGAAAGAGGCCGGCCGGGCCGCCGGCTCCCCCCTCGTACAGTGCGGCGGCCCGAGTTCACGCCGTCCGCCCGGCTGCCTGCCCGACACTCCGTGGCGGGGCGGACGGCTCCGCCGGCGCCGCGGTTCGGCTGCTCGCCGTTCAGGGTGGGTGCCTTCTCGGCCGCGGTGCGCCGTGGCCGGTCGCGCCCACGCGGCCCAGCCGTCACACAGCCCCGCGCCCCTCGCGGGGGCGTCGTTCCCACGCCACCCGGGGGGCGCGGGGAACCGCGCGAGCGACCACGACGTAATCGCGGGCCGCCAAGCGGCCGGCCCCCACGCCCCTCGGGCGAACCGTCAGCTCCGGAGCACTGCTCCGACCCGCTCACCCGCGAGAGCGACCGCGGCATCGCGGGCGGCCGACGCCTCGTCGACCGTCAGCGTCCGGTCGCCCGCCCGGAAGCGCAGCGCGTACGCGAGGGACTTGCGCCCCTCACCGAGCTGCTCCGCGTTGTCGTAGACGTCGAACAGCCGGATGGACTCGAGGAGTTCACCGGCGCCCTCGCGCAGCGCGGCCTCGACGTCGCCGGCCGGGACGAACGCGTCGACGACGAGCGCGACATCCTGCGTGGCGACCGGGAACGTGGAGATGCCCGGCGCCTGCGGGGTGTCGTCACCTACCCGCTCCACGGCGTCCAGGTCAAGCTCCATCGCACAGGTGCGCGCGGGCAGACCCAGCGTCTTGAGCACCCGCGGGTGCAGCTCACCCGCGTGCCCGACGACCCGGTCCTCACCGCCCACCGTGACCGTCAGCTCGGCGCAGCGCCCCGGGTGCCACGGGCCGTACTGGCCCTTGCGGACGCCCAGTGCGGCGCCGGCCTCGCGGGCGACGGTCCGGGCGGCCTCGACCGCGTCGGCCCAGTCGGCCGGACGGCCCTTGCCCCACCAGCCGGACTGCTCGCGGGCGCCGGTCAGCACGACGGCGACGTGCCGGGGCTGGTCGGGCAGCGCGGCGTCCAGCGCGGCGAGGTCGTCAGCGCCGGGTCGCCGGTCCACCGGCAGGTTCGTGGCGACGCGTTGCTCGTCGCGCGGGTGGAAGACCAGGCCCGTCTCGAAGAGGGCCAGGTCGTGCGCGCCCCTGCCGTCGTTGCGGCGCAGCGCCCCGAGCAGGCCCGGGAGCAGCGAGGTGCGCAGCGCGGGCTCCTCGTCGCTGAGCGGGTTGACCAGCTTGACGACACGGCGGGCCGGGTCGTCGGCGCCGAGACCGAGCTGGTCGAAGATCCGCTCGCCGACGAACGGGTAGTTGAGCGCCTCGACGTATCCGGCGCCGGCCAGGACCCGCCCGACACGGCGGTGCAGCCGCTGCCGTGCGGTCAGGCCGCGGCCCGCCGAGGGCCTGGGCAGCGTGGAGGGCAGGTTCTCGTAGCCCTCCAGCCGGATGACCTCTTCGGCGAGGTCGTTCGGGTCGGTGAGGTCGGGCCGCCAGGACGGCACGGTGACGATCAGCTCGTCCTGCCCGTACACGTCGCAGCCGACCTCCTGGAGGCGGCGCACGACGGTCTCGCGGCCGTAGACGACACCGGCGACCCTGTCCGGGTGGTCGGCCGGGACGCTGACGGTGTGCGGCGCGGACGGGGCGCTGATCTCCGTGACACCGGCCTCCGCGGTGCCGCCCGCGAGCAGCACGAGCAGGTCGACGGTGCGCTGCGCGGCAGCGGCGGCGGCCTGCGGGTCGACACCGCGCTCGAAGCGCCGGGAGGCTTCGGAGGAGAGCTTGTGCCGGCGGGCGGTGCGCGCGACGGACACCTGGTCGAAGTGGGCGGCCTCGATGACCACGTCGCTGGTCGACTTCCCACCGTTGCCGGCGGCGTCGTGGTCGGCGATCTCGGTGTTGGCGCCGCCCATGACACCCGCGAGCCCGATCGGACCGCGGTCGTCGGTGATGACCAGGTCCTCGGCGTGCAGCTTCCGCTCGACGCCGTCGAGGGTGACGATCTTCTCGCCCTCCGCGGCCCGGCGTACGCCGATGGTGCCCTGGACCAGGCCGCGGTCGTAGGCGTGCAGGGGCTGGCCCAGCTCCATCATCACGTAGTTGGTGACGTCGACGGCGAGCGAGATCGGGCGCATGCCGACCTTCTGGAGCCGGCGCTGGAGCCAGATCGGGGAGCGGGCCTCGGCGCTGAGGCCGGTCACCGTGCGGGCGGTGAAGCGGTCGCAGCCGGCGGGGTCGGCGATCTTCACCGGGTAGCCGTAGGCGTTCGGACCGGGCACGTCGAGCAGGGCCGGGTCGCGCAGCGGCAGGCCGTAGGCGATGGCGGCCTCGCGGGCGACGCCGCGGATGGACAGGCAGTCGCCGCGGTTGGCGGTGACGGCGATGTCCAGCACCTCGTCGACCAGTTCGAGCAGCTCGACGGCGTCCTTGCCGACCTCGGTCTCCGGCGGCAGCACGATGATGCCGTGGGTGCCGTCGTCGCCCATGCCCAGCTCGTCGCTGGAGCAGATCATGCCGTGGGAGGTCTTGCCGTAGGTCTTGCGGGCGGAGATCGAGAAGCCGCCGGGGAGGGTGGCGCCGGGGAGGACCACGACGACCTTGTCGCCGACGGCGAAGTTCCGGGCGCCGCAGACGATCTCCTGGGGCTCACCGGTGCCGTTGGCCCGGCCGACGTCGACGGTGCAGAAGCGAATGGGCTTCTTGAAGCCCTCCAGTTCCTCGATGGTCAGCACCCGGCCGACGACGAGGGGGCCCTTGAGGTCGGCGCCCAGGTGCTCGACGGTCTCGACCTCCAGACCGGCCGAAATCAGCTTGGCCTGCACGTCGCGGCCGGTCTCGGTGGCCGGCAGGTCGACGTACTCCCGCAGCCAGGAAAGCGGGACCCGCATCAGATCTCCATCCCGAACGGCCGGGTGAACCGGACGTCACCCTCGACCATGTCTCGCATGTCCTCGACGTTGTGGCGGAACATCAGCATCCGCTCGATGCCGAACCCGAAGGCGAAACCGCTGTACTTCTCCGGGTCGACGCCGCAGGCGGTGAGCACCCGCGGGTTGACCATGCCGCAGCCGCCCAGCTCGATCCAGCCCTCGCTGGAGCAGGTGCGGCAGGGCCGGTCGGGGTTGCCGACGGACGCGCCCCTGCAGACGTAGCAGAGCATGTCCATCTCGGCGGACGGCTCGGTGAAGGGGAAGAAGTTCGGCCGCAGCCGGGTCTTCATCTCCGCGCCGAACAGCGACTGGACCATGTGGTCCAGGGTGCCCTTGAGGTCCGCCATGGTCAGGCCCTCGTCGACGGCGAGCAGCTCGACCTGGTGGAAGACGGGGGTGTGCGTGGCGTCCAGCTCGTCGGTGCGGTACACGCGGCCGGGGCAGATCACGTAGACCGGCACCTCGCGGTCGAGCGCGGAGCGGATCTGCACGGGCGAGGTGTGGGTGCGCAGCACGACGCCGGACTCGGTGCCGCCGCCGGGGCCCTCCACGAAGAACGTGTCGGCCTCCCCGCGGGCCGGGTGGTCCGGGCCGATGTTGAGGGCGTCGAAGTTGAACCACTCCGCTTCGGCCTCGGGGCCCTCGGCGACCTCGTAGCCCATGGCCACGAAGACGTCCTCGATGCGCTCGGAGAGCGTGGTGAGCGGGTGGCGCGCGCCGGCCGGCACCCGGTCGTAGGGCAGCGTGACGTCCACGGCCTCCTCGACCAGGACCCGCGCGTCGCGCTCGGCCTCCAGCTCCTCCTGGCGGGCGGCCAGCGCCTTGTTCACGGCGCCGCGGGCCATGCCGACGCGCTTGCCGGCCTCGGCCTTTGCCTGCGGAGGCAGGGCGCCGATCTCGCGGTTGGCGAGCGCCAGCGGAGAGGCGCCGCCGGTGTGGGCGACCTTGGCCTCCTGGAGCGCGTCGAGGGAGTCCGCGGCGGCGAAGGCGGCGAGCGCCTCGTCCCGCATGCGCTCGATCTCTTCCGGTTTCAACGCCTCGACCTCGACCGGGTCGTACGACTTATTCGGTGCCGACATCTCTTCCCGTGCTTCCGATTGGCTGGCTGGAACGCCCCGTCTACGGTCCCAGGACGTCTCGTCCTGGGATCTTGGACGCAAAGGTGCCAAAGACCGAGTCTAACGGGGCTGTGGAACGCGGATCACGCCCGCGGGGTCGTCGGCCGCCTCAGGTGAGGTACGCCGGTGCCGCCACGGGCAGCGTGAATCGGAACTCGGCGCCGCCGCCGGGGGCGCGGCCGACCGTGATGGTGCCGCCGTGGGCCTCCACGATGCCCTTGACGATGTACAGCCCCAGGCCGGTGCCACCGCGCTTGCTGCCCCGCCAGAAGCGGGTGAAGACGCGGTTCATGGACTCCTCCGGGATGCCCGCCCCCTCGTCGCTCACCGTGACCGACGTGCCGGTGTCCTCCCCTTCGCGGGGGGACGCCGCGGGCGTGACGTCAATGGTGACGGTTCCCTCGCCGTGCCGCACGGCGTTTTCCAGCAGGTTGCTGAGCACCTGGTCGATCTTGTCGGGGTCGGCCCACAGGTCGGGCAGCGGCTGGGCGAGGCGGAGCAGGAAGCGGTCGGCCTCCTGCCCGGCGGCGACGTACGCCTGGATGTGGCGGCCGACGGCGGCTCCGATGTCGACGGGCTGGCGGCGCACCTCCAGCCGCCCTGAGTCGATCCGTGAGATGTCCAGCAGCTCGGCGATGAGGCGGGTGACCCGGTCGGCGTCGGCGTCGACGGTCTCCAGCATCAGCCGCTTCTGGTCGTCGGTGAACCTCTCCCACTTGGCCAGCAGCGTGGCCGTGAAGCCCTTGACGGAGGTCAGCGGGGAGCGCAGTTCGTGGGCGACGGTGGCGATCAGCTCGGCGTGGCTGCGCTCGGTGCGGCGGCGGGCCTCGGTGTCGCGCAGGGTGACGACGACGCGGTGGACGGGGCCGAGGCGTTCGGTGCGGACGTATCGGGCGGCGGCGAGGACCTCCCGGCCGCCGGGGAGCAGGAGGTTGCGCTCGGGCTGGCGGACGCGGATGGCGAGGCCGCCGTAGGGGTCGGTGAGCTGCCACCAGCGCCGGCCCTCCAGGTCCTCCAGGGGCAGAGCCGTGTCCAAGTGCTGTCCGAGGGCCTGGGTGGCGGGGGTGGAACTGATGCGGGCGGCGGCCGCGTTGAAGCAGATCACGCGGCCGTGCTCGTCCGCGACGACCAGGCCGTCGGGCAACTGGTCCGGGTCGATGCCGAGGCCGGCGAGATCGCCGGGCGGGCGGGGCGCGGGCGGCCGCGGCGCCCCCCGTGCACCCGGTGCGCTGCTCGTGCCGACGCTCATCCCCGTACCCCACCTCTCAGCCGCGCGGGGGCCCTGAGCTGGTCACCCTACTAGCTCTCGGTGACGGAGCGGCACCCTCCGGCGGCGCGCTGTGCACGCGCCGACGCGTAGAGACATACGGCGGCGGCGGTCGCCAGGTTCAGGCTCTCGGCCTTCCCGTGGATCGGGACGCGCAGGACGGCGTCGGCGAGGGCGCGGGTCTCCTCCGGGAGCCCCCAGGCCTCGTTGCCGAAGACCCAGGCGGTGGGGCCGCCCATGGTGCCGGCGTCCAGCTCGGCGTCGAGGTCGTGCTCGCCCGCGCCGTCGGCGGCGAGGACGCGGACACCGGCGTCCCGCAGCCCGGCGGCGGCCCGCTCGACGGGCACGCCGACGGCGACCGGCAGGTGGAACAGAGAGCCGACGGAGGCGCGTACGGCCTTGGGGTTGTACAGGTCGACGGAGGCGTCGGTGAGCACGACGGCCTCGGCGCCGGCGGCGTCGGCGCAGCGCAGCACGGTGCCGGCGTTGCCGGGGTCTCGGACGTGCGCGAGGACGGCGACGAGCCTGGGGCGGGCGGCGAGGATCTCCTCGAACGGCGTGTCCAGGAACCGGCAGGTCCCGACCAGGCCCTGCGGGGTGACGGTGGTGGAGATGTCCTCGATCACCTGCTCGGCGGCGAGGTGGACCCGGGCCCCGGCGTCACGGGCGGCACCGACGATGTCGGCGTACCGCTCGGCGGCCTCGGCGGTGGCGAACAGCTCGACCAGCGTGTCCCCGTGCCCGGCGGCCTCCCGCACGGCCTGCGGTCCCTCGGCCAGGAACAGCCGCTCCTTTCCCCGGAAGTTCCGCTTCCCCAGCCGCCGGGCGGCAGCGACACGGGGAGAACGGGGAGAGATCAGCTCGGGGCCGGCGGGACGCACTCTTGGCTCACCTTCACATGGGGAACGACGCGGACGGCGACGCGCCCCCGAAAGGGCGCGGGGTACTGCGCGACGAGCCACACCGCATCCGCGGCCGGAGAACCACGGCCCCGGCGGCAACACCAGGACCCGCAGGCTCACAACCTGCGGGTCCGGTCACGTCGGCCCGAGCCGGCGCAGCGTCACGCGGCCTTCGGCGCGTTGACGTCGCTGGGCAGCGCCTTCTGCGCGACCTCGACGAGCGCGGCGAACGCGTTCGGGTCGTTGACGGCCAGCTCGGCGAGGATCTTGCGGTCGACCTCGACGTTGGCGGCCTTCAGGCCCTGGATGAAGCGGTTGTACGTGATGCCGTTGGCCCGGGCAGCGGCGTTGATGCGCTGGATCCACAGCTGGCGGAAGTCACCCTTGCGCTTCTTGCGGTCGTTGTAGTTGTAGACCAGCGAGTGGGTGACCTGTTCCTTGGCCTTGCGGTACAGGCGCGAGCGCTGACCGCGGTAGCCGGAGGCCTGCTCGAGGATCGCCCGGCGCTTCTTGTGGGCGTTGACTGCCCGCTTGACGCGTGCCACTTGTTAACTCCTTGTAGCTGGGTCACTCAGTGACCCGAGAACGGCTTGGTCCCGGTTATCAGCTGCGCCCTGCCCAGCAGGGTGGCGCGCTACTTTCCGAGGAGCTTCTTGGCCTTGGCGGCATCGCCCGGCGCCAGCTCGACGGTGCCGGCCAGGCGGCGGGTCAGCGTCGAGGACTTGTGCTCGAGGTAGTGGCGGCGGTTGGCACGCTGGCGCAGAATCTTGCCCGAACCGGTCACCCGAAACCGCTTCTTGGCGCCACTGTGCGTCTTGTTCTTCGGCATGGTGCCGTCTCTCCTCGTCGATGACACTCCGGTGCCCGGTCGTGAAACCGGGCACGGCGGAATGTCGCTGGTATCGGTTGTGTCCTGGGGACGGGGTCCCCCGGGGTCACGCCTCGGCAGTGGCCTCGGCGGGTGCCTCGACGTCGACGTCGACGTCGGCCTCGATGTCGGCGTCCTCGTCGGCCTCCGCGGCGTTCTGCGACTTGCCGGGGTTGGCCTTCGCGTCCGCCTTGCGCGCTTCCTGCGCCTGGCGGGCCTCGGCCATCGCCTCGGTCTTCTTCTTGTGCGGACCGAGGACCATGATCATGTTCCGGCCGTCCTGCTTCGGGTTCGACTCCACGAACCCGAGGTCGGCCACGTCCTCCGCGAGACGCTGCAGCAGCCGGTAGCCGAGCTCCGGCCGGGACTGCTCGCGACCACGGAACATGATCGTGATCTTGACCTTGTCGCCCTGCTTGAGGAACCGGACGACGTGACCCTTCTTGGTGTCATAGTCGTGCGGGTCGATCTTCGGCCGGAGCTTCATCTCCTTGATGACCGTGTGCGCCTGGTTCTTGCGCGCCTCACGGGCCTTCATGGCCGACTCGTACTTGAACTTCCCGTAGTCCATGAGCTTGCACACGGGCGGACGGGCGTTCGCCGCGACCTCGACGAGATCGAGGTCGTACTCCTGCGCAAGCTCCAGGGCCTTGGCAAGCGGGACAATCCCGACCTGCTCGCCGCTGGGACCGACAAGTCGCACCTCGGGAACGCGAATCCGGTCGTTGATGCGGGGCTCGGCGCTGATGGATCCTCCTCGGTAGCACCACGCGACGGTCTGGCGGACAGCCGCGTAACGTCTCTGTTCGAATAGACCTAACCGGACCGGCGCACAAAAAATGCCCCGGACGATCACAGGCGGGGCTCCTGGGAACTGCTACCGGAGCAACCGCCGCGATGGCCGCGGGGCGCGCTTTCGGGCTGGTCGCCGCCGCTGGGACGGAACCGCCTGACCGGTGACCCGCCGTCCAGAGGACGGCCAGGTGGGAGTTCGGAGCCTCCACTTGTGGGCCGGAACCGCCGCCGTGGGCGTACGTGTCCGACCGGTCGTTACACAAGGTTAGCAGCTCGGCGAGGGAAGGGCGAACCGACGCCGAGTGGGGCCCGTCCTCCCGCTGCGCCTATCGTGTGCGGCATGAGTGAGACCCCTCCTGAGACGCCCGACTTCGACGCCATGACCCGCGACATCGCCGAGGTCCCCGCGGTCGAGGTGATCGTGACGGTCGCCGTCAACCTGATGAGCGCCGCCGCCGTGAAGCTGGGCCTGACGGATGAGGGCGACGAGCACAAGGACCTGGACGAGGCACGCAAGCTGGTGCACGCGCTGGCCGGTCTGCTGGACGCGACCGCGACCGAGATCAGCTCGTTCCACGCGGCGCCGCTGCGCGACGGCCTGAAGTCGCTCCAGCTGGCCTTCCGCGAAGCCTCGCTCGTCCCGGACGAGCCGGGCCAGGGCCCGGGCGAGAAGTACACGGGCGCGGTCTACGGCTGAGTCCCGGCCGCCCCCGTCCCCGCCCGTACAGGGCCGCCCCCGCCCGTACAGGGCCGCCCCCGCCCGTACCAGGGCTGCCCCCGGGCGGGACAAGAGCTATCCGCGCACGTACAGGGGCTCGCCCGGCGGCGTCGCACCGGCCGGCAGCAGTGCCAGGTCGAGGCCGCGCACCAGGCGGGCCCTCAGTGTCTCGTCGGCGGCGAGCCTCCCCGCGACGGCGCGGGCGGCCGTCGCCGCGTCGGCCTCCGCGTCGAGCACCAGCGCCAGGGTGCCGTCGGCCCGTCCCGGCCCGAGGTGCGCCCGGAGCACGGCGGGCTCGGCGGCCAGGACGGCGCGGACGGCCTCGGCCACGGCCGGGTCCGCGAGTGGGTCGGTCGTCGTACGCCCCTCGGCCAGCGCCAGCAGCACGGCTCCGGTCAGCTCGAACGGCACCGGTCCGGCCAGGTCCAGTACGACGGTGTCCGCCTTCTCGTGCGCGGCGGCCTGCAGCGCCTGGTGCACGGGTACGGCGACGGGGCGGGCCGCGGGGTCCCAGCGGGCCAGCGACTCCGTGGACGTGAAGGCGGGCAGCGCGGTGCGGTCGCCGGCCTTCAGGGTCGGTACGGCCATGTCACTGGTCTTCTCGCGGCGCAGCCCGTCCCCCTCCTCCTCCTCCACCTCACCGAGGACGGCCACGACGGGCACCAGCAGCCGGGCGCCCCTGAGCGCCTCCAGCACCGGGGCCACCGCGGTGCGGTCCTCGGCCCAGGCGGCGAGCGCCGCGCCCAGCAGGGGATCGGCGGAGCCGTCGTCGTCGGAGAAGGCGGAGTCGGGGATCTTCTTGTTCGCCACGGTCCCCGACCCTATCGGGGTGCGTACGGCGCTCCTCACCGGCCTCTCAGGGAATTCTGAGCCGGATTAGACGTCCCGCCGACGAAGCGCACAGCAACCGCCTGAAGCGTCGCCGCCATGGAGAACTCCACAGACCGGCGGTCCCGGCGGTCCCCTCGGCGGCGTGCCCCGGTGTGGCCCACCCTGTTCGCGTTCGCCGTCGTCGGCGCCACGGCCACCGGCGCGGTGTACTGGCAGGGCCACGCCCGCCCGGATGCGGGCGGCACCGTATCGTCGTCGGTCTCGGCACCCTCGGGCGGGGAGGCGTCGGTGGAGACGGTCGGGCCGGTGGTGGACGGTGACGCGCGGCTGGCCGCGGCCATGGCGTCGGTGACCGTGGCGGACGGCGCCGAGGTGTCGGTGGCGGTGCTCGATCCGGACTCCGGCGAGAACGCCGCGTACGGTACGGGCGCCTTCGACACGGCGAGCATCGTCAAGGTCGACATCCTGGCGGCCCTGCTGCTCCAGGCACAGGACGCGGCACGTTCGCTGAGCGCCGCGGAGAAGACGTACGCCGTCGCGATGATCGAGAACAGCGACAACGACTCGGCGTCGGCGCTCTGGCGGGCGATCGGGACGGCGGCGGGACTCGACGCCGCGAACGAGCGCTTCGGGCTGACGGGGACCGCGGGCGGCACCGGTCCGCTGTGGGGGCTGACGCGGACCACGGCCGCCGACCAGGTCGCGTTGCTGAGGCAGGTGTTCGTGGCGGACGGCTCGGCGCTGAGCGAGGCCTCACGGGCGTATGTGCGGGATCTGATGGGGCGGATCGCCGACGGTCAGCGGTGGGGCGTGTCGGCGGCGGCCGACGGTGCCGGGGGTTCGGCATGGGCGTTGAAGAACGGCTGGCTGCGGCGTAGCACCACCGGGCTGTGGGTCGTCAACAGCATCGGGCGGGTCGAGGCCGGCGGCCACGGCTACCTGGTGGCGGTGGTGTCGCGGGGCAGCGCCACGCGGGCGGAGGGGATCTCGCTGACCGAGGCGGCGGCGCGGGCCGCGGTGTCGGTGTTCGCCGACGAGGACCGCGCCGGTGGTCAGAAGCCGTCGTAGCGTTCGCGGCGGCCCCGCCACAGGACCACGGCCGCGACCACCAGGACGCCGCCCGCGCCGCCCGCCAGTGGGGCCGCCCAGGCCGAGATGTCGTCGTCGGAGGCGGGGGCGTCCGGTCCCGGGCCGAAGTACTTGTCCCCGTAGGCCGCCGCCTTCAGGCCCTCGGGCCTCAGGCGTCCGGCCGCCTCGATGGCGGCGGCCGGGTCGACGAAGCCGAAGCCGCGGGAGTCGTCGCGGCCCTCGGCGGGGGCGTTGCGGGCGGAGTCCTCCAGGAGAGCCTTGACCTGGGCCGGGGTGAGGTCCGGGTGGGCCGCCTTCACGAGGGCGGCGGCGCCGGACACGAAGGCGGAGGCGGCGCTGGTGCCCCAGCCCTCGTAGTAGCGGTGGTCGGGATCGGCGATGATCACGTCGACGCCGGGCGCGCTGACGGTGGCGTACCAGCGTCGGGTGGAGAAGGCGGCGCGGGTGCCGTAGCGGTCGACGGCCGTCGCGGCGATCACGCCCGGGTAGGCGGCCGGGTAGGAGATGTGGTCGCCCTTCTCGCCCCCGTTTCCGGCCGACGCGACGACGACCACGCCCTTCTTCAGGGCGTACAGGATGGCCTCGTCCTCGGCGGGCTCGGGGTGGGCGGAGGCGGAGTCGTCGCCGAGGGAGAGGTTGATGATGTCGGCGCCGTGGTCGGCGGCCCAGCGGACGCCCTCGGCCAGGGCGTTGCCGCGGGTCTTGCGGGCCTTGGCGCGGGAGGGGTCGCCGTCCTCCAGGATGACCCGCAGGGGCAGGATCTTCGCCTCCGGGGCAATGCCCATGACGCCCTCGGCGTTGCCGGCGCCATGCCCGTGACCGGCGATGATTCCGGCCATGGCGGTGCCGTGCCGGGCCCAGGAGCGGTCACCCTCGCTCGCGCCGAAGCCGACCAGGTCTTTGCCGGTGAGGACGTTGCCGGCCAGGTCGGGGTGGTCGGCCTCGACGCCGGTGTCCAGGACCGCGACGGTGACGCCGGCGCCCTTGGTGGTGCGCCAGGCGTCCTGGGTGTGCATGGCGTCCAGGGCCCACTGCTGGGCGCGTATGCCGTCGGCGTGGGCGGCGGGCGCCGGGAAGAGGACGAGGGCGGCGGCCAGGAGCAGGCTCAGGCCGCCGCCTGCCCGGCGGGTGCGGTGGGCGTTCACGAGGGGTGCTCCGTGGCGGGGCCGACGTTCTTGCGCAGGGCGCGTTCGACGCGGTCGGCCAGGCCCTGCGCCTCGTGGCCGAGGCCGGCCTGGGCGGGGGCCGAGGTGGCGCCGGACTCGGTGGCCTCCGCGGCGGGCTCGGGTTCGTCGACGGTACGGCCGTCGGCCCAGCCGGAGACCGCGTAGACGACGACGGGGGCGTCGGTGAGCACGGAGACGGTCCAGGAGCCCCGCTGTCCTGCGCCGAAGCCCTCGGCGACGGTGTCCTTCGCCGCGTACGGCAACGGCATGAGGTCGTCGCGGCGGCCCAGGCCCTCCTTCTCGAACCGGCCCGCCAGCGAGGTCATGGCGGCGGCGTCGGCCTTGGTGAAGAGCAGGCCGACGGTGGTGACGTAGCTCTGGGTGGCGTCGGTGTAGGTGGCGCGCAGCAGGCGCGAGCAGCCGACCGGTTCGAGCACCTTGGCCAGCAGCCGGTCGAAGGCGCCGGCGCAGTCGCTGTCCGGGGCGACGGCGACCCGCGTCCAGGCGCGGTCGGCTCCGCCCGGTCCCGCGCCCTGTCCCTGGACGGTGCGCGGGAACAACTGGTCGACGGGCACGCTGTGCCACATCTCCCCGGCCTCGGTGTACGCACTGCGCGCGCCCTCGTCCCCGGAGTCCCCGGCGAGCCAGCTGCCGGTGACGGCTCCGGTGAGCAGGCCCACCCCGAGCACGAGGCAGACGGCCGCGGCGACGACCTGGGGCCGCGGACGCCCGCCGAGTGGACGCGGCCGGGCCGGCCCGTCGTATCCCTCGGGTGCTCCGAACGTGATCCGGGGCCGCCCGTCGCCCGCGGGAGTGGGGGTGCCGGGCGTGCTCGGCGTGCTCGGCGTGCTCCAGGAGAACGCGGGGTCGGGGGCGGCGGGGGCCGGACACCGGTTCGCCGGGCCGGTTCCCGGTCGCGGCGTGCGTACGTCCGTCCGCGGTCCCGGCTCCACGGCGGGTGCGGGGGGTTCCCTTTCCGGTTCCGGCTCCGCCGGTATCGGGCGAAGGCGCGCGGTCGTCTCCGTCGGGGTCTGCGCGGGGACGCCGGTGCGGTGGGGCGGCGCCTGCGGTACCCCGCTCCGGCCCGGGACCTCGCGGCCGACACCCGGCGCGGTGTCGGGGAAACGGGCGGATGCGGGGGGCGGTGGGTGCGCGGGGTCCGTGAACCGGGGCTCGCGGAGCCGGAAGCGCGGGTAGCGGGTCCGGGCCCCGGAGTTTTCGCGGCCGTCGTCCGGGCCGTCGTCCGAGGAGGCGGCGGTCGCGCCCGCGCGGCCGTCCCCCGCTGCCGTACCGGGCCCCGGCGCGTCGCGGCGCTCCGGGGTGGCGGCCGCGTCGGTGTGCCGTCGGGAACCGGAATGCGCGCCTTCCGGGCCGCCCCCGCGCTCCACCGGCGCCCGCGCCGGGCGGGGCGGGACACCTGGGCGGGGCGGAGTGCCCGGACGCGACGGTGTCTGCGGGCGGGACGGGATCACCGGACCGGGAGCCGTGCCGAAACCCGGCGCGGACTCCGGCCACGGCGCGGACTCCTGGCGGGGCGGCACCTCGGAGCGGGGCGCGGCATCCGATCGGGGCGGGGTCGCCGAGCCGGGAGCCTTCCCCGAACCCGGCGCGGGCCCGGGGCCAGGCTCACACTCCGGGCCGGGAGCCGTGGCAAAACGCGGCACGTACCCCGAGCGCGGCGCAGTCTCCGGGCGGGGCGGCACCTCCGAGCGGGGCGCGGCATCCGGGCGGGACGGGGTCGCCGACCGGGGGGCCGCGCCAAGACCCGGCGCGGACTCCGGCCACGGCCGCACCTCGGAGCGGGGCATGGACTCCGGGCGGGACGGGATCACCGGACCGGGAGCCGTACCGGAACCCGGCGCGGACTCCGGCCACGGCGCGGACTCCTGGCGGGGCGGCACCTCTGGGCGGGGCGCGGCATCCGGGCGGCGTGGCGCCTCTGGGCGGGGTTGCCCCTCGGAGCGGGGCGGCACCCCCGGGCAGGGCGGCGTCTCGGGGTGCGGGGGGAGGGAGGTGCGGCGCGCTTCCGTGCTCATGCACCCCCCGTTTCCTCGGGCCCGGCCCGTTTCTCCGACGCGGGCCGGTGATGTGGTCTCCTGCCCCGGCCCGGCGCGGAACGGTCCGTCCCGGGCACGCATACCCGCACGGGAGGGCCGCCATCCCGGCGCGGGCTCCGGGGCCCTGCCGCCGGGGTCGGGTCCGCCGTGCGTGCGCGTCACTCTACGGCGTGACCCCGCTCGAGGGGGAACCAGTCCGCACGCCCGTGGCATTGGCCCGGATCGTCCCCCTACCCTGGGGTAAACACGTCTGGCAGGCTGCGTGCATGACTGCGCGCGCCGCCGACCGGGCCCGTTACGACCGGGCCACCGCCCATCTGGACGCCCCCGTGGCGATCGTGGACCTGGAGGCCTTCGACGCCAACGCGGACGACCTGGTCCGCCGGGCCGCCGGCAAACCGATCCGGGTCGCCAGCAAGTCCGTACGCTGTCGTGCTCTGCTGGAACGGGTCCTGGCCAGGGAGGGCTTCGCAGGCGTCATGTCGTTCACGCTGGCCGAGTCACTGTGGCTGGCGCGCTCCGGTTTCCAGGACGTGCTGCTCGCCTATCCGTCCGCGGACCGCGCCGGTTACGCCGAACTGAGCGCCGATCCGAAGCTCGCCTCCGCCGTCACCGTGATGACCGACGATCCGGCACAGCTGGACCTCATCGACGCGGCGCGCGACGGCGGCCGCGAAGTCGTGCGGGTCTGCCTGGAGTTGGACACCTCGCTCAGGCTGTTCGGCGGGCGCGTGCGGGTCGGGGCCCGGCGCTCCCCACTGCACTCCCCCGCCGAGGTCGCCGACCTGGCTCGCGCGGTGGCCCGCCGGCCGGGCTTCGAGGTCGTCGGCATCATGGCGTACGAGGGGCACGTCGCAGGCGTCGGGGACGCGGTGGCCGGGCGGCCGCTGCGGTCTCGGGCGGTGCGGCTGATGCAGGCCGCCGCCCGCAGGGAACTGGCCGAGCGGCGGGCCGCCGTGGTGCGGGCCGTCCGGGCCGTCGCGCCCGGCCTGGAGTTCGTCAACGGCGGTGGCACGGGCAGCGTGCAGTACACCGCCGCCGAGGACGCGGTGACCGAGATCGCGGCCGGGTCCGGACTGTACGTGCCGCGGCTGTTCGACAACTACACGTCGTTCCGCGGCCGTCCGGCGGCGCTGTTCGCGCAGCCCGTCGTACGGCGGCCGGGGGTCGGGGCCGTGACCGTGCTCGGTGGCGGGTATCCGGCCTCCGGCGCGGCCGGCGCCGACCGGCTGCCGGTGCCGTACCTCCCCGAGGGGCTGCGCTACGACCCCCAGGAAGGCGCCGGCGAGGTGCAGACGCCGCTGCTGGGCTCGCCCGCCGACGATCTGCTCATCGGCGACAAGGTGTGGTTCCGGCACGCCAAGGCCGGTGAGCTGTGCGAGCGGTTCGACGCGCTGCACCTGGTGGAGGGGGACGCGGTGACGGCGACGGTTCCGACGTACCGGGGTGAGGGACACACCTTCCTGTAGCCCGGGCCGCCCTTCCGGCCCGGGGCGGGTCAGTCCGCCGGGCCGATGCCGCTGCCCACTCCGCCGCCGGTGTCCGCGTCGCCGACGGGCCGGACGCCCTTGGTGATCCGGTCCATGTCTGCGAGCGGCGGCCCGTCCTCGCCCGCGTCGAAGACATAGCGGACGAGGATCGGGGACTCGGTGCCGACGGTGGAGGGGAACACCAGCGACTGCACGTAGCCGCCGGGTCCCTCGGCGGTCCTCACCCGCCAGCGGACGTAGTACCCGGCGCGCCCGGCGACCGCGACGGGACCGGACGCCACTTCCTCGTGGGACTCGATGCCGCCGAAGGGCCTGCTGCCGATCAGGTCGCGGTCGTAGGCGTCGTCGGCCGCGTCCGCGATGTCCTGCCGGGCGAGGACCTTCGGGGAGGACTCCGCGTTCGCCGTGACGGTGCGGGAGATGACGAGGCCGTGCCGGCACACGCTGCCGTCGGCGGGGCAGTCGTAGGTGCCGTCCGTGGTCATCATGACGTCGTCCTCGGCGACGTACCTCGGCAGGACCCAGCCGTCCGGCAGCGGGAAGGTGACGCCGTTGAGCTGGTCCTCGACCACGGCCGGGTCGTCGGCCGCGGGTTCGGGGGGAGTGGGTGAGGGGGACGGCGAATCGCTCACCGGTGCGGGGCCGGTGGCGGTCGACGTGACCGGTGGGGCCTGCGTCCCGGGGCTGCCGCCGTCGTCCTCGCCCAGGACGGACGCGCCGGTGACGACGGCCGCGGCCAGCACGGCCGCGGCTGCGGTGAAGGCGACTGCCCTCCCGCGTCCGCCCCCGGACTGTCCCGGCCCACCTGACTGCCTCGGCCCGCCCAACCGTCCCGGCCCACCCGACTGTCCCGGTTCGCCCGACTGTCCCGGTCCGCCGGTGGACAGCGGCACGGTCGCCGCACGGCCGGGCTGTGCCTGGTAGTGCACCGCCCATCGCTCCGCCCGCGGGCCCCGGTCCACGGCCGGACCGGAGCCGGGGGGTCCGGGCACGCGCCGGTGCTCCGTCCAGGCGGTGCCGTCCCACCACCGCTCCTGGTGCGGGGCCTTCGGGTCGCGGTACCAGCCGGGCGGCGGCGTCATGCTCATCCCGGCACTTTAGGACGCCGTACCCGGCGTGCTACAGCGGTGTGACGTACGCCCCGGAGATCCCGCCGTCCACCAGGAAGTCGGTGGCGTTGACGAAGGAGGAGTCGTCGCTGGCCAGGAAGGCGACTGCGGCGGCGATCTCCGCGGCCTCGGCGAACCGTCCGAGGGGGATGTGCACGAGGCGGCGCGCGGCCCGCTCCGGGTCCTTGGCGAACAGCTCCCGCAGCAGCGGGGTGTTGACCGGGCCGGGACAGAGGGCGTTGACGCGGATGCCCTCGCGCGCGAACTGCACGCCCAGTTCTCGGGACATGGCGAGGACGCCGCCCTTGGACGCGGTGTACGAGATCTGCGAGGTGGCCGCGCCCATCCGGGCCACGAAGGACGCGGTGTTGATGACGGACCCCCTGCCCTGGCGCCGCATGTAGGGGATGGCGGCCTTGCAGCACAGGTAGACGGACGTGAGGTTGACCTCCTGGACACGCTTCCACGCCTCCAGGCCGGTCTCCAGGATGGAGTCGTCGTCGGGCGGCGAGATACCGGCGTTGTTGAACGCGACGTCGACGCTGCCGTAGGTGTCGTACGCCGTCTTGAACAGCGCCTCGACCTGCTCGGCGTCGGTGACGTCGACCTTGGCGAAGGTCCCGCCGGTCTCCTCGGCCGCCGCCCTGCCCCGGGTCTCGTCGATGTCGCCGCAGACGACGTGGGCGCCCTCGGAGGCCAGCCTGCGGACGGTGGCGAGGCCGATGCCGCTGCCCGCTCCGGTGACGACGGCCGTGCGGTCCACCAGGCGGCGGCAGATGATGTCCTCGGTCATGGGTGGCTATGCCTCCGTGCTGATGAAGACGTTCTTGGTCTCGGTGAAGGCGGTCAGCGCGTCCGGGCCGAGTTCGCGGCCGAGGCCGGACTGCTTGAGCCCGCCGAACGGCGTCCAGTAGCGGACGGCGGCGTGGGAGTTGACGGACAGGTTCCCGGCGCGCACCGCACCGGACACGCGCAGGGCGCGGCCGACGTCCCGGGTCCACAGTGAGCCGGACAGGCCGTAGTCGGTGGCGTTGGCCAGGCGGATCGCGTCGGCTTCGTCCTCGAAGGGCAGGACGACGGCGACGGGCCCGAAGACCTCCTCGACGGCCACGCGCGCGTGCGGCTCGACGCCGGTGAGGACGGTGGGCGCGAACCAGAAGCCGGGGCCCTCGGGCGCCTTGCCGCGGATGCCGGCGGCGGCGTCGGGGACGTAGGAGCGGACCCGGTCCAGTTGGGCGCGGGAGATCAGCGGGCCCATCTCGGTGGCCTCGTCGGCCGGGTCGCCGACGCGGACGGCTTCGATCGCCGGGGTGAGGAGGGCGAGGAAGCGGTCGTACACGGACCGCTGGACGAGGATGCGGCTGCGGGCGCAGCAGTCCTGGCCGGAGTTGTCGAGGAAGGACATGGGGGTGGCGGCCGCGGCGGCATCGAGGTCGGCATCGGCGAAGACGATGTTGGGGCTCTTGCCGCCGAGTTCGAGGGTGACGGGCTTGAGGAGGGCAGCGCCCTTGGCGGCCACCTGGCGTCCCACCGCCGTCGACCCGGTGAAGACGATCTTGGCGACGCCCGGGTGCGCGACGAGCGCGTCGCCCGCGACGGGCCCGCGCCCGGGCAGCACCTGGAACAGTCCCTCGGGCAGGCCCGCCGCCAGGGCGAGTCCGGCCAGGCGCAGGGCGGTGAGCGGGGTGGTCTCGGCGGGCTTGAGGAGGACCGCGTTGCCCGCCGCGAGGGCCGGTGCGGTGCCCCAGGCCGCGACGGGCATCGGGAAGTTCCAGGGGGCGACGACCCCGACCACGCCCAGTGGTTCGAGGAGTGTGACGTCCAGGCCGCCGGCGACCGGGATCTGGCGTCCGGTGAGCCGCTCCACTCCCCCGGCGGCGTAGTCGAGCACATCGCGGACGTTGCCGGCCTCCCAGCGGGCGTTGCCGAGGGTGTGCCCGGCCTCCCGGACCTCCAGTCGGGCCAGCTCCTCCAGGTGCTCGTCGACGGTGGCGGCGAAGCGGCGCAGCAGCCGGGCCCGGTCGCCGGGGGCGCGGGCCGCCCAGGCGGTCTGCGCCCGTGCGGCCCGCGCGACGGCGGCGTCCACGTCGGCCGCGGAGGCGGCGGGGACGGTGGCGACGATCTCTTCGGTGGCGGGGTTGAGTACGGTCAGCTCGTGCGGCTCGCGGGAGGACTCGGCGGACAAGTGGGCCTCACATCCGTTCGAAGGAGCGGCGCAGCTCCCAGTCCGTGACCGCGGCGTCGAAGGCGTCCAGTTCGACGCGTGCCATGTTCCGGTAGTGGGCGACGACCTCGTCCCCGAAGGCGGCCTTGGCGAGGGCGCTGTTCCCCCACAGCTCGGCGGCCTCGCGAAGGGTGGTCGGGACGTGTGCGAAGTCGGCGGTGTAGGCGTTGCCCCGGCAGGGTTCGGGCAGTTCCAGCCGCTGTTCGACGCCGTGCAGTCCGGCCGCGATCATGCCCGCCACCGCGAGGTAGGGATTGACGTCACCGCCGGGGAGCCGGTTCTCGAAGCGCAGGGAGCGGCCGTGGCCGACCACGCGCAGGGCGCAGGTGCGGTTGTCGTGCCCCCAGGCGACCGCGGTCGGGGCGAAGGAGCCGGGCTGGAACCGTTTGTAGGAGTTGATGTGGGGGGCGTGGAGGAGGGAGAACTCCCGCAGCGCCACCAGTTGTCCGGCGAGGAAGTGCCGCATGACGTCGGACATGCCGCCCTCGCGGTCGCCCGCCATGACGCTGCTGCCGTCGGCGTCGGCGAGCGAGAGGTGGATGTGACAGGAGTTGCCCTCCTGCTCGTTGTACTTGGCCATGAAGGTGAGGGACATGCCCTCCTGGGCGGCGATCTCCTTGGCGCCGGTCTTGTAGACCGCGTGCTGGTCGCAGGTGACCAGGGCGTCGTCGTAGCGGAAGACGATCTCGTGCTGGCCGGGATTGCACTCGCCCTTGGCGGACTCGACGGTGAGGCCGGCTCCGGCCATCTCGTTGCGGATGCGGCGCAGCAGGGGTTCGACGCGGCCGGTGCCGAGCACCGAGTAGTCGATGTTGTACTGGTTGGCCGGGGTCAGGCCGCGGTAGTCCGCGTCCCAGGCGTGTTCGTAGGTGTCCCGGAAGACGATGAACTCCAGCTCGGTGCCGACCCGTGCGGTGTACCCGTGCCCGGCGAGCCGCTCCAGCTGGCGGCGCAGGATCTGGCGGGGCGCGGCGAGCACCGGGGAGCCGTCCTCCCAGGCGAGGTCGGCGACGACCATCGCGGTGCCCTCGTTCCAGGGCAGCCGGCGCAGGGTGGCACGGTCGGTGTGCAGGGCGAAGTCGCCGTAGCCGCGGTCCCAGGAGGACATCGCGTAGCCGTCGACGGTGTTCATGTCGGCGTCGACGGCGAGGAGGTAGTTGCAGCCCTCGGTGCCGTGTTCCAGGACCTCGTCGAGGAAGAAGCGCGCGGCGAACCGCTTGCCCTGCAGGCGGCCCTGCATGTCGGGGAAGGCGAGGACGACGGTGTCGATGTCACCGGCGGCGACGAGGGCGTGCAGTTCCTCGACCCCGAGCGGGGGTGTGCGGTCTGCCACGGGGAGAGCCTCCTTCTGGCCGGGAGCCATAAGGTATTGCCGGGAACCTTTGGTTGGGAAGGGGGCGCGGCCGCGTGCGGGAGGAATCCGACGGGAGTGTGGCGGACCGGCTGGCGCCGGTGCTGCGTCCGGTGCGGGCGGGCAACGGCTTCGAGGAGGCGCTGGAGCAGATCCTCCAGGTCGTCAGGCTGGGCCTGGTGGCGGGGGGTGAGCGGCTGCCGGCCGAGCGGGAGCTGGCGGAGCGGCTGGGGATCAGCCGGGTGATGCTGCGCGAGGTGCTGCGGGTGCTCCAGGACCAGGGGCTGGTCCAAGCGCGGCGCGGCCGGTACGGCGGAACGTTCGTGCTGCCCCGCGCGGACGCGGTCGGCGAGGACGAGCTGCGGCGCCGGGTGGCGGGGGTCGACATCGAGGACGTACTGCGCTTCCGGGAGGTGCTGGAGGTGGGCGCGGCCGGGCTGTGCGCCGCACACGGGCTGTCGGACGCGCGGGCGGCGCGGCTGCGGGAGGCCCTGGCCGGTACGCGGGACGCGCCGCTGACGCAGTACCGGCGGCTGGACACGATGCTGCACCTCACCCTGGCGGAGCTGTGCGGCTCACCGGCCCTGGCGGCACAGTACGCGGCGGTCCGCGCCGCCCTCAACGACCTGCTGGACTGCATCCCGCTGCTGGTGCGCAACCTGGAGCACTCCCAGCGTCAGCACGCGGCGCTGGTGGACGCGGTCCTGGACGGGGACGCCGACGGGGCGCGGGAGATCACGCGGGAGCACTGCGCGGGGACGGCGGCGCTCTTGCGGGGGTTTCTCGCGTGAGCGTCCTACCGTGACAGCGCCCTTGCGGCAAAGGTATGGGAACAATCCATTCCCGGGAGGACGGATGGCGGACAGGCCGCTGATCGGTGTCAGTACGTATCTGGAGGCCGGGGCCCGCTGGGGCGTGTGGGAGCTGGAGGCGGCGCTGTTGCCGGCCGGGTACCCGCGGCTGGTGCAGCGGGCGGGCGGACTGGCCGTGATGCTCCCTCCGGACGCGCCGGAGCACGCCGCCGCGGCCGTCGCCCGCCTCGACGGGGTGGTGATCGCGGGCGGCCCGGACGTGGAGCCGGTCCGCTACGGCGCCGAGCCCGGTCCGCGCACCGGCCCTCCGCACCGGGCCCGGGACACGTGGGAGCTGGCGCTGATCGAGGCGGCCCTGGCCGCGCGCGTCCCGCTGCTGGGCGTCTGCCGGGGCATGCAGCTGCTCAACGTCGCCCTGGGCGGCACCCTTGTCCAGCACATCGATGGGCACGCCGAGGCGGTGGGTGTGTTCGGCGGCCACCCGGTCGAGCCGGTGCCGGGGACGCTGTACGCCGGTGCGGTGCCTCAGGGGACGTTCGTGCCGACGTACCACCACCAGGCGGTGGACCGGCTCGGCACGGGCCTGGTCGCGTCGGCCCACGCGGCCGATGGCACGGTGGAGGCCCTGGAACTGCCGTCGGGCACCGGCTGGGTCCTGGGTGTGCAGTGGCATCCGGAGATGGGCGAGGACGTACGGGTGATGCGGGCGCTGGTGGACGCGGCGCGGTCGGGCCGAACCGGACCCGCGGAGAGAGCGGACCTACCCCCGGGTCAGTGACAGCAGTCGACGGGCCGGACCCGTGGGACGGTGACCGGTGGGCCACACCGCTCGCAGGTGACGGGCGAGGACGACGTCCGCCACGGGGACGCGCACCAGGCGCCGGGTGGTCAGCTCCTCGCCGACGGCGAGTTCGCTGAGGACGGAGGGGCCGGCGCCGCCCACCGCGGCCGCCTTCACCGCCGTGGTCGACGACAGTTCGATCAGGGGGCGGGCGAGACCGCCCAGCGCCGCGTCCAGGACCTGCCGGGTGCCCGAGCCCTTCTCCCGCAGGATCAGCGGGGTCGCCGCCAGCTCCGCCGCCGCCAGGGGGCGCCTGCGGCGGGCCCAGGGATGACCGGGTGCGGTCACGACGATGAGCCGGTCGTGGCCGATGACCGCGGAGTCGAGGCCGGCCGGCACACTCAGACCCTCCACGAAACCGAGGTCGGCGTCGTCGGCCAGCAGGCGCTCAGCGACCGCCGCCGAGTTGCCCGCGAGCAGCGACACCGCGGTGTCCGGCAACTGGGCGCGCAGCGCGACCAGCCAGCCCGGCAGCAGGTACTCGGCGATGGTCATGCTCGCCGCCACCCTCAGTCGCGAGTCCCGCCGGTCCCGCAGGGCCTGCGCGCCCGCGTCGAAGGCCTCGGCGGCCTCCACGATCCGCCTCGCCCAGTCCGTGACCAGCGCGCCCGCGTCGGTGAGCCGGGAGCCGCGCGGTGAGCGGTCCACCAGGGCGACGCCCAGCTGCCGTTCCATCGAGCGGATGCGGCTGCTCGCGGCCGGCTGGGTGATGCCCAGCTCGCGCGCGGCCCCGCCGAGGCTGCCCAGGCGCGCGACCGCCAGCAACAGCTCCATCGCCCCGAGGTCGGGGACCCGGTGCGCCAGCGAGCCCGCCAGGTGCCGCCCCCGTCGCGGGTGCCCTTCCTGCGCACCGCCCGTACCGCCGTCGCTGCCCGTACCGCCGCTCATAACCCCAGCTTATGCCGTCATAGGAACGTGGTCCCTGGTCAGGGGCCCCGGCCGCCGGAACCGTGGAGTCATGGTCACCGCAGCCCGGCCCCGCTCCCCCGCCGTCCCCCCACTCGCCCGGCGCGTCCCGGCCGTCCGTCATCTCGGGCCCAACTGGTACGCCTGCGTCATGGGCACCGCCGTCGTCGGCACCGCGGGAGCCGCGCTGCCCGGGCACGCGCCCGTGCCGCGCGCCGTGTGCGTCGCGGTCTGGGCCCTGTCCCTCGTCCTGCTGGCCGCCCTGCTGGCCGCCCGGTCCCTGCACTGGCTCCACCACCGCGACCAGGTCCGCGCCCAGCTGCTCGACCCGGCCGCCGCCCCGTTCTACGGCTGCCTGTCCATGGCCCTGCTGGCCGTCGGCGGCGGCGCCCTGTCCCTCGGACGGGACTGGATCGGCGTCCCCGCCGCGGTCGCCCTGGACACCGCGCTCTTCACCGCCGGTACGGCCGTCGGGCTCGCGGCGGCGGTCGCCGTCCCGTACCTGATGGCCGCGCGCCACCGGATCGAGCCGGGGCAGGCCAGCCCGGTGTGGCTGCTGCCGCTGGTCGCGCCGATGGTGTCCGCGGCCGTCGGGCCGCTGCTGGTGCCGCACCTCCCGCCCGGGCAGCCCCGCAGGACGCTGCTGCTCGCGTGCGTCGCGATGTTCGGGCTGAGCCTGCTCGCGACCCTGATGACCCTCCCGGTGATCTTCGGCCGGCTGCTCACCGGAGGTCCGCTGCCGCTCGTGCTCACCCCGTCGCTGTTCCTGGTGCTGGGCCCGCTGGGACAGTCGACGACCGCCGTGGGGAGGTTCGCGGACGTGGCGCCGGGGGTCGTACCGGAACCGTACGCCGACGGCTTCACGGTCCTCGCCGTGCTGTACGGGGTGCCCGTGACGGGCTTCGCGCTGATGTGGCTGGCCTTCGCCGTCGCACACGTCGTGCGGGCCCGCCGGGAGGGCATGGGCTTCTCGATGACGTGGTGGTCGTTCACCTTCCCGGTGGGCACCTGCGTCACCGGCTCCGAGGCGCTCGCCCGGCACACGGGGCTCGCGGTCTACGACGGGCTCACCGTCGCCCTCTACGCCCTCCTCGTCGCCGCCTGGGCCGTCGCCGCCGTGCACACCGCGCGCGGCCTGCTCAGCGGCACGCTGCTCGCAGGGCCGCGGCCAGCGCCCGGGGCGCCTCGGCCAGCGACGGCCCGTACCACGTGAGGTAACGCCCGTCGACGAGGGCGCAGGGCAGGCCGGGGAAGGCCTCCGGGCCGTCGTCGGCGGTGAAGCGGTACGGCTCGTCCGGCAGGACCACGACGTCCGGACGGGCCGCCCGCAGCTCGTCCACCGGGACCTTCGGGTAGCGCTCGGCGTGTCCGGCGTACAGGTGGTCGATGCCGAGGCGGGCCAGGACGTCCCCCGCGAAGGTGTCGCGGCCCAGCACCATCCAGGGCCTGCGCCAGACCGGCACGACGGCCGTCGTGCGCCGCGCCGGGGAGGGCGGGTGGGCCCAGGCCTCCTCCGCCTCGTCCAGCCACCGGGGCCGGGCGGGCGATCCGCAGGCGGTCAGCACCCGGTCCAGCTCGGTGAGGGCCTGGGGCACGGTGCGCACCTCGGTCACCAGCACCTCGGCACCCGCCGCACGCAGGGCGTCCAGGTCGGGGGCGCGGTTCTCCTCCTCGTTGGCGATCACCAGGTCGGGGGCCAGGGAGAGGATCCGGTCGGTCTTCGGGTTCTTGGTGCCGCCGACGCGTAGGACGTCGAGGCCCGCCGGACGGGTGCACCAGTCGGTCGCGCCGACCAGGGCGCCGGGGACGGTGCGGGCCACCGCCTCGGTCAGGGACGGAACCAGGCAGACCACTCTCACCCGCGCGTCCTCACCGGCGGGGCCCTTCCCGGACCGCCTCGATGTGCTCGGCGACGGCGACCACGATCAGCCGGGTGTCGGGCACCGTGGCCCGCCAGCGGTGCCGCACCCCGCCGGTGAGGTACAGCGTGTCGCCGCGCCCGAGCCGGTAGGCGCGGCCCTCGGCCTCGATCTCCACGGCGCCCTCGGCGACGAACATCAACTGATCGTTGCGGTGCTGCAGTTCCCGGCCCGCGTCGTGGTCGCCGGTGAACTCGGAGGCGTGCATCTGGTGGTGTCCGCGCACCAGGGAGCGCACCCTGGGCGCCAGCTCGGGGTCGGGTTCCTCGGCGCGGACCACGTCGACGCTGCAGGCGGGGTCGGCCGCGGCGAGCAGCTCCACGGCGGTGGTGCGCAGGGCGTCGGCCACCTTCTCCAGGGAGCTCTGACTGGGCCGCGCCCGGTCGTTCTCGATCTGGCTCAGGAAGGGCACGGACAGGCCGCTGCGCTCTGCCACCACGGCGAGGGTGAGTTCCAGGGCCCGGCGCCGCCGCCGTACGGCCGCGCCCACCCGCAGGTGCTGATCTTTGTGGTCGCCCATCGCTCCGGCTCCCTCCTTCACCCGTCGTCGTACCGTCGCCGTGCCCTGTTCTGGGCGCCGTCCTCCTGATGAGTTCTCTGCACCCTACGCATGTTCGGCAAACCGTTTCACGCGGCCGTCACATCGGTGTCACGCCGCGGTGGCCGCGACCTCACGGTTCTCGCCACCGGCGGGCCGCTCCGTCCGCCGTGCGGGAGGCCCTACCGGTTCAAGGCCTGGGTGGCCCTCCGTGTTCCCGTCGGCCGCTCCCGCCCCGGCGGGACCATGCTCGGGCGCGGGGTTGGCGCTCCGTGGTTGGCCGAATCCTTACCGTGCCCGGGACGGGGACGACCCGAGGGGTGGGCCCGGCGGCGCCCTGTCAGGGGGCGCCGCGGACCCACCCCTCGGGGTGGCCGGTACGGCGGTGCCGCACCGGTCTCGCGTGTGTCGTGCTACTGCGGGGTCATCCGGCCTGCCATGTCCGGGTGCTCCTTGAGCCAGGCCGCGACGGCTTGCTCCTCGTGGCCCTGACCGCGGTCCTTGATCTCGGCCTCCAGGCTGCCCAGTTCGTCCTCGCTCATGTGGAAGTTCCTGATCCACTCGGTGAGCTGCGGGTACTGCTCCGGGAACTTCTTGCTGGAGATGGTGCGGATCGTGTTGCCCTCGCCGAAGGCCTTCTTCGGGTCCTTCAGCTTGGTCAGCTCGTAGTCGCTGTAGGCCCAGTGCGGCGACCACAGGGTGACCGCGACCGGCTCCTTCTTGGCGAGGGCGCGCTTGAGCTCGGCCAGCATCGCGGGCGTGGAGCCGTCGACGACCCTGTACTCGTCCTCCAGGCCGTAGCCCGGCACGACCTCGTTCTTCAGCAGCTGCATCTCACCGGTGCCGGGCTCGATGCCGATGATCTTCCCGTCGAAGAGGTCGCCCTTGCCCTTGAGGTCGGCGAGGGACTTGACGTCCTTCACGTACGAGGGGACGGCGATCTCCAGGGAGGTCGGTTCGTACCAGGTGCCCAGGTCGACGAGGTCGTCCTTGTGCTTCTTCCAGTAGCTGCTCTGGGCGTAGGGCAGCCACGCGTCGAAGTTGAGGTCGATGCCGCCGGAGGCAAGGCCGGTGTAGACCGGGCCGACGTCCATCTGCTTCAGGTTCATCTCGTAGCCGCGGCGCTCGAGGACGTTCTTCCACAGGTAGGTGACGGCGACGTCCTCCTCCCACGGGAACCAGGCCACGTCGAGGGTGCGCCTGGCCTCGGCGGGGGTGCCGCCGGTGGCGTTCTCGACCGGGGCGAGCTTGTCGACGACGCCCGGGTTGGCCTTGAGCCAGGTACGGACGGCCTTCTGCTGCTGCCCCTTGCCGGCCTTGTTGATCTCGGCCTCGAGGCTGGTGAGCTGCTTCTCCGTCATGGAGAAGTCCTTGAGCCACTTGGTGACGACGGGGTTGTCGTTCGAGAAGCCCTTGCGGGACAGCGTGTGCACGCCGTCGCCCTTGCCCCAGGCGCCCTTGGGGTCCTTCAGCTTCTTCAGGTCGTAGTCGTTGTACGCCCAGTGCGGGGACCACAGCGGGACGACGATCGGTTCCTTCTTGCTGTAGGCCCGCTTCAGCTCGGCCAGCATCGCCGGCGTGGAGCTGTCGACAACCTTGTACTCCTTGTCGAGACCGTACTCCTTGAGGATCTTGGTCTTGAGGAGGTTCGTCTCGCCGGCGCTGGACTCGATGCCGGTGATCTTCCCGTCGAAGAGGCCGGCCTTGCCCTTGAGGTCCTCGAGGGAGTTGATGTCCTTCATGTACGCCGGGACGGTCAGCTCCAGCGAGGTCTCGTCGTACCAGGAGCCGAGGTCCTCGAGCTGCTTGCCGTACTTCTTCCAGTACTGCTCGTGGGTCGTGGGCAGCCACGAGTCGGTCTGGAAGTCGATGTTGCCCTGGGCGAGCGCGGTGTAGAGCGGGCCGGCCTCGAACTGCTTGGTCTCGACCTCGAAGCCGCGCTGTTCGAGGATCTCCTTCCACAGGAACGTGGAGGCGACGCCCTCGTCCCAGGGGATGTAGCCGATGGAGACCTTCTTGCCGTCGCCGACCTTCTTGCCGCCGCCGGCGGTGTCGACGTCGTCGGAGCTGCCGCCGAACATGCCCATGCCACCGGCCACCAGGCCGAGGATCACGATGCCGATCACGGCGACCTGCGGCTGGGGGCGGTAGGACCAGATCTTCAGGCCCTTGGCGGCGCGTGCCTTGGCGGCGGCACGGCGGCCCAGCGGGGAGACGTGGGTGCCCAGCGCACTGGTCATGCGGTCCAGGTAGATCGCCAGGATCACGATGGCGAGACCGGCCTCGGCGCCGAGGCCGACGTTGAGCTGGCCGATGGACTCCATGACGTCGCCGCCGAGGCCGCCGGTACCGACCATGCCGGCGATCGCGGCCATGGACAGGCCGAGCATGATGACCTGGTTGACGCCCGCCATCACCGTCGGCAGCGCCAGCGGGAGCTGGACGCGCAGCAGGGTGTTGCGGGGCGTGGTGCCGAACGCCTCCGCGGCCTCGACCAGTTCCTTGTCGACCTGGCGGATGCCCAGCTCGGTCATGCGGACGCCGGGGGCGAGCGCGAAGATCAGCGTGGCCACGATGCCCGGGGCGGAACCGGTCCCGAAGAACAGGATCGCGGGGATCAGGTAGATCATCGCGGGCAGCGTCTGCATGAAGTCCAGGATCGGCCTCACGAACGCGCTCACCCGGTCCGAGCGTGCCGCCCAGATGCCCACCGGAACCGCCACGACCAGGGCGATGATCGTGGCGACCAGCAGGAGCGCCAGGGTGATCATCGCGTTCCCCCACAGTTCGAGGGAGTCGATGAAGGCGAATCCGGCGAACGAGAGGATGCCGGCGAAGGTACCGCGCAGCCAGAAGGCGATCACGGCGAAGATACCGGCGAGCAGCAGCGGTTCGGGGGCCTGGAGGACGGCGTTGATGCCGTCGTAGGCGCCGGTGAAGATGCCCTTGAGGAAGGTGAAGAGCCAGGAGACGTTGTCGAGCAGCCAGTCGACGGTGCTGTTGACCCAGTCACCGAGGGGGATCCTAGGCACGGCTGATCACCTTCTTGCCGCCCTTGTCCCGCGGGGACTGGCAGACGCCGGGCTCGACTTCCTCGTCGCCGAGGAAGCCGATGAGGCGCTGGGCCGGGACGACGCCGACGAGCCTGCGGTCGCCGTCGAGCACCGCCACCGCGTGGGGCACACGGGCGCTGATGGCGCACAGCTCCGAGAACGGCGTGTCGGGCGTGGCGGTCTCGCAGTCGCAGTCGGCCTCGTCGCCGCGCACGTCGGTCTCCATGACGGCGCCGGCGGTCAGGACGCGGGATCGGTCGACGTCCTTGGTGAAGGAGGCGACGTAGTCGTTGGCGGGACGTATCAGGATGTCCTGCGCGGTGCCTATCTGCACGATCCGGCCGTCCCGCATCATGGCGATGCGGTCGCCCAGGCGCATGGCCTCGTTGAGGTCGTGGGTGATGAAGACGATGGTCTTCTTCAGGGTCTTCTGCAGGTCGAGCAGCTGGTCCTGCATGTCGCGCCGGATCAGCGGGTCGAGGGCGCTGAAGGACTCGTCCATCAGCAGCAGGTCGGCGTCGGTGGCGAGCGCGCGGGCCAGGCCGACGCGCTGCTGCATGCCGCCGGACAGCTCGTCCGGCCAGGACGTCTCCCAGCCGGCCAGGCCGCACAGGGCGAGCGCCTCGTCGGCGCGGCGGTCGCGCTCGGCGCGGGGCACGCCCTGCACTTCAAGACCGTAGGCAGCGTTGTCACGGACGCTGCGGTGGGGGAAGAGCGCGAAGTGCTGGAAGACCATGCTGATCTTCTTGGAACGGACCTCGCGCAGCGCGCGGTCGCTGAGCTCGGTGAGGTCCTGGCCCCCGAAGCGGACGTGCCCGGCGGTCGGTTCCGACAGACCGTTGAGCATGCGCAGCAGCGTGGACTTGCCTGATCCGGACAGTCCCATGACCACGAAGATCTCGCCGGACTCCACGGTGAAGGACGCGTCGACGACGGCGGCCGTGGTGCCGTCGGCCCGCAGCTCCTCCCGGTCGGTTCCCTGGCGCAGTCGTTCGACCGCGTTGTCCGGTTTCCTGCCGAAGACCTTGTACAGGTTCTCGGCCTCTAGTCTGGCTGACACGCTTACCTCTTGGGTCGGGGACAGGGGCAAGGGGGAAGACTCGTTGTTTCGGCTAACAGTTGAATGCATCAACCAGCTTCGGCCCGGCTGCGCGCCTGCCCCGATCCCTGTGCGCCAAACATTCGAGTGACCCAGTTCACAGACCCTCCCCCACTCGTCCACGCGGCCTGCGGCATGATGCGGGGCGTGACCGGACGACTGATGCTTCTCGACACCGCCTCCCTCTACTTCCGCGCCTACTTCGGCGTGCCGGACTCGGTGAGGGCTCCCGACGGCACGCCGGTGAACGCCGTGCGCGGACTCCTCGACTTCATCGACCGCCTGGTGAAGGACCACCGGCCCGACCACCTGGTGGCCTGCATGGACGCCGACTGGCGCCCGCAGTGGCGGGTGGAACTGATCCCCTCCTACAAGGCGCACCGAGTCGCCGAGGAGCGCCCGGCCGGCCCCGACGAGGAGGAGGTGCCCGACACGCTGTCCCCGCAGGTGCCGGTCATCGAGGCCGTCCTCGACGCGCTCGGCATCGCCCGCGTCGGCGTGGCCGGGTACGAGGCGGACGACGTCATCGGCACCTACACCGCGCGGGCCACCGGCCCGGTCGACATCGTCACCGGTGACCGGGACCTCTACCAGCTCGTCGACGACGCCCGGGGCGTGCGCGTGCTCTACCCGGTCAAGGGCGTCGGCACGCTCAACCTCGTCGACGAGGCCGCGCTGCGCGAGAAGTACGGCGTCGACGGGCGCGGCTACGCCGATCTGGCGCTGCTGCGGGGAGACCCCAGCGACGGCCTGCCGGGCGTTCCCGGCATCGGCGAGAAGACGGCGGCCAAACTGCTCGCCGAGTTCGGGGACCTGGCCGGGATCCAGGCCGCCGTCGACGACCCGAAGGCGAGGCTCACCCCCTCGCAGCGCAAGCGGCTGACCGAGGCACGGCCGTATCTCGCGGTCGCCCCGAAGGTCGTCCGGGTGGCGGACGACGTCCCGCTGCCGGACGTCGACACCGCGCTGCCGCACGGTCCGCGCGATGCCGCGGCGCTGGACGCGCTGGCGGCCCGGTGGGGGCTCGGCGGGTCACTGCAGCGGCTGCTGACCACCCTCACCGCCTGAACCGTGCGGCGCGGGCACCCGTTCCTTGGGCGGCGGGCAAGACCGGGATGCTAGCTTAGGTTTACCTAACTCGGGGAATCGCACGCAGGCAACAGGGAGGCCCTCATGGCAGACCGACCGGCACGCAAGCCGCGCAAGCCGCACACCGCGCAGGTCGTCCGCACCGAGCGGCTGACCCCGCACATGCAGCGCGTGGTGCTCGGCGGCGAGGGACTCTCCGCGTTCTCGGCGGACACCTGCACCGACCACTACGTGAAGCTGCTCTTCCCCGCCGGGGGCGCGACCTACCCGGAGCCTTTCGACATGGAGCGGATCCGTGCGGAGTTCCCGCGCGAGCAGTGGCCGGTGACCCGGACGTACACCGTTCGGCACTGGGACGCCGAGCACCGCGAGATGACGCTGGACTTCGTCATCCACGGCGACGAGGGGCTGGCCGGACCGTGGGCGAGGCGCGTCCGGCCCGGCGAGACCGTGCACTTCATGGGCCCGGGCGGTGCGTACGCCCCCGATGCCGCCGCCGACTGGCATCTGCTCGCCGGCGACGAGAGCGCGCTGCCCGCCATCGCCCGTTCCCTGGAGGCGCTGTCCGACGGCGCCCGCGCGTTCGCCTTCGTCGAGGTCGCGGGGCCCGAGGAGGAGCAGAAGATCGACTCCGACGTGGAGGTCGTCTGGCTGCACCGCGGCGACCGGCCGGTGGGCCGGGCCCTGGCCGAGGCCGTGCGCACGCTGGACTTCCCCGAGGGCCGGGTGCACGCGTTCGTCCACGGCGAGGCGGCCTGTGTCAAGGAACTGCGCCGGTACCTGCGGATGGAGCGCGAGATAGCCCGCGAGGACCTGTCCATCTCCGGCTACTGGCGGCTCGGCCACAACGAGGACGGCTGGCAGGCCTCGAAGCGGGAGTGGAACGCCCGCATCGAGGCCGAGCAGGAGGGCCCACCGGCGGCGTAGCGCGCCCTGTCGCGGCCCGCGCCGCGCGCCACCCACGCGAACCGCCCACCTCCTGGACACCCCCGGCCCGAGACCGCACCGGCGCAGGCACGCAGAAGCTTCCAGGTCAGCGCCGCCAGGAGCCGTGGGCAGGCGCCCGCCCGTCAGCGCCGCCCGGGTCACGCAGCGGGTTCCGCCGGCCCGCTGCCGCACGGCCCGTCCCAGTCGCCGCGTACGCGCGCGTGCAGGTGCATGTCGTGCCACCCGTCGGGATGGAGCAGGGCGCTGCGCTTGGTGCCCTCCAGGGCGAAGCCCGTCTTCTGCGCGACCCGGCACGACGCCGCGTTGACGACGGCGTGCAGGAGTTCCAGGCGCTGGAAGCCGATCTCGTCCAGGGCCCAGTACGCGAGTGCCCGCGTGGCACGCGCGGCGACGCCCCGGCCACGGGCGCCCGCCGTCGTCCAGTAGGCGACCTCGGCCACCCCGTCGCCGAGCACCACCTCCCGCAGCGCGACCCGGCCCAGCAGCCGGTCGTCGGCCGTGTCGGCGACCGCCCACTGGACGCCGCGCTCCCGCTCCCAGGCCTGTTGCCACTCGGTGATCCAGCCCCGCACCTCCTCCTCGGAGTCGGCGGCGCGAACGTGCCACTGGTGCATCACCGGATCCTGGAAGGCCGCGTGCACGGCGGGCGCGTCCTCGGTGCGCCACGGGCGCAGCAACAGCCCGTCGCCGGTCCGGAGCGTGGGCTGCGGGGCACGGGAGAGGGTACCGGCGGCGAGGACCGGGCGCGTCAGGTAGGGCATGGGCGGCATCCTGCCAGCGGGGCCGGGCGGCGCCCAGCGGTTTTCCGGTGCGGCCCCGCCGCCTCGGCCCACCATCGCGACCCACCGCCTCGTAGGCTGGGAGATGATGAGACGCCGTTCCCCTCCCCCGCCCTCGCCCCTGCCGCAGCGCGACGGCATCGACGCGGTGCGTGTGCGGCTGCCCGCGGAAGGGCCGTGGTCCACGGTGCGGGAGCACCTGACCGAGCGCCTGTCCGGCGCGGGCGCCGGTGTGGTCGACGGCATGTTCGACGCCGGGCTGTTCTTCGGGGCGGACGGGCGGTCGGTACCGGACGACGCGCCGTACGAGCCGGGCATGTTCGTGTGGTTCCACCGCGAGCTGCCCGCCGAGGTTCCGGTGCCCTTCCCGCTGGAGGTCGTCCACCGCGACGAGCACATCGTCGTCGCCGACAAGCCGCACTTCCTCGCCACCACCCCGCGCGGCGGCCACGTCGCCCAGACCGCGCTGGCACGGCTGCGCCGGGAGCTGGACATCCCGGCGCTCGGCGCCGCGCACCGGCTGGACCGGCTCACCGCGGGGCTGGTCCTGTTCACCGTGCGCCCCGAGGAACGCGGCGCGTATCAGGGCCTGTTCGCCGACCGGCGGGTGCGCAAGGAATACGAGGCCGTGGCCCCGTACGATCCGGCGCTCACCCTCCCCAGGACCGTCCGCAGCCGCGTTCTGAAGGAGCGCGGGGTGCTCGCCGCCCGCGAGGTGGACGGCGAGCCGAACGCCCTGACCCGCGTGGCGCTGCTCGGACACCGGCCGGAGCGGGGGCTCGGGCGGTACCGGCTGGTGCCCGGAACCGGCCGGACCCACCAGCTACGCGTGCACATGAGCGCGCTCGGCGTGCCGATCCTCGGCGATCCCCTCTATCCCGAGGTGGCCGCCCCCGTGCCGGCCGGCGACTTCCGGCGCCCGCTGCAACTGCTCGCGCGGGAGCTGGGGTTCACCGATCCGGTCACGGGACGCGAGCACCGCTTCCGCAGCAGACGCTCCCTCGACGCCTGGACGGCGTACGAGGACTGGGCGGCGGACGAGGACCGGGCCGGCCGTCAGTAGCCGCGCCACCAGAGCAGGAAGCGCTGCCAGGCACCGCGGGGACGGGGACGCTCCGGTCCCGGCACCTGCTGGGGCGCGGCGGCCGTCACCGACACGGGCTGCGGCGGGCGGGGCGGCAGGGGCGGCTCCGTGCGCCGTTCCGGCTTCGGGATGCCGACGTGCCAGGTCTCGCGCCGCGCCGGGGCGGGAGCGTGGCTCGGCTGCTGCCTGATGTCCTGCTGCGCCTTCGGCTCGAACCGCACCGGCAGCTCCACCAGGTGCCGTGAGGCGATCGACGACCGCCATCGCAGTTCGTCCTCGTCGCAGTCGAGCTGGACGTCGGGCAGCCGCATCAGCAGCGCGTCGATGCCGGCGTCGGCGATGGCACGCCCGATGTCCTGCCCGGGGCACTCGTGCGGGCCGCCGCCGAAGGCGAGGTGGGCCCGGTTGCCCTGCATGCTCGCGGCCAGGTCCGGGCGGATGCGAGGATCGACGTTGCCCGGGGCGATGCCGAACAGCAGTCCGTCCCCGGCACGGATGCGCTGACCGCCCAGTTCCGTCTCCTGCTTGGCGAAGTAGGCGAAGACGGTACTGAACGGCGGCTCGTCCCACAGGGACTGCTCGACCGCCTCGGGCACCGTCATCTGGCCGCCGCTGAGCTGGGCGCGGAAGCCGGGATCGGTGAGCACCACGCGCAGCACGTTGCCGATCAGGTTGACGGTCGCCTCGTAGGCGGCCAGCAGGACGACCCGCAGGTGCTCCCGGACCTCGTCGTCGCTGAGCCCGGCCGGGTGGGTGACGAGGTGGCCGGCGATGTCGTCCTCGGGGCCGGCCCGGCGGGCCTCGGTGAGCCGGCTCAGGGCCTCCATGACGTAGGCGTGGCTGGCGATCGCCGTCTCGGTGCCCTTGAGGGTGTCGCGGGCCGCCTCCACCATCCGGTCGTTGTACTCGTCCGGCATGCCGAGGAGATGACACATCACGCCCATCGGCAGGTGCTCGGCGAACTGGCCGACGAGGTCGGCGCGGCCCTCCTCGCAGAACCGGTTGACGATGCGCTGGGTGTACCGCTTGATGTGCCGGCGCAGCTCCCGGAAGTCCAGGTCGGACATGGCACTGGTGACCGCTCCGCGCAGCCGCTTGTGTTCGTCGCCCTCGGCGTGGGAGCAGATGGGCTGCCAGGCGATGTGCGGCATCAGCGGGTGGTCGGGTTTGACCATGCCCTCGTTGAGCGGGGTCCAGATACGGCTGTCGCGGCAGAACTGGGCGGGGGCGCTCACCATGTGGAGGTTCTCGGCGTGCCCGAGCACCACCCACACCGGTACGTCGTCGTGGAGCAGCGCGGGCGCCACCGGCCCGTGCTCTTCGCGCAGTCTCTCGTACAGCTCCTCCAGGTCGTCCGCCTCGTGCAGGCGGTGCAGTCCGCCCGGCCCGAGGCCGTGTGCCGGGCAGCCGGGCGGTGGTTCGAGCAGGGGGTCGCCAGTGCCGGCCGGGGATGGGCGTTCAGGCGTCACAGTCTCGCTCCGCAAAAAGGGTGTGGGTCACGTCAAGGGAGTGTCGGTGGGCGGCCGCGCGGGTCAGGTGAGCGCGCCCTTCATGGCGAGGGAGTGCAGGAGGCGCATCAGGGTCATCAGGACGTCCCGGCTGGAGGCGCGGCGCCGCACGTCGCAGTCGAGGATGGGAATCTCCTCGGACAGGTCGAGCGCCGTCCGCAGCTCCGCGACGGGGTAACGGGGAGCGTCCGGGAAGGTGTTGACGGCGACCACGAAGGGCACGCCGCGCTCCTCCAGGCGCCCCATGACGTCGAAGCTGACCTCCAGTCGCCGGGTGTCGACGAGGACGACCGCGCCGAGGGCGCCCTCGAACAGGCCGTTCCACAGGAACCAGAAGCGCTCCTGGCCGGGCGTGCCGAAGAGGTACAGCACCAGTTGGTCCGTGATGCTGATGCGGCCGAAGTCCATGGCGACGGTGGTGGCCGTCTTGGAGGCGGAGCCGTAGTTGTCGTCGACGCCGATTCCGGCCTGGGTCATCGTCTCCTCGGTGGTCAGCGGTCTGATCTCGCTGACCGAACCGACCATGGTGGTCTTGCCGACGCCGAAGCCGCCGACGATGACGATTTTCACGGCGGCCTCGGCCGTGTGCGGCAGCCGGTCCTCGGTCCGTGGGCCCGGGATCGTGTCAGAGCTTTTGAAGTCCATGCATCACCGCTTCGAGGAGGTTTCGGTCGGCGACCTTCTGGCGGACGATCGGGGCGCGGGCCCGCACCATCTCCGTCGCCAGCAGGTCGGTGAGCAGCACGGTCACCACACTGAACGGCAGGCTCAGGTAGGCCGACAGCTCGGCCACGGACAGGGGGGCGGCGCACAGCCGCAGCAGGGCGGCCTGTTCCGGCGTGGCGGACACCGGGGGGTCGGCGCGGGCCACGATCAGAGTGACGAGGTCGATGTCGGCGCGCTCGCCGTTCCCTTCCCCACCGATGACGAAGAGCCGCTCGGGATTGCGGAGTTCGCCCTCCTTGGCGGGTGGGCCGGAGGTGGCTGGCGCGGTGGGCCGGTCCGGCCCGGGAGATCGCCTCTGGCGTTGGGGAGGAGTCATACGGTCTGCCCGTTGCGCCGTGCGGGACTGGTGAGGTGGGGGCCGATACGGGCGACCAGGTCGGCCATGCTCAGGCCCATCCGGCCGGGTTCGCAGCGGACGTCGGAGAGCACCGCGAGGTAGGCGTTGGGTCCGGCGGCCATCAGGTAGAAGTAGCCGCCGTTCATCTCGATGAGCACCATCTTCATGTCGCCGTCGCTGGTCGGGATCTCCTGGCTGACGGCACTCGCCAGGCTCTGCAGGCCCGCGCAGGCGGCGGCGACCCGGTCCGCGGCGTCCGGGTCCCCGGAGTAGCGGGCGATGCGCAGGCCGTCGGCGGAGAGCACCACGATCATCTCGATGCCCGGGACGCCGTCGTAGAGATCCCTGAGCATCCAGTCGAACTTGCCTTGCTGCTCGATCACTTGAGGTTCCCCTCGTCGTCTGCCGGGGCGTGGGCCGGCTCGTTGCTGCTGGACTGCTGGTGGACCTGGGAGCTGCCCGGGTGCTGCTTGAGCCCCTCCCAGAAGGCGCCGATGAAGTGCCCCGGCGGGAGCCCCCGGTCCTCCGGCACGGGCTCCGGCTCCGCGGGTGCCGGGATGCCGTCGCGGGCGCGCTCGGCGGCCAGGCGGGCCTCGCGTTCGGCGTCCTCCCGCTCCCACACCGCCTGCTCGGCGAGGCGCTGGCTCAGGGGCATCTTGACCCGGCTGCGGCGCTGCGGGAGGCCGCCCGCCGTCCACTCGGTCACCTCGGGAACGTCGTCCTCCAGGGAGACCGTGGCGGGGATGCGGGGGCTGGTGGGACGGCGCTTCTTGGGCTTGCGCTGCGGTCCGGGCAGGGCGTCCGGGCCCGGGGTGGGGATCGAGGTCGCGCCGATGCCGTGGGCGAGGCCGACGCCGGGCTCGGTGGTCATCATCTTGCCGGGCACGATGAGGATGGCGCGGACTCCGCCGTACGCGGAGGCCCGCAGCGAGACGTCCATGCCGAACTGCGTGCACAGCCGGCCGACGACGGAGAGGCCCAGGCGCGGGTGGTGGGCGAGGTCCTGGACGTCGGTTCCGCGCTTGGCCTGCTCCAGCAGACCCTCGATACGGGCGCGGGACTCCTCGCTGAGGCTGACGCCGGCGTCCTCGATCTCGATGCACACACCGCTCTGCACCTCGGTCGCGGTGACGTGCACCTTGGAGGCGGGCGGCGAGTAGCGGGTGGCGTTGTCGAGGAGTTCCGCGGCGGCGTGGATGACCGGTTCGACCGCGGTGCCCTTGATGTTGACCTTGGCGATGGAGGCCAGGTTGATCCGGCGGTACTCCAGGATCCGGGACATGGCGCCGCGCAGCACGCTGTAGAGGGCGACCGGCTCGGGCCACTGGCGTCCGGGCCGGCCACCGCCGATCACGGAGATGGAGTCGGCGAGGCGGCCGATCAGCGAGGTGCCGTGGTCGATGCGCAGGAGGTCGTCGAAGACCTCGGGGTTGCGCCCGTGGTCCTCCTCCATCTCGCGGAGTTCCTTGTTCTGCTGGTGGACGATCGCCTGGACGCGGCGGGCGATGTCGACGAAGGAGCGCTCGGCGGACTCACGCATGGAGTCCTGGTGGTCGACGATGTCGCAGACCATGCGGATCAGTTTGCGCTGGGGCTCGCCCAGCTCGGTGTAGGAGGGGTCCACCTCGCCGATGCGGCGCATCACCTCCGCGGGTGTGCTCCCCGTGCGCATGGCTTCCAGGACGTTGGGGATGACCTCGCCGCCGAGGCGGACCATCTCCTCGTGGTGGCTCGCGGCCCGGTGTTCCAGATACGCGGTGTGACGGGCGTGCTCGGCGCGCAGGGCCCGCAGGGTACGGCCGCGGCGTACCGCTTCGGCGGCCGCGGTGATCACCAGGAGCGTGGCGACGGCACCGCACAGGCCGACGGCGAGCCGGGCCGGTTCCGTCACCAGGGCGACGGCGGCCCCGGTGGCCGCGGCCATCAGTATGGCGGGCAGCAACAGCGTTCGCGCGTAGGGAAGTTCACGGCGACCTGGAGGGGAATCAACACTCACCATGTAGGCCCTCTGAAAACGAATCGGCAGGGATGGGGGAGCGCGCGGCGGGGTATGTCTGGGAGTTGTCGGGATCTTCGGCGCATAGGGAACAAACGCGCGATTACACCTCAACTCGGTGCGCTGCGGGCGAGCTTAGTCCGAGGGGATCATCGCCGTGTCATATTCAGCAAGCACCTGAAACGGGCACGGGGACTGGAGTACGGTCGAGCCCATTTGCACGCCGAGCAGTGGTTCGAACACATGGAGTAACACCCTATGGGTGTACGCGTGTGACTCACCGTGATGAGCGACGGGGAGTGCCGGGGAACGCCCGGGACGCACGGAGGCCCGGCGGGCCTCCCGCCGGGCCTCCGAGGTGTCGGGGTCAGCCGACGGACGAGTAGGCCACCACTCCGCGCAGCAGCTCGTCGACCGCCTTGCGCGCGTTCTTCGGGACGGTGGAGCCCGCGCCGGGCGCGGCGGCCGAGATCTGCCCGAGGACGTCGATGACCTGCTTGCACCAGCGCACGAAGTCGCCGGCCGGCATCTCCGCCTCGCGCAGCACTTCGTCGAGGCCCTTGCCGGAGGCCCACATGTACGCCGCCCAGGCGAAGCCGAGGTCGGGCTCGCGCTGGCCGACACCCTCGGTCTGGCTGATCCGGAAATCCTCTTCCAGGGCGTCGAGGCGGCCCCAGATGCGTACCGTCTCACCGAGGGCGGCCTTGGCCCTGCCCGAGGGCACCTTGGGCGCCATCGCGTCGTCGGCGACCCGGGACTCATAGACCAGCGCCGAGACGCAGGCGGCCAGCTCGGCCGGGGACAGGCCCTCCCAGACGCCCTCGCGCAGACACTCGCTGGCGAGCAGGTCCAGCTCGCCGTAGAGCCGGGCGAGGCGCTTGCCGTGCTCGGTGACCTCGTCGCCGCGCAGGTAGTCGAGCTCCGTCAGCAGCGCGACGATCCGGTCGAAGGTGCGGGCGATGGTGTTCGTCCGGCCCTCGATCCGCCGCTCCAGCTGCGAGGTGTCGCGCAGCAGCCGGTGGTGGCGCTCGGCCCAGCGGGCGTGGTCCTCGCAGTCGTCGCAGCCGTGGCAGGGATGCGCGCGGATGGCCTTGCGCAGCCGGGCGATCTCCCGGTCGTCGGCCGCCTGGGACCGCTTCTTGCGGGCCCGCTCCGGCGGGATGTGCCCGGCCTTGGTACGCAGTGCGGAGGCGAGGTCCCGGCGGGACTGCGGCGAGCGCGCGTTGAAGGACTTCGGAATCCGCATCCGGTCCAGCGCCTCGACGGGCACCGGGAAGTCGATCGACGCCAGCCGCTTGACCTGCCGCTCGGCGGTCAGCACCAGCGGACGGGGCCCGTCGTGGTGGTCGAAGCCGCGGTGGCCGTTGGACCGCCCGGCGGGCAGGCCCGGGTCGAGCACCAGGGCGAGGCCCGTGTACTTGCCCGTCGGCACGTGGATGACGTCGCCCGGCCTCAGCTTCTCCAGGGCCACGGCGGCCTCGGCGCGACGCTCGTGGGCGCCCTGCCGGGCCAGTTCCGTCTCCCGGTCCTTCAGCTCGCGGCGCAGCCCGGCGTACTCGTCGAAGTCGCCGAGGTGACAGGTCATGGAGGCCTTGTAGCCCTCGAGACCCTCCTCGTTGCGCTGCACCTGCCGGGAGATGCCGACGACCGACTTGTCCGCCTGGAACTGCGCGAAGGACGTTTCGAGGAGCTCGCGCGAACGGTGCCGGCCGAACTGCTCGACCAGGTTGACCGCCATGTTGTACGAGGGCTTGAAGCTGGAGCGCAGCGGGTATGTGCGGGTACCGGCCAGTCCCGCGAGGTGCTCGGGGTTCATGCCCCGCTGCCAGAGCACGACTGCGTGGCCCTCGACGTCGATGCCGCGCCGGCCGGCCCGGCCGGTGAGCTGGGTGAACTCGCCGGGAGTGATGTCGGCGTGCTGCTCGCCGTTCCACTTGACGAGCTTCTCCAGCACGACCGAGCGGGCGGGCATGTTGATGCCGAGGGCGAGGGTCTCGGTCGCGAAGACGGCCTTCACCAGCCCGCGGACGAACAGCTCCTCGACGACCTCCTTGAACGTCGGCAGCATGCCCGCGTGGTGGGCGGCGATGCCGCGCTCCAGGCCCTCCAGCCACTCGTAGTACCCCAGGACGTGGAGGTCCTCGGTCGGGATGGAGGCGGTGCGCTCCTCGACGAGGGCGCGGACCCTGTCCCGTGCGTCCTCGTCGTTGAGCCTCAGGCCGGCGTACAGGCACTGCTGGACGGCGGCCTCGCAGGCGGCACGGCTGAAGATGAAGGTGATCGCGGGCAGCAGCCCCTCGGAGTCGAGCCGCTCGATGACCTCGGGGCGGCTCGGCGTCCACACGCGGGAGCGCTGTCTGCGTTCCCGCTCCCGGTCGGCCTCCTTCATGGAGCGGCCGCGCCTGCGGTCCTGGTAGGACGGGCGGCTCGCCTCCATGCGTGCCATGCGGGTGAGATCCGGGTTGACGGCCTTCTTGTGGCCCTCGGCCTCCTCGAACAGGTCGTACATCCGGCGCCCGGCCAGCACGTGCTGGAACAGCGGGACCGGCCGGTGCTCGGAGACGATCACCTGGGTGTCGCCGCGCACGGTGTCGAGCCAGTCGCCGAACTCCTCCGCGTTCGACACGGTCGCCGACAGTGAGACCAGGGTCACGGACTCGGGGAGGTGGATGATCACCTCTTCCCAGACGGCGCCGCGGAAGCGGTCGGAGAGGTAGTGCACCTCGTCCATCACCACGTGGCCGAGGCCCAGGAGGGTCTGCGAGCCCGCGTACAGCATGTTCCGCAGGACCTCGGTGGTCATGACGACCACGGGGGCTTCGGAGTTCACGCTGTTGTCGCCGGTGAGCAGGCCCACCTTGTCCGTGCCGTAGCGGCGGCACAGGTCGGCGTACTTCTGGTTCGACAGCGCCTTGATGGGCGTCGTGTAGAAGCACTTCTTGCCCTGCCGGAGGGCGAGGTGAACGGCGAACTCGCCGACGATCGTCTTGCCGGAGCCGGTGGGCGCGGCCACCAGTACGCCCTTGCCCGCCTCGAGCGCCTGACAGGCCTCGATCTGGAAGGGGTCGAGGGCGAAGTCGTACATCTCGCGGAAGGAGGCGAGCGCGGTGGCCTGCTCGACAGCGCGCTGACGGGCTGCCGCGTACCGCTCGGCCGGTGAGAGATCCTCTGTCATCGTGCTTTCGAGCGTACCGGGCCGCACTGACAACAGGACGATCATTATCGGGATCGGCCGTGTGGAGGCTCCGCGGGAGCGCCTACGCCCGCCGTCACGGTCCGGGCGGTGCTCAGGTCACGTCGTCGTAGCCGTTGACCCGGTCCCTGGTGGCCTGCTCGGGCAGGGCGCGGGCGGTGGTCACGGACTCGACCCCGCCGATGGGCTCGGGAGTGAGGTCCAGACTCGACGCCTCGTCGTCGTCCAGGGCGGTGTCGCGGTCGGCGCGAGCGCGGCGCCTGTCGTTGAGCAGGGCGAAGCCGACCGCCAGGAAGTACAGGACGACGATCGGCCCGGCGAGGGCGATCATGCCGATGGGGTCGGTGGTGGGTGTCGCCACGGCACCGAAGACGAAGACGCCCATGACGACGCCGCGCCACCAGCCCATCATCCGGCGGCCGGTCACCGCGCCGGCGAGATTGAGCATGACCAGGACCAGCGGCAGCTCGAAGGCGCCGCCGAAGATCAGGATCATCCGGACGATGAAGTCCAGGATCTTGTCCATCGGCAGGATGTTCGCCGAACCCTCGGGCGTGATCCCCAGCAGCACGCGCATGCTGATGGGCATGATCGTGTACGCGAGCCAGCCACCGCCCACGAAAAGGGGTACGGCCGCGCCCACGAACCAGTACGTGTAGCGCCGCTCGTGCCGGTGCAGGCCCGGGGCCACGAAGGCCCAGAGCTGGTACAGCCAGAACGGGCTGGAGACGACGATGCCCGCCATCAGGCACACCTTCACCGTCGTGGTGAAGGGGGACAGCAGGTCGGTGTAGGCGATGACGGCGCAGGCGCCACCGGTGGACTCGCCCAGACCGTCGGTGCAGCGCGGCACGGGGTCCATGAGGAAGCTCATCAGCTGCTGGCTGTAGAACGCGGCCACCACGGTGACGACCGTGATCGCCAGCATGCCCTTCGCAAGCCGGTTGCGCAGCTCACGCAGGTGCTCCACGAGGGGCATCCGCCCCTCGGGATCCTTCTCTTTCTTGCGGGCAGGCTTCGGCAACCCACGTTCCCATCTCGTGCGGCAGGCCGGAGGTCACCGGCCCTGCGTCAGCGCTTGGTCGTGTCCGTCGGCTCGGTGACCGGGCGGGAGCTGGTCACGTCGCCGGGAGCGGCCTGGATGGTGCGCTGCGCAGCGGACTGCTCGGGGGTCGGCGGGTCGGCGGGGGCGGCCTCGTCGGACTTGCCCTCGCTCTTCATGGCCTTGGCCTCGCTCTTGAGGATGCGCGCCGACTTTCCGAGCGACCGCGCCATGTCCGGAAGCTTCTTCGCGCCGAACAGCAGGATGATGACGACGAGGATGAGAATGATCTCGGGGGCGCCGAGCCTTCCGAACATAAGTCTTTACCTTCTCACCGAGGCGGCTGGGTGGGGGTGCTGTCCGACCGGTCGGACGCACGTCCGACCGATCGTCTTGTGCAGCGATCGTAACGCTCGGGGGTAAACGTGAGGCAATCCCCGTGCGTACTCCCGTCCGCGACCGGGCCTCGTTTTCCTGGCCGCGACCAGCAGCGTACCGCCCGTGACCCGTGAGGTGACAGGGCGAAGCGCCCCCCACGCGAGTCACACCGGTGCGTCCGGTCACCGACGCGGCCCGGCGCCGGGCCCCGGACGGTCACAAGGTGTCCACGGCACGGGCGGCGCTCTCGGTCGCGCGCTCCAGGTCCTCCGCGGCCCGGCTGATCCGGTCGGCGGAGTCCGTCACCTGCCGACCGAGGCGCTGCGCCTCCACGAACACCTTCACGGCGAACACCGTGAGGACGGCGAGACCCAGAAAACCCACGGCAACCGCGAACATCGGCCAGAACATGACGTCGAGACTAGACGGTGGAGTGCAGCCGCAGGGTCCTGACCCCGCCCCCGGTGAGCAGCTCCACGACCCGCTCCCCCGCCGGCTTGCGCACGGCGGACCCGCACTCGGGGCAGGTGAAGGAGTAGAAGGTGGTGCGGCTCGTGGCGCCGATGGCCAGGCGCAGGGCGCTCGCGGCGAGTTCGAAGCGGCCCCGGCAGTCCGGGCAGCCCGCCTTGAACAAGACCGGCGACACGCGTCTCATGCCGGCGAACGCGGACGCCGCGGTCATGCCCGGCAGTCCCGGCCCCAGGGGCTCGCTCACAGTCCCAGCTCCTGCCTGTCGTGCTGCCCGACCGTCTCGGTCCCGCCGCCGTGCGCCCCGGCCGCCTCGATCCCGTCGTAGGCGGCCAGCGCCTCGCGGGCGGCCCTGCGGGCGCTGTCGGCGAGCGCGGACGGGGAGACGATCCGGCCGTCGCGCCCGAGCCGCAACGCCAGCCGCCGCAGGGAGGTCGGGTCGGGGGTGCGCAGGGTGATACGCAGGCCGCCGTCGGGCAGTTCGTCCGCGCTGTCGTGCGGGTAGTACTCGGCGACCCAGCGCCCGCCGGGGCCGACCTCCACGACGACCTCGGGGTCCTCGGCGGCGGGCTGCACCAGCCCCTCCGACAGGTCCCGCAGCTCCACCTCGGGCGGTGCGGAGGGCTCGTCCAGGATGCGGATCTCGGCGACCCGGTCGAGCCGGAAGGTGCGCCGGGCCTCCGAGCGGCGGCACCAGGCCTCCACGTACGTGTGCCCGACGCTGACCAGCCTGATGGGGTCGATCTCGCGCTCGGTGACCTCGTCGCGGGCCGGTGAGTAGTAGCGGATCCACAGCCGGCGGCGCTCCGAGATGGCCCGGTCGACGTCGGCGAAGACGCCGCCCTCCGACTCGAAGGTGACGGACAGGCGCGAGCTGGCGCCCGCGGCCTCGCCGGCCGAGGTCTCCACCTTGGCCGTGGCCCGCAGCAGCGCCTGGCGGTCGCTCTCGCGCAGACCGGGCAGGGTCGCCACCGCGCGGGCGGCGACGAGCAGCGCGGTGGCCTCGTCGGCGGCGAGCCGCAGCGGCTCGGCGGCGTCCGCGCCGAGGGCGGCGGGGTTGTGCCACCAGATGCGCTCGCCGTCGGTGTCGATGTCGAGCAGATCACCGCCGCGGAAGCTGGTTCCGCACATGGGGAGCACGTCGAGGTCGGAGACCAGCTCGTCCTCGGTGATGCCGAAGGCCCGCGCGACGTCCTCGACCCTGGCGCCTGGTCGCTCGCGCAGATACGTCACCAGGGACAGCATCCGTCGGGTCTGGTCGATGGCGTTCACTGGCCTGACCGGTTTGCCTGCCACTGTGTTGTCCGCTCCCCCTCAGCCCTTGGCCACGGCACGCAGCCGGTCCACCACGTCCGCACGCAGCTCCGCGGGCTCCAGCACCACCACGTCCGGCCCGAACTCCACCAGCCAGGCGTCCAGTCCGTGCCCGTACGGAATTTCCAACTCGTCCCAGCCGTCGCCTAGTTCCCGCATCCCGGTGGCCTTCGCCCGAAGGGGGTACCCCGCGCCCCTACGCAGCCGGATCCGCGCGGAGCGGTCGGCGGTCTCCCCCGCCCAGCTCGCGACCGTCTCCCGGACGGTGACGACGTCGGGGACGGGCGCGGTGAACCGCGCACCGCGCGAGCGGACCTTCCCGGTGATCCGGGACAGCCGGAAGACCCGCTCGGCGCCGCGGTCGCGGTCGAAGCCCGCCAGGTACCAGTGGCCGCGCCAGCACTCCAGCGCCCAGGGCTCCACGTGCCGGGGCCCGGGCTGGGCCGCGTTGGCCTTGCGGTAGTCGAAGAGGACCGGCCGGCGGTCGCGGCAGGCCAGCATCAGCGGCTCGAAGGCCGCCTCGTGCACGGGGATGCGGGGCTCCAGCGCGCTGTGCGCCTCGTACGGGTCGACGTCCTCGGGCAGTCCGGCCGCGCGCAGCTTCTGCAGCGCGCCGCTCGCGGCGCCGGCGAGGCGCGCCTGCTGCCACACCTTGGCGGCGAGCCCGAGCGCGGCGGCCTCCTCGGCGTCCAGGGTGATGGGCGGCAGCCGGTTGCTGTCCCGGCGGGCCAGGTAGCCGATCTCTCCGTCGAGGCTCTCCACGGTCTCGATGACCAGTCCGAGTTCGCGCAGGTCGTCCTTGTCGCGCTCGAACATGCGGTTGAAGGAGTCGTCGGAGCCCGCCGCCCTCTGGCCCGGTCCGACGGTCTCGACGTAGGCCTCGATCGAATCGCGCAGCTCGCGCTTGCTGAGTGGCCGCCGTGTCCCGAGCAGACACAGCGCCAGGTTCATCAGCCGCTCGGCCTTGGCAATGGCCATCGACGCCCTTCTCCCTGTGGTGCTTACGACGGATGACCGTACCGTCCCGCGGTGGCGCGGCAAAAGCCGAGGGCCCATGCCCGGACAGGCATGGACCCCGGATGACCGGCTCTGATCGCCGTCCGTTCGGACGTCGGTCAGACTCCGAGCAGATCGACCACGAAGATCAGCGTCTCGCCGGGCTTGATCGCCGGGGTCGGGCTCTGGTCGCCGTAGGCGAGGTGGGCCGGGACGGTCAGCTGACGTCGGCCGCCGACCTTCATGCCCTGCACGCCCTGGTCCCAGCCCGCGATGACACGGCCGCCACCGAGCGGGAAGCGGAACGGCGTACCGCGGTTCCAGCTGGCGTCGAACTCCTCGCCCGTGCTGAAGGCCACGCCCACGTAGTGGACGGTCACGGTCTGACCGGCCTGCGCAACCGGACCGTCGCCCTCCCAGATGTCCTTGATCTCGAGGTCCGCCGGGGGCTCGCCGCCCGGGAAGTCGACCTCGGGCTTGTCGATGCTCACGTGTTCAGCTCCTGCTTGTCTACGAAAAGGCAACGGTCCAAGTCTTACATCCCCGAGGCGTCACATCTTCGCGAGGATGTCGACGGAGAAGACGAGTGTGGAGTCCTTCTCGATGCCGCTGCCCTCCGGCGGGCTGTCGCCGTACCCCAGGTTGGGCGGGATGACGATGAGGACGCGGCTGCCGACCTTCTTGCCCGTCAGACCCTGCGCCCAGCCCTTGACGACCTGCTGGAGCGAGAACGACGTCAGCTGCTTCCTGCCGTACGTCGAGTCGAACTCCTTGCCGCCGTCCCACAACACGCCCTCGTACTGCACGAGCACGCTGTCCTGGGCACCGACCTCGGCGCCGTCGCCCTCCAGGACGTACTCCGCCACGAGCTTCTTCGGCGCGTCGGCCTCCGGCACGTCGATGGAGGGCGCCTTGCCGTCGGTGTTGGTGCCGACCTTCGGCAGGGCGGCGTCGTCCTGGGGGACCTTGCTGCCCTCGGCGCTGCTCCTGGCGTTGAAGGTGTCCTTGATGTCGACCACGAAGACCAGCGTGTCGTCGCCCTTGATGCCCGCCTGCTCGTTGCCCTGCTCGCCGTATCCCCAGGCGGGCGGGACGGAGAACTCGACGCGGCTGCCGGTCTTCTTGCCGGTGAGCGCGTACCGCCAGCCGTCGATGATGCTGCCCTGGGCGAGCTGGATGATCAGGGGGGTCTTGCGGTCGTAGGAGTTGTCGAAGACCTTCGCGCTCTGCCAGACCTGGCCGAGGTAGTCAGCCGAGAGGAAGTCGTTCTCCGCGACGGCCCTGCCGCCGCCGGCGACGACCGTCTTGACCGCGAGGTCCTTGGAGGGCTCGCCGCTGCCCTTGGCGACGGTCGGCTTCTCGCCGAACTTCGTCCCCGCGGTGATCGCCGGCAGCGGACCGTCGACGATCTTCGGCGGCGGCGGTGCCGAGGTGGCCGACGCCTCGGGCGAAGCGCTGTCGCTCGCGTTGCTCGATGAGCCGGAGTCGTCGTCGTCACCACAGGCGGCGAGCGTGACCAGTCCCGCGGGGACGGCGATGAGGAGGGAGCGTCGGCGCACGGTGGGGGCCTCGTATCGGTATCGGGTCGGTCCTGCTTGCTGGCGTGCGCGCAACTCTACGGCGTGAGAAGGGCACCGCACGGCTAACGTACGGTGCCCGTGTGGCGTTCCGCCCTTCCGTGCGAAGACGCGTGTCTCACCCCGTCCGGATCACATTCCGGCGATCAGCTTCTCCACCCGGTCGTCCACCGACCGGAACGGGTCCTTGCACAACACCGTGCGCTGCGCCTGGTCGTTGAGCTTGAGGTGGACCCAGTCGACGGTGAAGTCCCGGCGCTGTTCCTGGGCCCGCCGGATGAAGTCGCCGCGCAGCCGGGCCCGAGTGGTCTGCGGCGGAACGGACTTGCCCTCGAAGATCTTCAAGTCGTTGGCGACCCTGGCGGCCTGGCCCTTCTTCTCGAGCAGGTAGTACAGACCACGCCGGCGGTGGATGTCGTGGTAGGCGAGGTCTATCTGCGCGACCCGCGGGTGCGACATGGTCATGTTGTGCTTGGCCCGGTACCGCTCGATGAGCTTGTACTTCATGACCCAGTCGATCTCTGTGTCGATGCGGTCGAGGTCCTCGGCCTCGATGGCGTCCAGGGTGCGGCCCCACAGTTCCAGCACCCGCTCGACGGTGCCGGTGCGGATGCCGCGGCGCTCGCAGAAGTCCACGGCCTTCTCGTAGTACTCCCGCTGCACCTCCAGCGCGGACGCCTCCCGGCCACTGGCCAGGCGCACCTTGCGGCGCCCCGTGATGTCGTGGCTGACCTCGCGGATCGCCCGGATCGGGTTCTCCAGGGTGAGATCGCGCATCACCGTGCCCGCCTCGATCATGCGCAGCACCAGGTCGGTGGCGCCGACCTTGAGCAGCATGGTCGTCTCGGACATGTTCGAGTCGCCCACGATGACGTGCAGGCGCCGGTAGCGCTCGGCGTCGGCGTGCGGCTCGTCGCGCGTGTTGATGATGGGCCGGGAGCGGGTGGTCGCCGAGGAGACGCCCTCCCAGATGTGCTCGGCCCGCTGGCTGACGCAGTACACGGCACCGCGCGGCGTCTGCAGCACCTTGCCGGCACCGCACAGCAGCTGCCTGGTCACCAGGAACGGAATGAGAATGTCCGCGAGCCGCGAGAACTCCCCGTGCCGGGCCACGAGGTAATTCTCGTGGCAGCCGTAGGAGTTGCCGGCGGAGTCGGTGTTGTTCTTGAAGAGGTAGACGTCGCCCGCGATTCCCTCCTCGTGCAGGCGTCGTTCGGCGTCCACCAGGAGTCCTTCGAGAATGCGCTCGCCCGCCTTGTCGTGGGTGACGAGTTCGGTCACATTGTCACATTCGGGTGTGGCGTATTCCGGATGTGATCCCACGTCGAGATACAGGCGGGCCCCGTTGCGCAGAAAGACATTGCTGCTGCGGCCCCATGACACGACACGGCGGAAGAGGTACCGCGCCACCTCGTCAGGCGACAGGCGGCGCTGTCCCCTGAACGTGCACGTGACGCCGTACTCGTTCTCCAGCCCGAAAATGCGGCGGTCCATGACTGAACATTACGCCTGATGACCCGAACTGAAACGGGGTTCGACGGCACGGTTTGGATCATTTTCCGATGAAGCCGCAATCACCTCTCCCCGCGCGGGAGCTGCGAGGACCCGCCCGGTGCACGCCAGCACGAGCAGGGAGACGCACCCCGCCGCCCCGGGCAGGACGAAGCCCCACAGGGCCCCGCCGTGCTCCACGACGGGCCCCGCGAGACCCGTGCCCACCGAGGCGCCCACGGTGAAGGTCGTCACCAGCCACGAGAACGCCTCCGTCACCGTGCCGCGCGGCGCGTGCAGATCGACGAGGACGAACGCACAGGTGATGCACGGCGCGAGGAAGACGCCCGCGAGGACGGTGAGCAGCACCATGGCGGCCGCGCCCGGCATCAGAGTCAGCGGCAGGTAACACACCGCCAGCAGGGCCACCAGCACCCGCAGTCTCCGGGCCGGTTCACCGGACCACTGCCGCGCCCCGTAGACGGCTCCCCCGGCCAGCGCGCCGAGCCCCAGAGCGGCCATCAGCCACCCGTAGACGGCGTCACCGCCGTGCTCGTCGGCGTACGGCACGGAGGCGACGGTGATGGACCCGAGCGCCATCCCGATGAACAGGAAGGAGCCAAGCAGCGCCAGCAGCCCGCCCGAACGCAGCGCACCGAGCCAGTGCGCCTCACGGGGTGCCGACCGCCACGCGCGCGAAGGGGGCGACACGACCACGGAGAGCGCGCCCAGCACACCGAGGCCGTTGAGCAGGAGCAGGGCCGCCCGGGGCGACCACAGCGACACGCACACCGTCACCAGCAGCGGGCCGACGGTGAACATGACCTCCTGCGCCACGGCGTCCATGGCGTACGCCGTGTGCACCTGGCCCTCCTTGCGGAGCACACTCGGCCACAGCGCCCGCAGCCCACCCTCCAGCGGCGGCGTGAACAGCCCGGCGGCTGCGACGGCCACGTACGCGAGCACGGCCGCCCCGGTACCGGCGAAGGCGAACGCGGCCATGGCCAGCGCCGACAGCACCGCGGCCGGCAACTGCACCCGCGGCTGTCCGTACAGGTCGACGAGCCGCCCCAGTACGGGCTGCCCCACGGCGTTGGCGACGCCGTACACGGCGGCAAGCGCTCCCGCGAGGCTGTACGAGCCGCCCTCGGCCCGCACGAACAACACGATCGCGATCGCCGCGGTGGCGTTGGGCAGCCTCCCGACGAGCGTGCCGACGAGCAGCCGTACGGCATGCCGCGCCCGGAGAATGTCCAGATATCCGGCGACCACGATCCACCCCCTTCTCCGGTGAGGCTCACGGCCTTCTCTGGAACGTCCCATGACGTTGTACGTATAACTACCTGTGTCATACGTACCATGTCGCCTGTCCAGCAGTCCAGACGAAAGCGCAGGCGAACGGTGGCACGAGGCAGCACCCGCCCCACGAGCCGGGACGTCGCCCAGGCCGCCGGTGTCTCCCAGGCGGCGGTCTCCCTGGTGCTCGGCGACAAGTGGCGAGGCCGCGTGTCGGAGCCGACGGCCCGGCGAGTCCGCGAAGCCGCGCTCGAACTGGGCTACCGCCCCAACCTCGCCGCGCGCAACCTCCGGCTGGGCCGCACCCGCACGGTCCTGCTGGTCGTCCCCGCGCTGACCACGGAGTTCTTCGCGGAGGTGTACACGGGCGCCGCACGGGTCGCCGCCGAGCACGGCTTCGGCGTGGTGCTCTACCCCTCCCCCGAGGGCGTGGGCCCGGCCAGGGACCCCTTCGCCTCCGCACAGGCCGCACTGGACGGCGTCATCGCGTCCTCCATGGCCGCCGACGCCCTCTCCGCCATCCGGGGCGACCAGCTCCCCCTGGTCATGCTGGACAGCGACCCCGAGGGCAGCCTCGGCGCCGCCACGGTCAACCTGGACATCACCGACGGCATCCGCCAGGTCACCGAGCACCTGCTCGCCCTGGGCCACCGCAGCTTTCTCCACCTCGCGGCGGACATCCCGTCCTGGACCTTCGAGGTTCGCGCCCGTGAACTGGCGGCACGGCTGGCCAGCGCCCCCGGCACCGACCTCCGCACGATCCGGGCGCCCATCTCGATCGACGGCGCCCGTACGGCCACGGAGGCCGCGCTCGCCGCTCCCGGACCCCGGCCCACAGCGCTGGTCTGCGACGACGACAAACTGGCGGCCGGCGCGTACAAGGCGGTGCGGCGGGCCGGGCTCCGCGTCCCCGACGACCTGTCCGTCACCGGCCTGGACGACCTCGGCCTGGCCACGGCCATCGACCCCGAGCTCACCACGGTCCGCCTCGACGCGGAGGCCTTCGGCGAGCGGGGCATGCGGGCGCTGCTGGCGGTCCTGGACGGCAGATCCCCCGAAAAGGGGGACCTGCCGGTGACCCTGGTGGTACGGGGCTCCACGGCACCGCCGAGGTGAGCCGGGCGGAGTCTGAGGGAGGAGGGAGGGCCCGGACAGCCCCGGCCCCTCCTACTCCCCGTCCGCCCCGGTGCCGTCCTCGTCCGCCTCGGGCCTCTTGGCGACATCGGCACCCGCACCCGCGTCCAGCAGCCGTGACAGCTGACCGCCCACGATCCGCTTGAACTTCCGCTGCTGCGGACGGGTACGGTCCAGAACCGCGACCTCCAGCCGCTCCGCCGGAATCTCCCGCTCACTGCCGTTCGTGTCGCGGGACAACGCCTGCACCGCCAGCTTCAGCGCCTCGGCCAGCGTCATGCCGTCCCGGTGCCGCTGGTCCAGGTACCCGCTGATCTGCTCCGCGTTGCCCCCGACCGCCACCGAGCCGTGCTCGTCGACGATGGAGCCGTCGTGCGGCAGCCGGTAGATCTGGTCGCTCTCGGGGCCCTCACCGACCTCCGCGACGACCAGCTCCACCTCGTACGGCTTCTCGGCCTGGCTGGAGAAGATCGTGCCCAGCGTCTGGGCGTAGACGTTGGCCAGACCACGCGCCGTCACGTCGTCACGGTCGTATGTGTAGCCACGCAGGTCGGCGTAGCGCACGCCGCCGATCCGCAGGTTCTCGTACTCGTTGTACTTGCCGGCGGCCGCGAAGCCGATCCGGTCGTAGATCTCGCTGAACTTGTGCAGCGCACGGGACGGGTTCTCACCGACGAACACGATGCCGTCGGCATACTGCAGCACGACCAGGCTGCGACCACGGGCGATGCCCTTGCGGGCGTACTCCGCCCGGTCGGCCATCGCCTGCTGGGGAGATACGTAGAACGGCGTCGACACCGGTTATCCGTCCCTTTCTGGAGAAAACACTGGACCACCTGACAACTCGAACAACGGCCGGCGCTACAGCAGCGCGGCCCGCGGACCGTCGGGCTGCTCCAGCCTGCGCTCCAGGACCGAGCGGGCCAGCTCCGCGGATTCGTCGTCGTCGAGCCGGCGGAAGCCGTCCTCGGTGATCACAGTGATGATCGGGTAGATCCGGCGGGCGACATCGGGACCACCGGTCGCCGAGTCGTCGTCAGCCGCGTCGTACAACGCCTGGACCACGAGGGTCGTGGCCTCCGCCTCGGTCAGGTCGTCACGGAACAGCTTCTTCATCGCGCCGCGCGCGAAGACCGAGCCCGACCCGGTGGTCGCGTAGTTCCGCTCCTCGGAGCGCCCGCCCGTCACGTCGTACGAGAAGATGCGGCCCCTGCCACGGTCCACGTCGTACCCGGCGAAGAGCGGCACCACGGCCAGCCCCTGCATCGCCATGCCCAGGTTCGACCGGATCATGGTCGACAGGCGGTTCGCCTTGCCCTCCAGGGACAGCTGCGCCCCCTCGACCTTCTCGAAGTGCTCCAGCTCCAGCTGGAACAGCTTCACCATCTCCACGGCCAGACCCGCCGTGCCGGCGATGCCCACCGCCGAGTACTCGTCGGCCGGGAAGACCTTCTCGATGTCCCGTTGGGCGATCATGTTGCCCATGGTGGCCCGCCGGTCACCGGCGAGGACGACACCACCGGGGAACGTGACCGCCACGATCGTGGTGCCGTGCGGTGCCTCGATGACGCCCTGCACCGGCGGCAGCTGCCGGTTGCCCGGGAGCATGTCCGGCTGGTGCTCACCGAGGAAGTCCATGAAGGAGGAGGACCCGGGCGTCAGGAAGGCAGCCGGTAGACGCCCGGTGCTACGAGTGTTGGCTTCCACGCGATTCCTTCCACGTAAGCGGCAGCCCGTCTTATGGCATCGGGCCGGTCCTTGAACTGCCCCAGCGCAGCGTTGCAGCTGAAGCACAGTACGCCACGGACCCTACCCGTCTCGTGGCAGTGATCCACATGTTCGGCGGAAGCCGCGAGGCAGATGCAACAGACCCCCCGCTGCTCTGTGACCATCGCATCCAACTCCGCAGGAGCAAGGCCGTACTTGCGCTTGAAATAGCCCGTGCGGTTCCGCTCGGCACGACACTCACGGCAATAGCTGGACCAGCCGCCCGAGGAGGACTTGTTGCGCTCCCACCCGGAGTGCGGTTTCGCCTCTTCGCACTGTGGACAGCGCTTGTGACCCGGCGGAACCGGGACTTTGACGCGGACCGTCCTGCCCCGAGCTTCCTGCCGACGCCTGTAGTACTCGGCGGCGCATTCGCGGCAGGTGGTCTGTAGCCCGTCGGGCCGCGACCGATTGCTCGCGAATGCGCCGGCCTGAAGCACCCTCTGACACGTCGAGCACTTCTTCGAGTCCGGATCGTTCATGTATGCGAACTACTGTCCACCCTTTTGAACAAACGATCGAACGAAATCCTCCGCGTTCTCCTCCAAGACGTCGTCGATCTCGTCCAGGACGGAGTCCACGTCGTCGTTCAGCTTCTCCTGGCGTTCCTTGAGGTCCTCGGAGGCCTGCGCGTCCTGCGCCTGCTCCTCGACCTCCTCGGTGGACCGTGTGGCCTTCTGCTGTCCGCCGCCGGTGTCCTTGGTCGCCATAACCCTCACCCCGCTCGGTTCGCCCGACACAGTTGCTCGGTCAAGATCAGACCCTACAAGCCGGGTCCGACATCGGCCCCGCACTTCCTCCAACGTACGGGGACCATCTCCATGATTCCCGGACCCGGGATTTTCCACCCTCTCCGGCCGTCTGCTCCCCGGTGCCCGCTCGGGCCGCTCACCCGCCGGACAGGATCCTGACCAGGTCGTCCGCGGTGCGGCAGCGGTCCAGGAGCTCCTTGACGTGATTACGCGTTCCGCGAAGCGGTTCCAGGGTTGGGACCCGCTGGAGCGAGTCCCGGCCCGGCAGATCGAAGATCACGGAGTCCCAGGAGGCCGCCGCGACGTCGTCCGCGTACTGCTCAAGACAGCGCCCGCGGAAGTACGCGCGAGTGTCCTCCGGCGGCTTCGTACGGGCCCGCTCGACCTCGTTCTCGTCCAGCAGCCGCTTGATGCGGCCGCGGTCCACGAGACGGTTGTAGAGGCCCTTGTCGGGTCGTACGTCGGCGTACTGGAGGTCGACGAGGTGCAGCCGGGCGGCGTCCCAGTCCAGGTCGTCGCGGCGCCGGTAGCCCTCCATGAGTTCCCGCTTGGCGACCCAGTCCAGCTCGCCGGCGAGGCTCATGGGGTCGTTCTCGAGCCGGTTGAGGGTGTCCTCCCAGCGGCCCAGGACATCCTTGGTCTGGTCGTCGGCGTCCGAGCCGTACCGTTCCTCGACGTATTTGCGGGCCAGCTCGTAGTACTCCATCTGGAGCTGCACGGCGGTCAGTGTGCGGCCGCTGCGCAGGGTGACGAGGTGCTTGAGCGTCGGGTCGTGGGAGACCTGGTGCAGGGTGCGCACCGGCTGGTCCACGGCCAGGTCGACGGCGATGAAGCCGTCCTCGATCATGGACAGGACCAGGGCCGTCGTGCCCAGCTTGAGGTAGGTCGAGATCTCCGACAGGTTCGCGTCGCCGATGATCACGTGCAGCCGCCGGTACTTCTCGGCGTCGGCGTGCGGTTCGTCGCGCGTGTTGATGATGGGGCGCTTCAGCGTCGTCTCGAGGCCCACCTCGACTTCGAAGTAGTCCGCGCGCTGGCTGAGCTGGAAGCCGTGTTCGTGGCCGTCCTGGCCGATGCCGACGCGGCCGGCGCCGGTGAAGACCTGTCGGGAGACGAAGAAGGGCGTCAGGTGGCGCACGATGTCCGAGAAGGCGGTCTCCCGCTTCATCAGGTAGTTCTCGTGCGTGCCGTAGGAGGCGCCCTTGTTGTCGGTGTTGTTCTTGTAGAGGTGGATCGGCTGGGCACCGGGCAGCTGGGCGGCCCGGTCGGCGGCCTCGGCCATGATGCGCTCGCCGGCCTTGTCCCACAGGACGGCGTCGCGCGGGTTGGTGACCTCGGGAGCGCTGTACTCGGGGTGGGCGTGGTCGACGTAGAGCCGTGCTCCGTTGGTGAGGATCACGTTGGCGAGGCCGATGTCCTCGTCGGTGAGCTGGCTGTTGTCGGCGGCCTCGCGGGCGAGGTCGAAGCCTCGCGCGTCCCGGAGCGGGTTCTCCTCCTCGAAGTCCCAGCGGGCCCGGCGGGCCCGGTGCATCGCCGCCGCGTAGGCGTTGACGATCTGGGACGAGGTGAGCATGGCATTGGCGTTCGGGTGGCCGGGGACGGAGATCCCGTACTCGGTCTCGATACCCATTACTCGCCGTACGGTCATGCGGCCCTCCTTGCCCGGCGGCGCCCGTAGTGGGCGCCGCTCAAGTACCGCTGGCGCTCCGATGCGTGTGCGGTGCCCGTCCCCGCAGTGCGCGACTCGGCGGTACGGAAGAGCCTAGAACGCCAATGCGCTGGCGGGGAGATCATTTGCGTCATTGCCTTGCTCCACCGGGGCTCCGGAAAGCAGTCGGCTGCGGGTACCCGCTGAGGGCACCCGCAGCCGCCCCGCCTTTTACAGGTACTGACCGGTGTTCGCCACCGTGTCGATGGAGCGTCCGGTGTCCGCGCCCTGCTTTCCGGTGACGAGCGTACGGATGTACACGATCCGTTCGCCCTTCTTTCCGGAGATGCGGGCCCAGTCGTCCGGGTTGGTGGTGTTGGGCAGGTCCTCGTTCTCCTTGAACTCGTCCACGCAGGCCTGGAGCAGGTGGGAGACGCGAAGGCCCTTCTGGTTCTTGTCGAGGAAGTCCTTGATCGCCATTTTCTTGGCGCGGCCCACGATGTTCTCGATCATGGCGCCGGAATTGAAGTCCTTGAAATAGAGAACTTCCTTGTCGCCGTTGGCGTAGGTGACCTCCAGGAAGCGGTTCTCCTCGGATTCGGCGTACATGTGTTCCACCGCCGTCTGGATCATGCTCTGAACGGTGGCCGCCTTGTCCTTCTCGTGCTCCGCGAGGTCGTCGGAGTGGAGCGGGAGGCGTTCGGTGAGGTACTTGCCGAAGATGTCCTTGGCCGCCTCGGCGTCCGGACGCTCGATCTTGATCTTCACGTCGAGCCGGCCGGGCCGCAGGATGGCGGGGTCGATCATGTCCTCGCGGTTGGAGGCACCGATCACGACCACGTTCTGCAGGCCCTCCACACCGTCGATCTCGGCGAGCAGCTGCGGGACGATGGTGTTCTCCACGTCCGAGCTGACACCGGAGCCGCGGGTTCGGAAGAGGGATTCCATCTCGTCGAAGAAGACGATGACGGGTGTGCCCTCGCTGGCCTTTTCCCGGGCCCGCTGGAAGACCAGGCGGATCTGCCGCTCGGTCTCGCCGACGTACTTGTTGAGGAGCTCGGGGCCCTTGATGTTGAGGAAGAAGCTCTTGCCGGCGGCCTGGCCGGTCACCTCGGCGACCTTCTTGGCCAGCGAGTTGGCGACCGCCTTGGCGATGAGCGTCTTGCCGCATCCGGGGGGGCCGTAGAGCAGGACGCCCTTGGGCGGACGGAGCTCGTGTTCCCGGAACAGGTCGGGGTAGAGATAGGGGAGCTCGACCGCGTCGCGGATGGCCTCGATCTGTCCGCCGAGGCCGCCGATCTGCTCGTATCCGATGTCGGGGACCTCTTCGAGGACGAGTTCCTCGACCTCGCTCTTGGGAACGACCTCGTAGACGTAGCCGGAGCGGGGTTCGAGCAGGAGGGCGTCGCCGGGCCTGATGGTGAGGCCGCGCAGCGGTTCGGCGAGCCGTACCACTCTCTCCTCGTCGGTGTGCCCGAGCACGAGGGCGCGCTCGCCGTCCTCCAGGATCTCCTTGAGGGTGACGATGTCGCCGACGCTCTCGTACTCCATGGCCTCGACCACGTTGAGTGCTTCGTTGAGCATCACTTCCTGGCCGCGCCTGAGCTCGTCGAGCTCGACGCTCGGGCTGACGTTCACCCGGAGTTTGCGGCCGCCGGTGAAGATGTCGGCGGTGCCGTCCTCGTTGGCCTGCAGGAAGACGCCGAAGCCGGCCGGTGGCTGGGCCAGCCGGTCGACCTCCTCCTTGAGGGCCACGATCTGGTCGCGGGCCTCGCGGAGCGTTCCGGCGAGTCGCTCGTTCTGGGCGGACACGCCGGCCAGGTTGGTCTGCAGTTCGACGATCCGCTCTTCGAGGATTCTCGTGTGTCGCGGTGATTCGGCGAGCTTGCGTCGCAGGACGGCGATCTCCTGCTCAAGGTAGGCCACCTGCCCGGCCGGGTCCTCGGACCCGCGTCCCGGGCGGATGCCGCGGTTCATGTCGTCGTCGTGGGCTGCCACGGTCCTCACCTCCTCCAAGGGGAGCTGGACGCTTCCAGACCCTACCTGGGTGGGTGTCGATTGAAACCCCTAGATCACAAAGACTGTCGGGGTGTGTCCGATCTTCACCCTTGCGCTCTCCCTCACGCCAGGGGAATACCCACCGAACGTGAGTGGAACCCAGGCGAGGGTAGGGTCGGAGTGTTCAACACCCGTCAGAGCTGGCCGGATTCCCGAGCGGCTCGACGCAGGAAACGGCAGGAGAGATGAGCGTGCAGCAGGAGGCCGGAGTCGACGGCGGGGCTCTGGAGGTCTGGATCGACCAGGACCTGTGTACCGGCGACGGCATCTGCGCCCAGTACGCGCCCGAGGTGTTCGAGCTGGACATCGACGGTCTGGCCTACGTCAAGGGCGGGGACGACGAGCTGCTGCAGGCCAGGGGAGCGACAACACCCGTGCCGCTGCCGCTTCTCACGGACGTGGTCGACTCCGCGAAGGAGTGTCCGGGCGAGTGCATCCACGTACGTCGCGTTTCGGACAGGGCCGAGGTCTACGGTCCGGACTCAGAGTGACCAAATCGTGATGCACCGCGCACGTTCCGTGACTGCCACTCGGTGTGGCACACCGTCTGCCCCGGCATCGCCGTCACACGCTGCGCGCCTGTGAGGGCGTGTCGCTGATGAACGCGCCGTCCTTCCACCGCCACTTCACGTCGTCGGTGAGATCGGGGCAGCAACTGGGCACGTCGGCCGACGAGTAGCCGAGAAGTGTGGCGCGGACGACGCCGTCGCGCACCGACAGTGCGGTGGCCGTGCGGCGCTCCTTCGGGTCCACCAGGGTGGCCACGACCCGGGGCCTGCCGCCGTGGGCGTCCCGCGTGATGACGTACGCCCCGTCGGGCGGCGTGCCCATGGGCGCGTCGCAGTGCACGACGGCCACGGTCTCGGGCCGGCCGTCGCCGTCGAGGTCTCCGGAGGCCTTCTTCTGCACGACGGCCTTGACCGGGCCGCACTCCAGGGGGAATGCCACGGCGGCGGGGTCGGGCGGCGCGATGTGTACCGGCGCGCTCTTCGGTCCGGCGGCCGCCTGGCCGGTGGTCTGGGCCGCTGTCGCGGCGTCGGGCTGGAGGACCGAGGACAGGGCGACCACTCCGGCGACGGCCGTGGCGGTGGCGACCCAGTGGATCGGGCGGGTGTGCGTGTGTGACAGGTCCGGAACGGCGGGGTGCTGCACGAGGAGTGTCTCCTGTGAGGGCTGTGCCGGTGGGGGTGGCCAGCATCGTGCCACACGTCACAGTGCGAGGGAACGGCGGGGTGGGTACTCGTTCGGATTGCCCTGCCCCGCCTCGACCGGTGGCGGGTGGTGCCCGTCAACACGACGACGCCGTGGTGGAGTTCCGGCGGTGTCCGGGAACTTCACCACGGCGTCTGTACGTTGACCGCGGCAGGGGGCCGCCTCAGCGGCCGGGGCCCCCGCCTGCGTTGGGGCCGTCGTAGTCCTCGCCGTAGGCGCCCTTTGCGGGGCGGCGGCGGCGCATGGGCGGCTCGACGCCGTCGGCGAGGCGGCGGGCGGTGAGCAGGAAGCCGGTGTGTCCGATCATCCGGTGGTCCGGACGGACGGCGAGACCCTCGACGTGCCAGTTGCGGATCATCGACTCCCAGGAGGTCGGCTCGTTGAAACAGCCGATCTCGCGGATGGACTCGACGGTGCGGGCGAGCTGGGTCGTGGTCGCGACGTAGCAGCACAGGATGCCGCCGGGCACCAGGGCCTTGGAGACGGCCTCCAGGCACTCCCAGGGAGCGAGCATGTCGAGGATGACGCGGTCGACGTCGGTGTCGGACAGGTTGTCCTGCAGGTCGCCGACGGTGAGCTGCCAGGCGGGGTGCGGGCCGCCGAAGTAGCGCTGCACGTTCTGCTGGGCGATCTCGGCGAAGTCCTCGCGGCGCTCGTAGGAGTGCAGCATGCCCTGGTCGCCGATTGCGCGCAGCAGGAAGCTGCTCAGGGAGCCCGAACCCACACCGGCCTCCACGACGCGGGCGCCGGGGAAGATGTCGGCGAAGGCGAGGATCTGCCCCGCGTCCTTCGGATAGACGACGGCTGCCCCGCGGGGCATGGACAGGACGTAGTCGGGGAGCAGGGGGCGCAGCGCGAGGTAGGCGACGTTCCCGGTGGTGCGGACAACGCTGCCCTCGGGAGCACCGATCAGTTCGTCGTGGGGGAAGGAACCCTTGTGGGTGTGGAAGTTCTTCCCGGCCTCGAGCGTGAACGTGTAGTGGCGGCCCTTGGGGTCGGTCAGCTGAACCTGGTCCCCGACCGTGAAGGGCCCGCGCCTGCGGGCGGCACCGGTCGGTTCGGACATGTGACCAGCCTACCGGTCCCGGGCGGGGGCGCCGACCACGCCGGTGTCCGCCGCGGTGATCAGGAGGGGCGGGCCATGGCCTTGACGAAGGCGCGCTCCACGTCGGCCGCGGACAGGACGCCGTAGATCTCGCCGGTCTCCTCGACCACCAGGTATTCGGTCGCCGGGTTGGCGCGCAGGGCGTCCAGGAGTTCCTCGCCCGACAGTTCGGCGGAGACGCGCATGCCGTCGGTGAGGTCCTGCGCGAGGGTGCTGACCGCTACCCAGGGGCGGCGGTGCTCGGGTACGCCCACGATGGCGGCCTCGCGGACCAGCGAGGCGGGCGTGCCCTCGCCGTCGACGACGACCAGGGCACGGGCGCCGGAGGCGTTGGCGCGGCGCAGGGCCTCGGAGAGCGGGGTGGCGGCCGGGACGGGGACGGCGCGCCGGGTGAGGGCGCGGGCCCGCAGCTCGGGGAGGTGTTCACGCAGGCGGGCCATGCGCAGGCTGTTTCCGGCGCCGGTCCAGATGATCGCGGCGAGGATCGCGGCGAGCAGGGCGTCCATGACGGTGTCCATGCCGACGTTGTCCACGGCGTCGGTGCCGAGGGCGCCGGACTGGGTGAGCAGCGGAAGCCCGATCAGGACGGAGACGGCGAGGGCCCGGCCGATCCAGGCGGCGGCGATCGTGCCGTGCATCGGCTTGCCGGTGATCTTCCAGACGATGGCGCGGAGCATGCGGCCGCCGTCGAGGGGGAGGCCGGGCAGCAGGTTGAAGGCGGCCACGATGAGGTTGGAGAACATCAGGCCCGCCAGCAGCACGCCGGGGACGGTGCCGGGTTCGACGGGCAGCAGGGCGGCGTAGAAGACACCGGCGAGGACCAGGGAGAGCAGGGGGCCGACGAAGGCCAGCACGAACTCGCGGCCGGGGGTCTCGGCCTCCTTCTCGATCTCGGAGACGCCGCCGAAGAACTGGAGCTGGATGCGGCGCACCGGGAGCTTGAAGCGGAGGGCGGCGACGGTGTGGGCCAGCTCGTGGACGAGGACGGAGGCGTAGAAGGCGATGGCGAAGAAGAGGGAGACCAGGTAGCGGGCGGCGCCCAGTTCGGGCAGCACGCGGTCGAGCTGGCCGCCGAACACCCAGGTGATCAGGGCGGCGACCAGGAACCAGCTGGGGGCGACGTACACGGGTACGCCGAAGGGCCGGCCCATCAGGAGCCCGCCCCCGGGCTCCGGGCGTCGCCGCGGCGGCCGCCCGGGTCCGCCCGCGCCGCCGGTGTGGGCCTCGGTGCGGTGATGTGGCGCTTCGGTGCCGTGAGCGGCGTGCCCGGGGCCCTCGGTCGCGTCGGAGGGACGGTCGCCGTGCGAGGGCGGCTTCGACCAGGGGCCGGTGTCGCCGTCGGCGCCGTCGCCGTCGCCGGGGGGCGGGGTGGAGCCGGGAGGACTGCCCGGACGGGGTGAGCTCTGCGGGGCGGGGTGAGCACCGGGGCCGGCGCCGGAACCGGGATGGGCGCCCGGGTCCGGGTCCCCGGTCGCGTCGTCCGGGGTGCCCTCCCGGCCGGGCCCGCCGTGGGCGGCGGAGGCTTCGGCGGGGCTCTCCCCCGGGCTCGGGGACACCGGGGTCCTGGGCAGCGGCGCCTCGGAAGCCGGCGTGACGGGACCCGGCGTCGCAGAACCCGGCGTCCCACGACCCGGCGTCTCGGAACCCGGCGTCTCGGCTCCGGATGACGAGGGACCCGGCGTCTCGGAGTGTCGCGTCCCGGGGCTCGGCGTCGCGGAACCCGGCACCTCGCGACCTGCCGTCCCGCGACCCGGCACCTCGGGGCCCGGCCTCCCGGGGCCCGGCTGTGCGGAGCCGGCGGCCGGGGCCGTGGGATGCGCCTGGGGCTCGGCCGACTCGTCGTTGCCGGACCGCGGCTGCCCGCTCCCGCCGCTCACGTCCACGGTGTCCCCTCGTTCGAAGCGTCTCCCACCTGCCGGACGGGAGGGTCTCGTGTCGATGGTATGCGTCCGTCCCGGCCCTTTCCGCCCCGGCACCCCTGTGCTTCCCGTCCGTCACGGAGGTCACGGCAGCGGGCTGGGCCACTTGTCGGTGGCGGGCCGTAAGGTCTGTGGGCATGGAGACGAGTACCGAGGACGTCGCGGAGGGCGCCGACGGACCCGCCGGACCGGCGGCGACGGTGGCGGACCGGGCGGACGCGGCAGTGGAAGCGACGGCCACGGCGCTGGACACGGCGGCCGCGGTTCCCGCACCCACTCCGGCACCCACTCCCGCTCCCGCTTCCGTGGCGACAGCGCCCGCCTCGCTCTCGCCCTCCCGGGCCGGCGATTTCATGCAGTGCCCGCTGCTGTACCGGTTCCGGGTCATCGACCGGCTGCCGGAGAAGCCCAGCGAGGCGGCGACCAGGGGCACCCTGGTGCACGCGGTGCTGGAGCGGCTCTTCGACGCGCCGGCGGCCGAGCGCACGGCACCGCGGGCGAAGGCACTGGTCCCGGGCCAGTGGGACCGGCTGCGGGAGAGCAGGCCGGAGGTCGGTGAGCTGTTCGCGGACGACCCGGAGGGTGAGCGGCTGGCGCGGTGGCTCACCGAGGCGGAGCGGCTCGTCGAGCGCTGGTTCACCCTGGAGGACCCGAGCAGACTGGAGCCCGCCGAGCGGGAGATGTTCGTCGAGACAGAGCTGGACTCCGGTCTGCGGCTGCGCGGCATCATCGACCGGGTCGACGTGGCCCCCACCGGCGAGGTGCGCATCGTCGACTACAAGACCGGCAAGGCGCCCCGGCCGCAGTACGCGGAGGGCGCGCTGTTCCAGATGAAGTTCTACGCGCTGGTGGTGTGGCGGCTGAGGAAGGTCGTCCCGCGGCGCCTGCAGCTGGTCTACCTCGGCAGCGGTGACGTGCTCACCTACGACCCGGTCCCGGCCGACCTGGAGCGGGTGGAGCGCAAGCTGCTCGCGCTGTGGGAGGCGATCCGGCTGGCGACCGAGACCGGCGACTGGCGGCCGCGGCCCACCAAGCTGTGCGGCTGGTGCGACCACCAGGCGCACTGTCCGGAGTTCGGCGGCACTCCCCCGCCGTATCCGCTGCCGGTGAGGGCGGCCGGCTCCGGCGGCACCGGGCAGGGCAGAATGGGGCCGGACTAGCGAAGGAGACTCACGTGGCCATCCGCGTCCTACTGGTCGACGACCAGCCGCTGCTGCGCACGGGCTTCCGGATGATTCTGGAGGCGGAGCAGGACCTCGCGGTCGTCGGCGAGGCCGGAGACGGCCTCCAGGCACTCGACCAGGTACGGGCGCTGCAGCCCGATGTGGTGCTCATGGACATCCGCATGCCGCGGATGGACGGTGTGGAGGCGACCCGGCAGATCACCGGGCCCGAGCGGGACGGCCCGGCGAAGGTGCTGGTGCTGACCACGTTCGACCTCGACGAGTACGTGGTGGAGGCGCTCAAGGCGGGCGCCAGCGGCTTCCTGCTCAAGGACGCCCCCGCCAACGAGCTGGTGCAGGCGATCCGCGTGGTGGCGAGCGGCGAGGCGATGCTCGCGCCGAGCATCACCCGGCGGCTGCTCGACAAGTACGCCACGCATCTGCCCTCCGGGGACGAGCCGGTGCCGGACACCCTGCACACGCTGACGGAGCGTGAGGTCGAGGTGTTGAAGCTGGTGGCCCGCGGGCTGTCGAACGCGGAGATCGCCGCCGACCTCTTCGTCAGCGAGACCACCGTCAAGACGCACGTGGGCCATGTGCTGACCAAGCTCGGACTGCGCGACCGGGTGCAGGCCGCGGTGTACGCGTACGAGAGCGGCCTGGTCCGTCCGGGCGCTCAGTAGCCGCTCGCCGCGGGGCCGCTCGTCGCCGCGCGCGTGCTGCCCCGTAACGCCGAAGGGCGCCCTCTTCCGACGAGAAGAGGGCGCCCTTCGGGCTTGTCCGGTGCCGGTGTCAGTCGCTCACGCCCCGGCCCAGCTCCCACAGCTGGAGCGTCGAGGACGAGTTGAGGACGTAGGCCGTGCCCGTGACGTCGTCGCGGGCGGCGACGTACTGCTTGCCCTGCCACAGCGGGATCAACGGGACGTCGGTGGCGGTGATGTCCTGGATCTCGGTGAGGCTGTCCACGGCGGAGAGCCGGTCGGCCTCACCCCGGGACTGGGGGATCAGGTCGTTGATGATCTTCTGGTTCGCGTACGGCGAGTTGAGGGTGTTGTCCCTGTCGAGGAACGGCGCGATGAAGCTGTCGGCGTCCGGGAAGTCGGGGAACCAGCCCATGCCGAAGACGTCGTACTTGCCCTTCAGCTCCGCCTTGCGGAACTTGTCCCAGGGCGTGCCCTTGATGTCGACGTCGAACAGACCGCTGTCGTTCAGCTGCTTCTGGAGCTGCTCGAACTCCTGCTCCGTGGCGGCACCGTAGTGGTCCGTCGTGTAGTCCAAGGTCAGCTTGACCGGCGTGGTGACGCCCGCGTCCTCGAGCATGGCCTTGGCCTTCTGGAGGTTCGGGTCGCCGTACTTGTTGAAGAACGAGTTGGAGTGGCCCGTGATGCCGGCCGGAACCATCGAGTACAGCGGCTCGGCCTGCGAGCCGTACACCTCTGAGACGAGTTCGCTGCGGTTGATGAGCTGGGCGATCGCCTTGCGGACGGCCTTGTCCTTCACCGTCGGCGCGGTCGTGTTGAAGGCCAGGTAGCGGATCTCGAGACCGGAGACCTCGACGAGGTCGACGTCGCTGTCCGTGGCCTTGGCGAGCCTCTGGATCTGGTCGGGCGTCATCGCGCGGGTCATCACGTCGATGTCGCCCTTCTCGATCGCGGCGCCCATGGCCTCCGCGTCGTCGAAGAAGACCATCTCCACCTTGTCGTTGTTCACCTTGAGACTCCCCTTGTAGTTGGGGTTCTTGGTGAACACGGCCTTGGTCAGCTCGTTGTCCTTGACCTCGGCCTTCATGGTGTAGGGGCCGGAGCCGTCCAGTTCCCAGCCGTCCCGCAGCTTGTCCTTGGGGTACTGGTCCGGGTTGACGATGCCCGCCACCGGGGTCGACAGCTTGAACGGGAAGGTGGCGTCAGCCGTCTTGAGGTGGAAGATGACTTCGCGGTCGCCCTGCGTCTCGACGGTGTCCACCGTCGACAGCAGTGCGAACACACCGTTCTCGTCCTTGATGTTCAGCGCGCGTTCGATGGAGTACTTGACGTCTTCCGCGGTGATCGGGTCGCCGTTGGCGAACTGCAGACCGTCCCGCAGCGTGCACGCGTACCGTTCGTTTCCGGTGTCGGTGAACCCGCACTTCTCTGCGGCCTCGGGCACCGGTTCCCCGTCGCCGCGCGGCTGCACCATGAGGGTCTGCGTGGTCTGACGCAGGACGTTCCAGAGGCCGACGTCGTAGGCGTAGGCCGGATCGAGCGGCGCGGGCGCCTCCTTCGAGACGCTGAACCGGTCCGTGGTGCCGACGACGATCGGGTCCCCGCCGCCGCTGCCGCTGTCCGACCCACCGCAGGCGGCGAGCACCGGCGCGAGCAGGCCGACGACGGCCGGCAGCACCAAAGTCTTGCGGTTCATGCTCGAGTTTCTCCAGAGCTGTCGGTCCGTGTATCCGGCATGCAGGGGTGTCGCGGCGGATCACGGGGGTAGTGGCCGATGTTCTCGTCGACGAGATTAGTCCGCGCCCGCACGGGCGCTCGCAGCCACCGGAGCTGAGGGCTCATCACAGAGTGAAACCGGGTGTGGACACACCGAAAACCCGACAGTGGAAGGATTCGTGCAGGGTTTCACCAATCAGGACACAAAGACTCCTCGACAACGTTCGCCAAGCCGGAAGGAGCACAACCACACATCCATGTCGACCCCCTGCGCAGTGGCGAACATCACAGTTGAACTTCCGTCATCCGTAACGGAATTCGGTCGGCCGAGGCGGCGGAAATAGCCCGCGAACGCCCGTCGGGGCGTCCCCGGCGGCTCTTCACGGAATTGCCGTGTCAACGCCGCCGCACGTTCGGTGAACGGCTAGCGCATTTGTGTCATCAGGCCGCGCAGGAATGGCAGGTCGACCTCTTCCAGGGAGGCGACCACCGTGCGCCGGGCGGCCGGGGTGATGGGGGCGACCGAGGGCACCGCCACGACGTGGCAGCCCGCGGACTCGGCGGCGGCGACCCCGGTGGCGGTGTCCTCGATGACGGCGCACCGGACCGGGTCCACACCGAGTCCGTCCGCGGCGGCCAGGTACGGGTCGGGGTGGGGCTTGGTGCGCGGTACCTCGTCACCGGCGACGGTGAGGGCGAAGTGCCGGGGGCCCAGGGAGGCGATGACGCGGTCGATGATGCGCCGGTGCGAGGCGGAGACCAGGGCCGTGGGGATCTCGTGCGCGGACAGTTCCGCCAGCAGCCGGGCGGCTCCGGGCATGAGCGGCAGGTCGCGGCCGATGCGCTCCTCGAAGCCGTCGTTGAGCAGCACGCTGAGTTCGGCGAGATTGATGTCGGCGCCGGTGGCCTCGATCAGGAAGCCGGCGCTGCGGGTCATGGGGCCGCCGACCACCACGTGGCGCCAGGAGTCGTCGAGGGTGTGGCCGAGGGAGGCGAAGACGTCCACCTCGACGTCCCACCAGAAGCCCTCGGTGTCCACCAGGGTGCCGTCCATGTCGAGGAGCACGGCCTGCAGGGCGGAGCCTTCGGCCGTACGGGTTCCGAGCGCGGGGACCGTACTGGTCATCCACATACCTCCTTGAGGGACGATCAGGCCGGCTCCCACGAAGGAAGCCGGCCTGCAGTGGACCGACCAGTGTACGACGTGCGGGACGGGAACGTCTGATGTGGCCAGTGGAGCGGCCGCGGAGCTCCTTGGCCCTGTCGTCAAACTTCCGTCTGCCCTCCTGACGACGAAGCGAGTTCGACGACAGGACCTAGCTAGCGGGCGTTGAAGTACTTCGCCTCGGGGTGGTGGATGACGATGGCGTCGGTGGACTGCTCCGGGTGCAGCTGGAACTCCTCCGACAGGTGCACGCCGATGCGCTCCGGCTCCAGCAGCGCGGCGATCTTGGCGCGGTCCTCCAGGTCGGGGCAGGCACCGTAGCCGAGGGAAAAGCGGGCGCCCCGGTACTTGAGGGCGAACATGTCCTCCATCGCGCCGGGGTCCTCCCCGGCGAAGCCGAGTTCGGAGCGCACGCGAGCGTGCCAGTACTCGGCGAGGGCCTCGGCGAGCTGTACGGACAGGCCGTGCAGCTCCAGGTAGTCGCGGTAGGCGTTGGCCTCGAACATCCGGGCCGTCTCCTCGCCGATCCGGGAGCCGACGGTGACGACCTGGAATCCGACGACGTCGGTCTCGCCGGACTCCTCCGGGCGGAAGAAGTCGGCCAGGCACAGCCGCCGGCCGCGGCGCTGGCGCGGGAAGGTGAACCGGGTGCGCTCGTTGCCGTCGTCGTCGAGGACGATCAGGTCGTCGTCCTTGGAGACGCACGGGAAGTAGCCGTAGACCACGGCCGCCTCCAGCAGGTTCTCCGTCTGGAGCCGGTCGAGCAGGCCGCGCAGCCGCGGGCGGCCCTCGGACTCGACCAGTTCCTCGTACGAGGGGCCCTCGCCGGTGCGGGCCTGCCTGAGGCCCCACTGGCCCTTGAAGAGGGCGCCCTCGTCGAGCCAGGACGCGTACTCCTTGAGCTGGACGCCCTTGACGACGCGGGTGCCCCGGAAGGGCGGCTCGGGGACGGGGTTGTCGGTGGCGACGTCGGAGCGGACGTGCCCCTCCTCCGGCCGCTCGTCGACCTCGACGGTGGCGGCCCGCACCCGGCGCTGCCTCAGCTCGGGCAGCTTGGCGCCGGGCACGCCCCGCTTGATGCCGATCAGGGCGTCCATGAGCCTGAGCCCCTCGAAGGCGTCGCGGGCGTAGCGGACCTCGCCGTCGTAGACCTCGTGCAGGTCCTGCTCGACGTAGGCCCTGGTGAGGGCCGCGCCGCCGAGGATGACGGGGTAGTCGGCGGCCAGTCCTCGCTGGTTGAGCTCCTCCAGGTTCTCCTTCATGATCACCGTGGACTTGACCAGGAGCCCGGACATGCCGATGACGTCGGCCCTGTGCTCGTCGGCCGCCTCGAGGATCGCGGAGACCGGCTGCTTGATGCCGAGGTTGACGACGGTGTAGCCGTTGTTGGACAGGATGATGTCGACGAGGTTCTTGCCGATGTCGTGGACGTCGCCGCGGACGGTGGCCAGCACGATGGTGCCCTTGCCGTCGTCGTCGGTCTTCTCCATGTGCGGTTCCAGGTGAGCCACCGCGGTCTTCATGACCTCGGCGGACTGGAGCACGAACGGCAGCTGCATCTGGCCGGAGCCGAACAGTTCGCCGACGACCTTCATGCCGTCGAGCAGCGTCTCGTTGACGATGTCGAGGGCAGGACGCTCCTGGAGGGCCTCGTCCAGGTCCCGCTCGAGGCCGTTCTTCTCGCCGTCGATGATGCGGCGCTTGAGCCGCTCCGCCAGCGGGAGGGCGGCCAGTTCCTCGGCCTTGGACGCCCGCAGCGACTTGGCCGTGGCGCCCTCGAAGAGGGCCATCAGCTTCTGCAGGGGGTCGTAGCCCTCGCGGCGGCGGTCGTAGATCAGGTCGAGGGCGGTGGTGACCTGCTCCTCGTCGAAGCGGGCGATCGGCAGGATCTTGCTCGCGTGCACGATCGCCGAGTCCAGGCCCGCCTTGACGCACTCGTCGAGGAAGACGGAGTTGAGCAGGATGCGGGCGGCCGGGTTGAGGCCGAAGGAGATGTTGGACAGGCCGAGGGTGGTCTGTACCTCCGGGTGCCGCTTCTTGAGCTCCCGGATGCCCTCGATGGTGGCCAGGCCGTCCTTGCGGGACTCCTCCTGGCCGGTGCAGATGGTGAAGGTCAGGCAGTCGACGAGGATGTCCGACTCGTGGACGCCCCAGTTGCCGGTGAGGTCGTCGATGAGCCGCTCGGCGATCTCGACCTTCTTCTCGGCGGTGCGGGCCTGGCCCACCTCGTCGATGGTCAGCGCGATCAGCGCGGCGCCGTGCTCCCGCGCCAGGGTGGTGACCTTCGCGAACCGGGACTCGGGTCCGGCGCCGTCCTCGTAGTTCACCGAGTTGATCACCGCGCGGCCGCCGAGCTTCTCCAGCCCGGCGCGGAGGACGTCGACCTCGGTGGAGTCGAGGACGATCGGCAGCGTCGAGGCGGTGGCGAAGCGCCCCGCAAGCTCCTCCATGTCGGCGACGCCGTCCCGGCCGACGTAGTCCACACACAGGTCGAGCATGTGCGCGCCCTCGCGGATCTGGTCGCGGGCCATCTCGACGCAGTCGTCCCAGCGGCCGTCCAGCATGGCTTCGCGGAACTTCTTCGAACCGTTGGCGTTGGTGCGCTCGCCGATGGCCAGGTAGGCGGTGTCCTGCCGGAAGGGCACGGTCTGGTACAGCGAGGCCGCGCCGGGCTCGGGCCGCGGGTGGCGCTCGGTGGGGGCGGTGCCCCGGACCCGCTCGACGACCTGGCGCAGGTGCTCGGGGGTGGTGCCGCAGCAGCCGCCGATCAGGGACAGGCCGTACTCGCGGACGAAGGTCTCCTGGGCGTCGGCCAGCTCGGGCGCGGTCAGCGGGTAGTGGGCGCCGTCCCTGCCGAGGACGGGCAGACCGGCGTTGGGCATGCAGGACAGCGGGACGCGGGAGTGCCGGGCGAGGTAGCGCAGGTGTTCGCTCATCTCGGCCGGGCCGGTGGCGCAGTTCAAGCCGATCATGTCGATACCGAGCGGCTCCAGCGCGGTGAGCGCGGCGCCGATCTCCGAGCCGAGCAGCATGGTGCCGGTGGTCTCCACGGTGACGGACACGATGACCGGTGCGTCGAGGCCGAGGGCGTCCAGGGCGCGCCGGGCGCCGAGCACGGAGGCCTTGGTCTGGAGCAGGTCCTGGGTGGTCTCCACCAGCAGCGCGTCGGCGCCGCCGGCGATCAGGCCCTCGGCGTTGCGCTGGTAGGCGTCGCGCAGGACGGTGTAGGGGGCGTGGCCGAGCGTGGGGAGCTTGGTGCCGGGGCCCATGGAGCCGAGGACCCAGCGCTGCCGTCCGTCCCGGGCGCCGAACTCGTCGGCGACCTCGCGGGCGACGCGCGCGCCGGCCTCGGACAGCTCGTGGACACGCTCGGGGATGTCGTACTCGCCGAGTGCGGAGTGGTTGGCGCCGAAGGTGTTGGTCTCGACGCAGTCGACGCCGGCCGCGAAGTACTCCTCGTGGACCGAGCGGACGATGTCGGGCCGGGTCAGGTTCAGGACCTCGTTGCACCCCTCCAGTTGCTGGAAGTCGTCCATCGAGGGGTTCTGTGCCTGGAGCATGGTGCCCATCGCGCCGTCGGCGACCACCACACGGGTGGCGAGGGCCTCTCGGAGGGCGGACACACGGGTGCGGGTGTCGGCGGGCGGGGTGAATGGCGACGAGGCCATGAAAGGGCTCCCTAGGATGCGACGGCTGTCGGCTTTGCGTCTGCCCGGTGCCGTCCGCCGTGGACGCCCCGGGGAGAACGCACGCCGTCAGGGTAGCCGGGAGCGGGGGCCGATGGCCGGGGCGTCCACGAGACGGACGAGTATGGCGGGTGAATACCCGCCGAACGGATCAGCCTCCCCTCCCGCACGGCGGCGCCGCGCGCCTGTGGGGGGTAGCGGCCGTGGTGACCGGACATGGCCGAAGTGCAACAGTTGCCCGCCAACCATTGGCGGGAGGTCGGCATCGACCGGTAGTGTTCGGCATTGCCGAACGACGTCAGTGGCGCCGAGGTCGGCAGTCGAAGGGGACGGAGGCAGTACGTCGATGGCACGGAACATCCAGTCGCTCGAGCGGGCGGCCGCGATGCTGCGCCTGCTCGGGGGCGGCGAGCGGCGGCTCGGCCTGTCGGACATCGCCTCGTCACTGGGTCTGGCCAAAGGCACCGCGCACGGCATCCTGCGCACCCTCCAGCAGGAGGGCTTCGTCGAGCAGGACGACGCCTCCGGGCGCTACCAGCTCGGCGCCGAGCTGCTGCGCCTGGGCACGACCTACCTCGACGTGCACGAGCTGCGGGCCCGCGCCCTGGTGTGGACGGACGACCTGGCCCGTTCCAGCGGCGAGAGCGTCCACCTCGGGGTCCTGCACCAGCAGGGCGTCCTGATCGTGCACCACGTCTTCCGGCCGGACGACAGCCGGCAGGTCCTGGAGATCGGGGCCATGCAGCCGCTGCACTCCACGGCGCTGGGCAAGGTGCTGTCGGCGTACGACCCGGTCGCGCACAGCGAGGCACTGGAGGCCGACCGCAAGGCGTACACGGACCGGACCGTCTGCGAGCCGGACCGGTTCGAGCACCTTCTGGACATCACGCGCGCACGTGGTTACGCGGCCGACGTCGAGGAGACGTGGGAGGGGGTCGCCTCCATCGCCGCCCCCATCCACGACCGCAGACGCATGCCGGTCGGAGCGGTCGGCATCACCGGGGCCGTGGAACGGCTGTGCCGGGAGGGCGAGCTGCGGCCCGAGCTGGTGGCGGCGGTGCGGGACTGCGCCCGCGCGGTGTCGAGGGACCTGGGCGCCGGGCGGTTCTAGGGCACGGGCAGGCAGGGCCGGAGCACCGCGGGTGTTCCGGCCTCCGGTGTTTCCGGGGCCGGGCGTGCCGGAGACCTATAACCCATGACGATCAATAACGATCGTGCTTTCGATAACAGAGCTCTTGACGCACGCGTGACACCGAACGAGACTCGCGTCCATCGGTCGGCATTGTCGAACACCTACCGGCAATACGCGTTAGAGTGTGACAGTGCCAAGGACCGCCATCGCTCTCACACCGAGGGCGCCGGAACACCCGGAGGGACCCGGGGGTTCGGCTTTCCCTGGACGAAGGACAAAGGAGTCGCGGGTGTCCAGCTCCGACATCTTCATCGGCGAGACCATCGGTACCGCCATACTCATCCTGCTCGGCGGCGGTGTGTGTGCCGCCGTGACGCTCAAGGCCTCCAAGGCCCGCAACGCCGGCTGGCTCGCCATCGCCTTCGGGTGGGGCTTCGCCGTCATGACGGCCGTGTACATCGCGGGTCCGCTCTCCGGTGCCCACCTGAACCCGGCCGTGACCGTCGGCATCGCCGTCAAGGACGGTGAGTGGAGCAACGTCCCCACTTACTTCGCCGGACAGATGCTCGGCGCCATGATCGGCGCGGCCCTGATCTGGGTCGCCTACTACGGCCAGTTCCTCGCCCACCTCACCGACCACGAGATCGTCGGCGGGCCGGGCGCGCAGGACACCACGGCCAAGGCCGTCGAGGCCCAGGAGAAGGGCGCCGGCCCCGTGCTGGGCATCTTCTCCACCGGCCCGGAGGTCCGGAACGCGGTGCAGAACCTCTCCACCGAGATCATCGGCACTTTCGTCCTGGTTCTCGCCGTCCTCACCCAGGGTTTGAACGACGCGGGCAACGGCCTCGGCATCCTGGGCGGCCTGATCACCGCTCTGGTGGTCGTCTCGATCGGTCTGTCCCTCGGCGGTCCGACCGGCTACGCGATCAACCCGGCCCGTGACCTCGGCCCGCGCATCGTCCACGCCCTGTTGCCGCTGCCCAACAAGGGCGGCTCCGACTGGTCCTACGCGTGGGTGCCGATCGCCGGCCCGCTGATCGGCGGCGCGATCGCCGCAGGTGTCTACAACGTCGCGTTCGCCTGAGCGGGCCTCCGCCCGACCGTCATCGAGCCGCAGAGCACGCGCCGTACGCACCGGCCACCACACCACGGAAACCAGGAGCACACTGTGACCGACGCTCACACCGCAGGCCCCTTCATCGCCGCCATCGACCAGGGCACCACCTCCTCGCGCTGCATCGTCTTCGACCGCGACGGGCGCATCGTCTCCGTCGACCAGAAGGAGCACGAGCAGATCTTCCCCAAGCCGGGCTGGGTCGAGCACGACGCCACCGAGATCTGGACCAACGTCCAGGAGGTCGTCGCCGGGGCGGTCGAGAAGGCCGGCATCACCCGCGACGACATCAAGGCCATCGGCATCACCAACCAGCGCGAGACCACCCTCGTCTGGGACAGGAACACCGGTGAGCCCGTCCACAACGCCATCGTCTGGCAGGACACCCGCACCGACGCCCTGTGCCGCGAGCTGGGCCGCAACGTCGGCCAGGACCGCTTCCGCCGGGAGACCGGCCTCCCCCTCGCCTCCTACTTCGCCGGTCCCAAGGCCCGCTGGCTGCTTGACAACGTCGACGGTCTGCGCGAGCGCGCCGAGGCGGGCGACCTGCTTTTCGGTACCATGGACACCTGGGTCATCTGGAACCTGACGGGCGGGGTGAACGGCGGCAAGCACGTCACCGACGTCACCAACGCCTCCCGCACCATGTTGATGAACCTGCACACCATGCAGTGGGACGAGAAGATCGCCGAGTCCATCGGCGTGCCGACGCAGATGCTTCCCGAGATCCGCTCGTCCGCCGAGGTCTACGGCGAGATCACGGGCGGACGGCTGGGCGAGCTGCTCGGCGGCATCCCGGTCGCCTCCGCGCTCGGCGACCAGCAGGCGGCGCTGTTCGGCCAGACGTGCTTCTCCGAGGGCGAGACCAAGTCGACGTACGGCACCGGCACCTTCATGGTGATGAACACCGGTGACAAGCTGATCAACTCGTACTCGGGCCTGCTGACCACGGTCGGTTACAAGATCGGCGACCAGGACACGGTCTACGCCCTGGAGGGCTCGATCGCCGTCACCGGCTCGCTGGTGCAGTGGATGCGCGACCAGATGGGCCTGATCTCGACCGCGGCCGAGATCGAGACCCTCGCCCTGTCGGTGGAGGACAACGGCGGCGCCTACTTCGTGCCGGCCTTCTCCGGGCTGTTCGCCCCGTACTGGCGCGCCGACGCCCGCGGTGTGATCGCCGGTCTCACCCGGTACGTCACCAAGGCGCACCTCGCGCGCGCCGTCCTGGAGGCCACCGCCTGGCAGACGCGGGAGATCGCGGACGCCATGACGAAGGACTCCGGGGTGGAGCTGACCGCCCTCAAGGTCGACGGCGGCATGACCTCCAACAACCTGCTGATGCAGACCCTCGCCGACTTCGTGGACGCCCCCGTGGTGCGCCCGATGGTCGCCGAGACCACCTGCCTCGGCGCCGCCTACGCCGCCGGTCTCGCCGTCGGCTTCTGGAACAGCACCGACGACCTGCGCGCCAACTGGCGGCGGGCCGCCGAGTGGACCCCCCGCATGGACGCGGAGATCCGCGACCGTGAGTACAAGAGCTGGCTCAAGGCCGTCGAGCGGACCATGGGCTGGCTCGAGGACGAGGAGTAAGAACCACCATGACCACTCAGTCCACCCTGCAGTCCGTGCCTGCCCTGGGTACGCACCCGGCCTCCGGCTCCAACCCGAGCCGGGCCGAGACCCGGGAGCAGCTCTCCAAGGCGTCGTACGACCTTCTCGTGATCGGCGGCGGCATCCTGGGCATCTCCACCGCCTGGCACGCCGCGCAGTCCGGTCTCAGGGTGGCCGTGGTCGACGCCGGCGACTTCGCCGGTGCCACCTCCTCCGCCTCCTCCAAGCTGCTCCACGGCGGTCTGCGCTATCTGCAGACCGGCGCGGTGAAGCTGGTGGCGGAGAACCACTTCGAGCGCCGTGCGGTCTCCCGCCAGGTGGCACCCCACCTGGCGAACCCCCTCACCTTCTACCTCCCCGTGTACAAGGGCGGGCCGCACGGCGCGGCGAAGCTCGGGGCCGGTGTCTTCGCGTACTCGGCGCTGTCCGCCTTCGGCGACGGCGTCGGCCACCTGCTCTCCCCGGCCAAGGCCGCGCAGGACGTGCCGGAGCTGCGCACCGACAACCTCAAGGCCGTGGCCGTGTACGGCGACGACCAGATGAACGACGCCCGCATGGCGCTGATGACGGTCCGCGCGGCGGTCGAGTCCGGCGCGGTGGTCCTCAACCACGCCGAGGTCACCGGCCTGCGCTTCACCGGGGGCCGGGTGACCGGCGCCGAGCTGAAGGACCGCCTGACCGGCGACGAGTTCGGGGTGGACGCCCGCCTGGTGCTCAACGCCACCGGTCCCTGGGTGGACCACCTGCGCCGGATGGAGGACCCGGCCGCGGCCCCGTCCATCCGCCTGTCCAAGGGCGCGCACCTGGTGCTCAAGCGCACGGCGCCCTGGAAGGCGGCGCTGGCCACCCCGATCGACAAGTACCGGATCACCTTCGCCCTCCCCTGGGAGGACATGCTGCTGCTCGGCACGACCGACGAGGAGTTCGAGGGCGACCCGGCGGACGTCGCGGTCAACGACAGGGACACCACCCAGATACTCGACGAGGCCGCGTTCTCCATCCGCGACCAGCAGCTCGACCGGGACCTGATCACGTACTCCTTCGCGGGTCTGCGCGTGCTGCCCGGCGGTCCGGGCGACACCGCGAAGGCCAAGCGCGAGACGGTCGTCACCGAGGGCCGGGGCGGCATGCTGTCCGTCGCCGGCGGCAAGTGGACCACCTTCCGCCACATCGGCCGCACGGTCATGAAGAAGCTGGAGGCGCTGCCGGGCCACCCGCTGGGCGACGACTTCGAACCGATCGGGTCGCTGCCGAAGAAGCTGCCGCTGCCCGGCGTCGCCAACCCGCGCGCGGTCGCCCACCGGCTGTTGGTGGACGGCTCTGCGTCCGGCCCGCGCATGGCGGCGGACACCGCGAGGCACCTGGCCACGCACTACGGCTCACTCGCCTTCGACATCGCCCGGCTGGCGAACGAGAGCCCGGAGCTGGCGCAGCGCGTCCACCCGGACGCCCCGGAGATCTGGGCGCAGGTCGTGTGGGCGCGGGACCAGGAGTGGGCCGAGACGGCGGACGACGTGCTGCGCAGGCGTACGACGCTGACGATCCGCGGTCTGGCCACGGACGACGTCCGCGCGAAGGTCCAGGACGTGCTCGACAAGAAGTAGGGCCGGCGAGGCCCGGCCGGGGCCCGCGCGGCGTGGCGGCGGGCGCGGCGTGGCGGCGGGCGCGGCGTGGCGGCGGGCGGCGGTTCCGCGTCGGCGGAGCCGCCGCCCGCCGTGTGTGCGTTCGGTGCGGGCGACGCCTCGTATGTGGTGAGACATCGGATGTCCCGCGCACGGGTGAAGGACGGGGAGGCCGGGCGTGGCGGTCACCGACGAGGCGATCGAGAAGATCAAGGGCATGATCGTCTCCGGTGCGCTGCGGCCCGGGGACCGGCTGCCCAGGTAGGGCGGGCTCGCCGCCGGCCTCGGGCTGTCCCGCAACTCCCTGCGCGAGGCCGTGCGCGCCCTGTCGCTGATCCGGATCCTGGACGTGCGGCAGGGCGACGGCACGTACGTATCCAGCCTGGCTCCGCAACTGCTCGCCGAGGCCATCGGCTTCGTCGTCGACTTCCGCCGCGACGACACGGTACTGGAGTTCCTGGCCGTGCGCCGCGTCCTGGAGTCGGCGGCGACCGCGATGGCGGCCTCGCGGATCGCCGAGGCGGAGCTGGACGCGCTGGACGCCCGGTTGGCGGCGCTGAACGCCCGGTTGGCGGCGCTGGGCGCCCGGCCGTCGGTGGAGCAGTGGCTGCGTTCCGCCCTCTGACCCGGCCGCCGATCCGGCACCGGCCGCGGGTGTCCGGATGCCGGGGACGGGGCAGTGATCCGTTCACCGCCCCATGCAAGGGGCTGCGGGCGGCCCCTCGGCACGCCGTAAGGTTGGGGGGTACGCGAGGGCACGTCGGAAGGAGGCGCTGGGTGATCGAGCTCGAGGGGGTTCCCGAGCTGGTCGACCCGGTCATGGTGGCCGCGTTCGAGGGCTGGAACGATGCCGGTGACGCCGCCTCCGCCGCGGTCGCGCATCTCGACAAGGAGTGGAAGGGCGAGGTGTTCGCCGCGCTGGACGCCGAGGACTACTACGACTTCCAGGTCAACCGTCCCACGGTGTTCATGGAGGACGGCGTCCGCAAGGTCACCTGGCCGACGACCAGGCTGTCGGTGGTCCGGGTCGGCGGCGACAAACCGCGTGACCTCGTCCTCGTGCGCGGCATCGAACCGTCCATGCGCTGGCGCTCGTTCTGCAACGAACTGCTCGGTTTCGCCCATGAGCTGGGCGTCGAGCTGGTGGTCGTCCTGGGCGCCCTGCTGGGCGACACCCCGCACACCCGTCCGGTCCCGATCAGCGGGACCACGTCGGACGCCGACCTGGCCAGGCGCATGGACCTGGAGGAGACCAAGTACGAGGGGCCCACGGGCATCGTCGGCATCCTCCAGGAAGCGTGCGCGCACGCGGGCGTGCCGGCCGTGTCGCTGTGGGCGGCCGTGCCGCACTACGTGTCGCAGCCGCCGAACCCGAAGGCCACGCTGGCCCTGCTGAACCGGCTGGAGGACCTGATCGGGGTGCGGGTCCCGCTGGGCGAGCTTCCCGAGGACGCGCGTGCCTGGCAGGTGGGGGTGGACCAGCTGGCAGCCGAGGACACCGAGGTCGCCGAGTACGTGCAGTCGCTCGAGGAGGCCCGGGACACCGCGGAGCTGCCGGAGGCATCGGGCGAGGCGATCGCCCGCGAGTTCGAGCGGTATCTGCGGCGCCGGGACGGGGCCGGACCGGGCGGGCCGGGCGGACACGCCACGGCTGACGGCGGTGACGGACCGAGCGGTACGCCGTTCCTGCGGGACAACCCGAGTGGCCGCACCCGGCCGCCGCGGCCGCCGAAGCCGAGCGGGGACGACGAGGAGTCGTCGGAGGACTGAGACCGTCCCGACGCGGTGAGGGGCGCTTCCCCGGTGGAAGCGCCCCTCACCGCGTTCCGCGGCGCCGGTCGTGAGCGGACGCGGGCCGGGCGACGCGGGCCGACACCGTCCGGGTGCCTCCCCGCTCCCGGCGTCGCTCTTGCGGCTTCGCCCGGGCGGGAAGACCCCCATCGCCCGCCCGGCCTCCCGGGCGGCACGACTGCGCGCGGCCGGGACGGCACGGGTGGTGTTGTTCTACAGGGCCACGCCCAGGAGGGCGTCCACCGCCCGCGAGACGACACCGGGGGCACCGATGTCCGTGCCGCCGGTCTCCTGCTGGAGTGCCGCCCAGCGGTCGACCGCGTCGAGTGCGGCCGGGGAGCCCAGGTCGTTCGCGAGGGCCGCGCGGATCTCCTCGACGAGCGCCTCGGCGGAGGGGCCGTCGGGCCGGGAGACGGCCGCACGCCAGCGCTCCAGCCGGGCGAGGGCGTCCTGGAGCACCCGGTCGGTCCACTCCCAGTCCGAACGGTAGTGGTGGGCGAGCAGCGTGAGCCTGATGGCCGCCGGGTCGACACCCTCGCGGCGCAGCTGCGACACGAAGACCAGGTTGCCCTTGGACTTGGACATCTTCTCGCCGTCGAGACCGACCATGCCGGCGTGGACGTACGCCTTGGCCATCGGGAACTCGCCGGTGAGGGCCTGGGCGTGCGAGGCGCCCATCTCGTGGTGCGGGAAGGCGAGGTCGGAGCCGCCGCCCTGGACGTCGAATCCCATGCCGAGGTGGTCGAGGGCGATGGCCACGCACTCGATGTGCCAGCCGGGGCGCCCGCGGCCGAGCGAGCCGCCGTCCCACCTGGGCTCGCCCTCACGGGCGGCCATCCACAGCATCGGGTCGAGCGGGTTCTTCTTGCCGGGCCGGTCGGGGTCGCCGCCCCGCTCGGCGGAGAGCAGCCGCATCGCGGCGGCGTCGAGGTGGGAGACACTGCCGAAGTGGGGGTCCGACTCGACGGAGAAGTAGATGTCGCCCTCGAGCTCGTAGGCCGCCCCGGCGTCACGCAGCCGCTCGACGAGCGGGACGATGCCGGGTATGGCCTCGACTGCGCCTATGTAGTGCCGCGGCGGCAGCATCCGCAGCGCCGTCATGTCCTCGCGGAAGAGGGTGGTCTCCTTCTCGGCGAGGGCGGTCCAGTCGACGCCGTCGCGCACGGCCCGCTCGAGGAGCGGGTCGTCGACGTCGGTGACGTTCTGGACGTAGTGCACCTGCCGCTTGGTGTCGAGCCACACGCGCTGCACGAGGTCGAACGCGTTGTAGGTCGCCGCGTGCCCCATGTGGGTGGCGTCGTACGGGGTGATGCCGCAGACGTAGATACGGGCGACGGGACCGGGGTCGAGGGTGACGAGGCCGCCGGTCGCGGTGTCGTGGATCCTCAGGTCGCGGCCCTGACCAGGCAGGGCGGGGACCTCGGAAGCGGGCCAGGCATGCATGTCATGAGCCTAACCGGACGGATGTTCCGTACACGAACCGGACCGGTCCGGATGACCGGTAAGGCGCTCTTGCGCGAAACCGGCCGGTGTGATCAACGTCGGCGCGGCTGGGCGGCTGGGCGGCCGGGCGGCCGGGCGACTGGGCTGCCGGGCGACTGCGCGGCTGGGCGCGGCTAGACCGGCGGCCAGGGGATGGCCGGCCACTCGCCGCTCGGCTCCGGGTGGTTCCCGGAGGCCAGCAGGGCGTCGACCCGCGCGCGCGTGGCGTCGAGTTCGGCGGGGGTGATGAGCGCGCCGAGCCGGGTCGCCAGGGTGCCGCCGTCCTTGAGGGCCTCCCTGAGGGCGTCGAGCACCGCCAGGGCCTCCCCGGTGAACGGGTCGCCCGCCCAGCCCCACAGCAGGGTACGCAGCTTGTTCTCGGCGTTGAAGGTGACCCCGTGGTCGATGCCGTACAGCCGCTCCCCCGCCGCGGGCAGCAGGTGGCCGCCCTTCCGGTCGGCGTTGTTGATCACGGCGTCCAGCACGGCGAGCCGCCGCAGCCGTTCGTCGTCGGCGTGCACGAGCAGCGCCGTACGGCCCTCGCCCACCTCGGCGAGTGCGACGGCCTTCCAGCCGGGGCCGGGTTCCTCCTCGTCCACCAGGGCGAGCAGTTCCGTCTCCGGCACCGTCTCGATCCACAGCTGGACCATGCCCTCGCCGTACGGTCCGTCGCGCAGGACGGTGGGCGGGACCAGGCCCCAGCCGGTGGCCTCGGAGACCTCGTAGGCGGCGACCTCGCGCTGGGCGAGGGTGCCGTCGGGGAAGTCCCACAGGGGCCGCTCCCCGGCGACCGGCTTGTAGACGCAGGCCGCCTCGCGTCCCTCGTGCGTCACCGCGCAGTACAGCGCCGCGTTGGACGCGTCACGGATGCGTCCGCGCACGGTCAGCTCGCCCAGGGCGAGCAATTCGGCCGCCGCCGCGTCGGTGGTCACGCTCCGCGGCGGTATCCGTTCTGGCGCGGACATACGTGTCCTTCCGGGTCGAGCGGGAGGCTGCACAGCGGGCACGGCGGCCGACCGGCGTTGACGACGTCGAGGGCGCGCTTGGCGAAGGCCCTGGCCTGCGCGCCGGTGAGGCGGACCCGGAGCATCGGCGGGCCGTTCTCCTCGTCCTGCAGGAGCCGCTCCTCGGCCTCCGCGAGGTCCTCCTCCGACTCGGCGTCCAGCTCCACGAGGGCCTGCGCCTCGACGATCATGCGCTGGTCCTCGCCGTCCCAGGCCAGCGCCATGGTGCCGACCCGGAACTCCTCCTCGACGGGGGTGTTCAGCGGCGCCGTGTCAGCCGGTTCCGTGGGTGCCACGGCGGGGACGACGGTGCTGCCGCCGCTGCGCCGTACGACTTCGTCGAGAAGCTCGTCCATGCGCTCGGCGAGGGCGGCGACCTGGGTCTTCTCCAGGGCCACGCTGGTCACCCGGGAGCCGGCGATGGCCTGGAGGAAGAACGTACGGCGCCCGGGCAGCCCGACCGTGCCGGCCACGAAACGTTCCGGTTGGTCGTAGAGGAACACCTGACGGGACACGTCCTGTCTCCATGGGAGTCGGGGAAAGCGGAAGATCGGGGGCACTGCCGCGACCGGTTCACCCTACTGCGGCGGACGATCACGGTGCGCCCGCACCACCCCCGACCGGGGCCTCGTCGCCGGACGGCTCCTCCCGCGGGGCCAGGGAGGTGAAGTCACCGGTGTCGCCGAGGCGGACGAGGAACGGACGCAACCGGGTGTAGCGGATCGCGGTGACGGAACAGGGTTCGACGGAGATCCGCTGGAAGAGGTCGAGGTGAAGGCCCAGTGCCTCGGCGACGAGGGACTTGATGATGTCGCCGTGGGAGCACATGAGGTAGACGGCGTCGGCGCCGTGGTCGCGCTCCACGCGCGCGTTCCACTCGCGTACCGCCTCGGCGGCGCGGGTCTGCATGGCGCGCATCGACTCGCCGCCGGGGAAGGCCGCCTCGGAGGGGTGGGCCTGCACGACCTCCATCAGGGGCTCGTCCTTGAGTTCGGCGAGTTTGCGGCCGGACCAGTCACCGTAGTGGCACTCCCCGATCCGTTCGTCGGTGTGTGCCCGCAGTCCGGGCCGGGCGTCGAGCAGCGGCCGGATCGTCTCCTGGCAGCGCTGCAACGGGCTGGTGACGATCTCGGAGAGCGGCAGGCCGGAGATCCGCCCGGGCAGCGCGGCGGCCTGCTCGGCCCCGCGTGCGTCGAGGGAGACGCCGGGCGTCCAGCCGGCGAGCAGCCCCTCGGTGTTGGCGGTGGAACGTCCGTGCCTAACCAGGATCAGCGTGGGCATGCGGCCAGGGTAGGCGTACGGCGCGGTACAGGGGCGCCGGAGCGAGGGGAGAATGGGTTCGGTGATCGTCGACTGCGCCATCTACCGGGACGGGCACCGCGCGGACGGGCCGGAGGACCTCTCCGACGCGCTGGGCGAGGCGCGGACGGCGGGGGGCTTCGTCTGGATCGGGCTGCACGAGCCGACGGAGGCCGAGTTCGACCTGGTCAGCCAGGAGTTCGGGCTGCACCCGCTGGCGGTGGAGGACGCGCTCAAGGCGCATCAGCGGCCCAAGCTGGAGGTGTACGACGACTCGCTCTTCGCCGTCCTCAAGCCGGTGGTGTACGAGCCGGACAGCGACGCCGTCTCCACCGGCGAACTCATGATCTTCCTGGGCGACGCCTTCGCGGTCGTCGTCCGGCACGGCGAGGGCTCCCCGCTCAAGGCCGTACGGCGGCGTCTGGAGCACGAGCCGGAACTGCTCGGCAAGGGTCCCACCGCGGTGCTGTACGCGCTCGCGGACGCCGCCGTCGACCACTACCTGGACGTGGCGGTCGAGCTCCAGACCGACCTGGAGGAACTGGAGGCCGAGGTCTTCTCGCCGGACGGCGGCGGCTCCCGGCACACCGCCTCCCGCATCTACACCTTCAAGCGGCAGGTGCTGGAGTTCCGCCGGGCGACCGGCCCGCTCGCGCCGCCGCTGGCCCGGCTGGCCGGGACGGAGGCGTACGGCGGCGGAGTGCCGTTCGTGGACGACAGGGCGCGGCCGTTCTTCCGGGACGTGAACGACCACCTCACGCGCGTGAACGAGTCGGTGGAGAGCCTGGACCGGCTGGTCTCGGACATCTTGTCGGCGCACTTGGCGCAGACGAGCGTCCGGCAGAACGACGACATGCGGAAGATCTCCGCGTGGGCGGCCATGGCCGCGGTTCCCACGATGCTCGCGGGGATCTACGGCATGAACTTCGACCACATGCCGGAGCTGCACTGGGTGTGGGGCTACCCGGCGGTGATCGCGCTGATGGCCGTCCTGGAGGTGCTGCTGTACCGGCAGTTCCGACGCCGGGGCTGGCTGTAGGGGCGAGCGCCGGGGAGCGGGGAGTCAGGCGACCTCGGAGGCCGGGGCGGCGGGCCCGCCGAGCGCGTCGCGCCGTGCGGGCGCCCGCAGCGTCACCATGCGGCGCCAGCCGGCCAGCCGCTCCCCCGCGTACGTCGCGTGGATGCCCGCCGCGAGCAGCAGCGACCTGGCGCGTGACCAGCCGAGGAGGCGTCCCACGCGGGCCATCACGGCGAGGCTGACGTCCCGGTGGACGCGGATCTCGGCGAGCGCGCACTCACGCAGCGTCCGGCGGATGTACGGACCGTGCCCGGCGGCGGCGTAGCGCAGCAGCTCCTCGTGGGAGTAGGCGAGGTGGTTGTCCTCGTCGGCGGAGATCATCCGGACCGCCCGGCCCAGGTCCGGGTGGTCCCCGAAGTACTTGAGGAGCATCGCCATCTGCTCGGCCGCGCGCTGCTCGGTGACCCTGCTGTGCGCGAGGTACGTGATGACGTCCGGCACCGTGAGGGGCCGGTCGGCCTTGAGCTTCTCGTGGGCGAGGCCGATGCCGTGCCGCTCCAGGAGCATCGTGTAGTCGGTCTCGGGCGGTACCTCGACGGGTTCGAGACCGCGCTTCTTCAGCAGCGCGTTGAAGATCCGGCCGTGCTTCTCCTCGTCCGCGCCGTGCCGGGTGATCCTGGGAGCGAGGGCGCGTTCGCTCTCCGGCACCAGCGCGGCGATGCGCGCGTTCTCCCAGCCGCCCTGGGACTCGCCGCTGGCCGCGACGGAGCAGAAGAGACGGAACGACTCGTCGTTGTCGAGGATCTCCTGGAAAAGGCCTTTGGCCGAAAGCATCGGGGCACCTCTCTGCCGCTGCGTGGCTCCGCACACTCCGCGAAGCACGAGTCAAATGCGGAAAGGGGAGCGCGGCAACATGTGCGGCGGACGACTGCGCCGAAAGAAGGACGGCGGAGGACAGGAGGAGGCGTAACCCCGCGCGCGTGGACGCGTTGTTCCTCGTGACGGCCGTGGCGGGGAAGACTCCCGAGCCCCCACCACGGCCGCAGAACTCGCCGGTGGCGCTACGCCAGTCCGGCGCGCTCCAGGGCCTCGGTGCCGGCGCGGAGGGCGGCGAGCCGCTCGTCCAGGGTGAAGCCCGCGGGGGCGAGGGTGAGGGTGGTGACACCGGCCGCGGCGTAGGCCTTCATCCGGTCCGCGATGCGGTCGACGGAGCCGAGCAGCGTCGTCCGGTCGATCAGCTCGTGCGGTACGGCCCCGGCGGCGCCCTGCTTGTCGCCGGACAGGTACTTGTCCTGGATCTCGGCGGCCTCCCGCTCGTAGCCCATGCGCTGGGCGAGCTGGTTGTAGAAGTTCTGCTTGCGGCTGCCCATGCCGCCGACGTACAGCGCTGTGTAGGGGCGGAAGGTGTCGGCGAGGGCGGGGACGTCCTTGTCGTCGCCGAGGGCCAGCGGCAGGGTCGGGCAGATGTCGAACCCGTCGAGGGTCCTGCCGGCCTTCTCGCGCCCGGCGCGCAGGTGCTTGACCGCGGTCTCCTCCAGGTGGTCGGCGGAGGGGAAGATGAGCAGGGCGCCGTCGGCGATCTCGCCGGTCTGCTCCAGGTTCTTCGGGCCGATCGCCGCGATGTACAGCGGGATGTGCTCGCGCTGCGGGTGCACGGTCAGCTTGATGGGCTTACCGGGGCCGCCGGGCAGCGGAAGCGTCCAGTGCCGCCCCTCGAAGGACAGCCGTTCCCTGGTCATCGCCTTGCGCACGATCTCGACGTACTCACGGGTGCGGGCCAGCGGCTTGTCGAACTTGACGCCGTACCAGCCCTCGGAGACCTGCGGTCCCGACACGCCGAGGCCGAGGCGGAAGCGGCCCTTGGACAGGGAGTCCAGGGTGGCGGCCGTCATCGCCGTCATCGCGGGCTGGCGGGCCGGGATCTGGAAGATGGCCGAGCCCACGTCGATGCGCTCGGTCTGGGCGGCGACCCAGGTGAGCACGGTGGCCGCGTCGGAGCCGTAGGCCTCGGCGGCCCAGCACACGGCGTATCCGAGCCGGTCGGCCTCCTGGGCGACGGCCAGATTGTCCGCGTCCATTCCGGCACCCCAGTAGCCGAGGTTGATCCCGAGCTGCATGGCCGATTCCCCTTACCGATCAGTAACGTGGCTGGTGCCCCGACCTTAGCGCGCCGGATTCGGTTGTCCACAGGCCCCCACAGCGCAAGCCGTGGCCAGTAATGTCGGCGTTCATGGAGCAGAGGCATCTCGGCCGCACCGGCCTGCGCGTGTCCCGCATCGGTCTCGGCACCCTGACCTGGGGCCGGGACACGGACGAGCATGACGCCGCGGACCTCTTGAAAACCTTCTGGGAAGCGGGCGGAACCCTCATCGACACCGCGGACGTCTACGGCGACGGTGAGTCGGAGTATCTGCTCGGGCGTCTCATGGAGGGCCTGGTGCCGCGCCGGGACCTGGTGATCTCGACCAAGGCGGGCAGCGTGCCCGATCCCGACCGCCGCTTCGACGGTTCGCGCGCCCACCTGCTCTCGGCGCTGGACGCCTCCCTGGCCCGCCTGGGCACGGACCACGTCGACGTGTGGCACCTGCACGCCTTCGACCCGCACACGCCGCTCGAGGAGACGCTGCACGCCCTCGACGTGGCGGTGAGCAGCGGCCGGGCGCGCTACGCGGGGGTCTCCAACTTCTGCGGCTGGCAGCTGGCCAAGGCGGCGACCTGGCAGCTGGCGGCGCCGGGCGTCCGGAACCGGGTGGCGAGCGCCCAGATGGAGTACTCGCTGCTCCAGCGGGGCATCGAGCGTGAGGTGCTGCCGGCCGCCCTGGACCTCGGTGTCGGTCTGCTGCCCTCGTCCCCGCTGGGCCGCGGGGTGCTCACGGGCAAGTACCGCAAGGACGCGACGCCGCCGGACTCGCGGGGCGCCTCGGATCAACTGGCCCCGTTCGTCGAGCCCTACCTCGACGAGACGGCCGGGCACGTCGTGGACGCGGTCGCGACGGCGGCGGACGGACTCGCGGTGACCCCGCTGCAGGTCGCCCTGGCCTGGGTCCGCGACCGGCCCGGGGTGGTCGCCCCGATCATCGGTCCGCGCAACGCGCAGCAGCTCACGGCCGCGTTGTCAGTGGAGACCCTTAGTCTGCCTGACGAGATCTGCCGGGCGCTCGACGACGTGTCGGCGCCCCTGCACCGCTATCCCGATCACGACTGGAGCACGCTGTGAGCACGGAGCCCGAGCCCGCCTCCGAGGACACCACGGACACCGTGGACACCGGGCCGGACACCCCGGGAGCCCCGGGCACCGCTGACGGGTCCGCGCCGGACGTCGCGGTTCGGCCGCCCGGGACGGGGCCCGGAGCCGCCGGGGACACCTCCGACGCGGCGACGGGCGACCCCGCCGGGGACGGGGCGGTCGGCGGGCAGCCGGGCGGAGCTGCCGGGGACGGGGAGGAGGCGGCCGGGGACGGGGAGGAGGCGGCCGGGGACGGGGAGGAGGCGGCCGCACAGGTGTCCGAGGTCGAGGCCGAGCTGACCGCTCAGCGGATCGAGCGGGAGCGGATCGAGCGGCGGAAGGCCGAGAGGCAGGGGCCGATCGACGCGGGAACCAAGCTCAGTGGCACGGCGGCCGATCTGCTCGCCGCGGTACGGGCCGTGGAGAGCGGTGAGAAGCCGGCGGCCACGGTCTTCGGCGCCCCCGAGCCCGCGCGCCGTCCCGCCCCGGAGCCGGTACGACAGCCCCGGCCGGCGCCCGCCGAGACGGTTGCCGCCCCCGCCGGAGCCGCGGGACCGGCGCCGGAGACGGTGCGGACGGTGCGGCGGGTGCTGGCCGAGGGCGGCGCCCCGGAAGCGCTCGCGCCGCAGACCGCCGCGCTCCTCGGCGAGGGCGCGGAGGACGCGCTGCGCGCGGACCCCTGGCAGTTGCTCCGGGTCGGCGGCGTGCGGCCGGAGCAGGCCGACGGTTTCGCCCGCGCGCTGCTCGGCGCGGAGTGCGGCCCGGACGACGAGCGTCGCGGCCGTGCCGTCACCGTGTGGCTCCTGGAGCAGGCGGCCCTGGCCGGGCACACGGCGCTGGAGCTGCCGCGGCTCACGGCCACGCTGGCCCAGCGGGGCGTGCCGGATCCCGACGCCGCCGTACAGAGCACGCTCGCCGAGGGGGAGGCACTGGCCTTCCAGGACGCCCTGGAGGAGACCGGCGCCCGCCCGGAGCGAGCGGCGGGCGGTGCGGAGGGGACGGAGGGGGACGGCGAGGAGACCGCGGAGCGCCCGGTCCGGGTACTGATCGGTCTGGAGCGGTACGCGCTCGCCGAGGAGAGCCTCGCCGACGGACTGGCCCGGCTGGTCAACTCGGCGCCCAAGCAGGACGGTTCCGCCGCGGACTGGGAGCAGGCCGCCGCCTCCGCGCAGGGCTCCGCGGCCGAACTGATCCGCGCCGTCGCGGCCCACGGGCTGGTCCTGCACACCGGCGGCGAGGCGTCCCTGGCCGAGCCCGCCGCCCTGCTGCACGCGGCGCACGCCCTGGGGCTGCGTGTCTGGGCCGCCGCGCCCGGACCGCTCGGCCGCGACCGCTTCGCGGCCCTGCTTGAGGCACCGTCCCCCTCGGGACCGGCCGCCCCCGCCGCCGTCACCGTGGCGGGACTGCTGACCGGCGCCGAGGGACCGGGGCGGGACACCGACGGTGCGCTGGACCTCGATCTGCTCGTCGTGCTCGACGCGCCGCAGCTCGACGTCGAGTCGGGCGCGCTGCTGGCGGAGTCGCTGCCGGACGGGGCCCGGCTGGTGCTGGCCGGGGATCCGGCGGTGCTCTGGTCCGTGGGACCCGGGCGGGTCTTCGCGGATCTGCTGGCGGCGCGGGTCTGCCCCCAGATCGCCTCGCGGCGCCCGGACCCGGGCCCGCTCGGCGAGCTGGTCTCCGGCATCGGCATCGGTGAGCTGGGCCAGGTGGAGGCGCCCGGCAAGGAGGTCGTGATCGTGCCGGTGCGGGACGCGGGCGAGGCCGTGCACCGCACCGTCCAGCTCGTCGCGGACTCGGTGCCGCGCGCGATCGGTGTCCCGGCCGAGGAAACCCAGGTGATCACGCCGGGCCACGGCGGTGCCGCGGGGACGCGGGCACTCAACGCGGCGCTGAAGGAGCGGCTGAACCCGGGCCCGGGCCGCTTCGGCGGCTTCGACCCCGGCGACCGGGTCGCCTACTCCCCCGCGCCGGGCCGTACGCTGCCCGGCCGGGTGGTGCGGGCCGACGCCGACGGGCTGCACCTGGCGTGCGCGGGCGAGACCGTGCGCGTGCCCCGGGACCGGGTGGAAGGGTGCGTGAGGCACGGGTGGGCGCTGACCGCCCACCAGGCGCTCGGCGGCCGGTGGCCGGCGGTGGTCGTGGTCCTGCCCGGCGATGCCGCGCAGGCCCTCAGCCGCCCCTGGGTCTACACGGCGTTCGGCCGGGCCGCCCGGCACCTGTCCGTGGTCCACGGCGTGGAGCAGGCGCTCCCCCGCGCCGTGGCGGAGATTCCGGCCAAGCCGCGCACGACCCGGCTGCCGAGACTCCTCACGCCACAGGTCCCCGCCGCCACGGGCTGACTCCGGGCATCCACCGACCAGTCACCCCGCCGGGTCGTCCCGGGCCGGCACGGCGAGCGGAGCGGCCTTGCCCCGCGCCGTGCCCAGGCCCCCGGCCCCACCCCGCACGACCCGGCCGCCCCTACCGCTCACACCACACATACCGACCACCCGCCGACCCCGGGCGTCCGCCCTCCCGTCCCTGACAGACAGGGCGGCGGCGGTCACCAGGGCCTCCCCCGTAACCGTCGCCGCCATGCCGACGGGTCGGCGGGCCGTGGCTCGCGCCGTTCAGCGATCCGCCTCCTGGCGCGTGGGCTCGCCGTCCTCGTCCAGGTCCGTGTCGAGGTCCTCGTCCAGCTCCGCCATGCCGCCGTGGCCGCCCACGCCGCCATCGTCGTCATCGTCGTCATCGTCGTCGATGCCGTCGTCGTACTCTTCGTCGAAGACCGCGCTGACGTCGAAGCGGCAGACGACCCGCTGCGGGTCGACCTGTTCGAACGGGGCCTCCAGCCACTCGCCGGGCTCGGCGGTCTCGTCCGCGGCCGTCACCCAGAGCGTCGAGTCGCCCTCTTCCAGGCCGAACTCCTTGTGCCGCGAGGCGATCTCGTCGGGCTCGAACTCGCCGAACAGAAGGCCGAGAGCCCCGTGGACCGTGCCCGAGACCTCCACGACCGGCCCCGCCTCGTCCGCCGCCTCTACCCGCCGTGCCTGGGCCATCAGCCGCTGCGGCTCGGCCACGGCGTAGTCGCGGCGGATCAGGACACTGAGCGCACCGGGCTCCTCGGGGCCCGTGTACGGCGGCAGCGTGTCCTCGGCGCCGGGGATCTCGAAGGGAGTGACCTCGTCGTACCGGTCGTAGAGCAGTTCGTCGTACACCTCCGCGGCCGCGGCCAGCTCGTTGAACGCGTCGTAGACGGCCGGGTCGTCCTCGCCCGATCGGCGTTCGACCGCGGCAAGGTGGCGGTCGAGCGCGGTCTTGACCGCCTCGGCGGCGGCGCGTACCTCGGCAGCGGTGGGCTGCGCAGCATCAGACATAGTGCAGACGCTATCCGTACCGGGCCCCAGCCCGCACAATAGATTCGATGCCGGAATACGAATTTGTCGATGTGTACCTACCTCGCGGGGTCACCCGCAAGGAGGCGACGCGTCAGCTCACGGACCATGCCGAGTACGGACACTGGGAGTTGTACCGCCTGACCCTGCTGCGCGACGGCAGCCGCAAGGTGCGGTTGCGGCGGCGGATCATCCGCCAGGTGCGCGCCACCTGGTGATCCGTGATCACGCCCAGCGGGGCGCGGGTGACGGATACGGAGCGGGCCCCGCCGGTGCGGAGCCCGCTGCGTGTGCCGATGTGCCGCTCTCACGCCGAGGCGCGCGCCCTGCGGTAGAGCACCGTGCCCGCGAGCAGCGCGCCGGCGCCCACCGGCAGGGCGAGGCCCAGCGGCAGGTGGCTGCCGGTCTCGGCGAGCGCCGCGTCGCCGCGGGGCTGGGTGACGGTCTGGGCGCCCGGCTGGTTGCCGTCCGTGGAGCCGCCGCCCGGCGTCTCGTCGCCCGGGCCGGACGGCTTCTCCGGGGTGCCGGGGTTGCCGGGCTCGTCCGGGGTCCCGGGCTCATCCGGGTTGCCGGGCTCGTCCGGGTTCCCGGGGTTGCCCGGCTCGTCCGGGTGCCCGGGAGGCGTCTCGTGGTCGCCGGGCGGCGTGGAGTGGTTCCCGCCGCCGCCCCCGTTGGCGCAGTCGTTGCCGGTGGCCGGGTTGAGGGCACCGACGACGTCGACGCTGTTGCCGCACACGTTCACCGGCACGTCCACCGGCACCTCGACGTGATTGCCTGAGGCGACGCCCGGCGAGTCCGTGGCGTGACCGCCGGCGTGCGAGCCGCCGTGCGAACCGCCCCGGCTCCCGGAGTCGCCGTACCCGCCGGAGTCGCCGTGTCCCCCGGAGGCACCGCCGCCCTGGTTGGCGCACGCGTTGCCCATCGCCGGGTTGAGGACGCCGACCACGTCCACCGTGTTGCCGCAGACGTTCACCGGCACGTGCACCGGGGCCTGCACCGTGTTGCCGGACAGTACGCCGGGCGAATCCGAACTCGAGCCGTACGCACCCGAGTCCGCGTGAGCCGTACCGCCCACGGCGGCGATCACGCCGGTGGCCGCCGCCATCGTCATCAGGCCCTTGCGGGTGACCTGTCGCATTTCCTGAATCCCTGCCTTGTCCTGGTCCCGTGGTGCCGAGAATGCCGGGCATCCCGGCGTTGCCGTCGTTCCCCCGCCTCGGAGGTCCCTCGAAAGGCCGTCGGCCCCGGAGCGCATGGCGTGCACTCCGGGGCCGGCGGACTCAGTTCCTCACGGGGCGAGGCACAACGTCACTTGTTGATGCAGACGTTGCCGAAGGCGGGGTTCAGCAGACCGATCACGGAGATCGTGTTGCCGCAGACGTTCACCGGCACGTGCACGGGAACCTGAACGACGTTGCCGGAAAGGACGCCGGGCGAGTGCACGGCGGCACCCTGCGCACCGGCGTCGGCGACGGCCATGCCCGCGCCCGCGAGAACCAGACCACCGGTGGCAGCCGCAGCGGCGACGACCTTCTTGAGCATTGTTCCTCCTAGTTGGCAAACGCGATCCCAAAGTGCCGATCGCATTACCTGTAACGAGGAGGGAGTAATGAGGCTACGAGCTTATGAGCGCATTCACTCTTCCCGGTCGCCTCCCGCACACGCGGTCGAATACCGTCGTGTGCGGAAGTCTCGTTTCTCCGGGCGAATCAGGACGCGTCGATGAAGCGGTCGAGCACGCGTACGCCGAACTGCAGGCCCTCCACCGGCACCCGCTCGTCGACGCCGTGGAACATGCCCGCGAAGTCCAGCTCCGGCGGCAGCTTGAGCGGCGCGAAGCCGAAGCCCCGGATGCCGAGGTCGTCGAAGGACTTGGCGTCCGTGCCGCCGGAGAGCATGTAGGGGATGGCCTTCGCGGCCGGGTCCTCGGCCACCAGCGCGGACTGCATCGCGTCGACCAGCGCACCGTCGAAGGTGGTCTCGACCGCCTTGTCGGCGTGCACGTCCTCGCGCCGGACCTTCGGTCCGAGGATCCGGTCGAGGTCGGCGAGGAACTCCTCCTCGTAGCCGGGCAGGAAGCGCCCGTCGACGTGGGCGGTGGCCTCGCCGGGGATGACGTTGACCTTGTAACCCGCGCCCAGCTGGGTCGGGTTGGCGGTGTTGCTCAGGGTGGCGCCGATGAGTTTGGCGATGCCGCCGAGCTTGGCGAGCGTCCCCTCCATGTTCTCCGGGTCCAGCTCGGTGCCGAGCGCGTCGCCCAGTTCGTCGAGGAAGGCCCGGGTCGTCTTGGTGACGCGGACGGGGAACTCGTGCCGGCCGAGGCGCGCGACGGCCTCCGAGAGCTCGGTGATGGCGTTGTCGCGGTGGATCATCGACCCGTGCCCCGCGGTGCCGGCCACGCTCAGCTTCATCCAGTGCATGCCCTTCTCGGCCGTCTGGATCAGGTACAGGCGGCGCTGCTCGCTCACGGTGAAGGAGAAGCCGCCCACCTCGCTGATCGCCTCGGTGACGCCGTCGAAGAGGTCGCGGTGGTTGTCGACCAGGTGCCGGGCGCCGTACGTGCCGCCGGCCTCCTCGTCGGCGAGGAACGCCAGCACGACGTCCCGCGGGGGCTTGCGCCCGCTGCGCAGCCGGTCGCGGACGACCGCGAGGGTCATCGCGTCCATGTCCTTCATGTCGACGGCGCCGCGCCCCCACACGCACCCGTCGGCGACCTCCCCGGAGAAGGGGTGGTGGGTCCAGTCGTCCGCGTTGGCCGGGACGACGTCGGTGTGGCCGTGGATGAGCAGCGCGGGCCGGGACGGGTCCTCGCCCTCGATCCGGGCCACCGTGGAGGCGCGTCCGGGGTGGGACTCGAAGATCTTCGGTTCGAGTCCCACCTCGGCGAGCTTCTCCGCGACGTACTCGGCGGCCTTGCGCTCGCCCGGCCCCGAGTGGTCGCCGTAGTTGCTGGTGTCGATCCGGATCAGCTCGCGGCAGAGGTCGACGACCTCGTCCTCGCCGGTGACGCTCCTGGCCGTGCCCGAGTCGCTCACGTGGTTCCTCCCGCTGTCACTGCCGATGTCAGTGCCGCCGTCACTGCCGGCGTCACTGCTGGTGGGTCCCCCTCATCCTCCCCCTCCGGCCGTCCGCGCCCAAGGAGGGGGTGATCGGCCACCCCGCAAAGCCTGGTAGTGTTTATGTCGTCGCCGCGGGCAACCCCGCGCACGACAGACACCTTGTCCGGGTGGCGGAATGGCAGACGCGCTAGCTTGAGGTGCTAGTGCCCTTTATCGGGCGTGGGGGTTCAAGTCCCCCCTCGGACACCAGCAGAGACCCCAGTTGATCTGGGGTTTTTCTGTTTCTCCGGCTGTGGCGTGACCAACCACGTGACCAACAGCCGAGCGAACTTCCTGGTCAGACCAGGGATGACAGGCCGATGGGGCTGGCGCTCGAAGCTGCCAGCTTCTTCGCTCCCTCAGCGCGTCGCCTGCCGTACCGTGCCATGGTGTAGCCCGGCGAGTGGTGCCGGTCGTTGGCCGAGACCTCCACCGGGTTCTCGTGGGCGTCCAGATCGTTCGTGATCTTCGAGGCCCGCCAGTCGTGCAGCCGGAAGTGCTCCGGCAGGTGCAGACGGTTGCGTGCCGTCCGCCAGCGGGCCGACACCTTCTCGGGGTCCTGCGGTCCGCCTGCCTCGCCCCGGTACAGCTTGAGCTTCCGCAGCCGGTACGTGTTGCCTTCCTCGACCACGACCCAGCCCAGTTCGATGGCGCACTCGTCCCAGTGGATGAGCGACCACTTCCACCCCAGCACTTCGCTGCGGCGGCACGAGGTGGCCGCGTAGGCAGTCCACAGCGGGGCGTCCCGAAGGCAGTGGTGGGTCAGTCCGTCGTCGCACGCCCGGTTGCCGCACGGCTTCCATATCTCTTTGAGGAAGTGCGTCGTCTCGTGGTCGTTGAGGGTGGGGAAGTCCGGCTGTGCCGCCTTGATCTGCCGCTCGGTCGGCGGGTTGGCAGTGTGGGCCGGGTTGACCGTGAGGAGCTTCCTCGGTCCGGTCACCGAGTCCAGCGCCGCCGAGATGATGTTGTGGATGTGGCGGACGCTCTTGGGGCCGAGCGGCTTGTTCCCGTTCGCCTCGATGGGCGTGCTCTCCAAGAGCCGGTACAGCTCGTCCAGCCGCTCGTCCGTCACCTCCACCACCTTCACCCTGCCTATGTGCGGCTTGATGTGCAGCCGGATCTTCGGCGCGTACCCCTCCCTCGTGGTGTCCTCGCCCCGATGCTTGGCGAGCCACCCGTCCATGAGCTGACCCATGGTCATGTCGGAGCGGGGCGTCAGGGCGCCTGCCTCGTGCTCGGTGTGCCACTTGCGCAGCGCCCGTTCCGCCTCCGTCTTGGTCTTGTACTCCCGGCCTATCCAATAGCGCCCCTTCTCGCCCGTCGCCGGGTCGAAGTGCAGGGGCGTACGCACGCCCCAGATGTTCGGTCGGCCCGTGCGCGGGATCACCACCGTTGTCCCACCGAGCCCGTTGCCGCGCTTTGCCACCCGGCTAGCTAGCTCTGGCACGGGACATCAAGACAGCCGCCCCGAACCAACCGGTAATCCTCACGGTGGTGGAGATGAAGCGCCTTGCCCGTAACGCGGCAGAGCTCATGACGTTGTCGTCCACCCTGCAAGCGGACGGCATCCAACTGGAACTCCTCTCCGGCCCCTTGCAGGGCGAGTACGACCCGAACGGGGCAGGCGCCATCGTGTTCGCCGTCCTGGCGGTAGCCGCCGAGGTGGAGCGGGAAGGAATCCGGGAGAAGACGTTGGAGGGGCTGGACGCTGCGGCCCGCAAGGGCAACCACGGTGGGCGCCCCTCCGTCGTGGACGACGACAAGCTAGCCGTAGCCCGTGCCCGGCACGCCAAGGGCGAGAGCGTCTCAGTCATCGCTAAGGCCCTGGGAATCTCCCGAGCCACCTTGTACCGGCACATCGGTGAGAGCGCCTGAGACGGGCACACAGGGGCATGCAGTCAGGCGCTCACCTCGCAGTGCACCGGGACGGGTGGGCGAACACCGGTGAGAGCTTCCGCGCGGGCAACGAGGCGGGGTGCAAGGTCGGGGTACCAGCCACGGGCTACGGCTTGCAGCATCTCCGCCAGGGCCGCGAGTTCCCCGATTCGGCCGGCCGGGGTGTCGAGGACCGCCGCGAACTCCTTGCGGATGCGGGCGGCAACGTCGGGCACAAGCAGGCTGTTGGCGTGCAGGAGCCCCGCGTCGTAGCCGAAGGGCACCAGGCCCCACCGCTCCCAGTCCAGCAGGCACAGGGGCGCGGTGGTGAGGTTGCCCCAGTGCAGATCACCGTGACCAGTCACCCGCTCCACCTTGGCGGGTGCCGGGACGCCAAGGAACTGGGGGAAGGCCCGTTCGATCCACCCGTCCCGGACGGTCGTCTTCGCGCCCTCCGCTTCAGCGAGCAGGACAAGGGCTTGGTGAAGGTCCGCCCACCACTCGTCAGGCAACCCGGGGTCATGGTCGATGTCGGCTCGGTCCGGGGACACCACAGGTTGCGTGAGGTAGTCCAGGACTTCCGCCCCAAAAGCCCACTCGCCGTCAGTCCAGTCGTGCACCCCGTGCAGGCGGGGGCGGGGGACACCTTCAGGCACCACCTCAGAGGCGCCGACGATGCCCTCCCCCCGCTTCCTGCCCGCGTTCCTCTTCGCCGTCCGGCTCACCCGTAGCCACCGGTCCCCCACTCGGCGTCCGAGGGTGACACCAAGGAAGCCCCACGCCAGCGGCCCCGTACATGTGAGCCCCAGCGCCTTGGCCGCCCGGTCGTGGGCGGCCTCCATCAGGGCCTGTACCTCCTCATTCACCGGCGAGTTCATCCGTCACCCTCCTGAGTTCCTGGGCCGTCAGCGGCGCAGCTAGAGCCTTGGCCACATCGTCCCAGTGCTCGCGGGTGCTCGCGGAAGTCAGGACGACATCGAGGCCAGGGCACGAGCCAGCGGCCAGCAGGGCAGCGGCTGCGGCCGACAGGCCGGGACGGATGAGGTTCACCAGTTCGGGTGTCATGGCATCGAGGAGTTCGCCCCCGTGCAGGGGCGCAGAGCCGAAGGTGATCAGCCCCGCGTCCTTCGCCTGCACCAGCTGTCCGCCGCCGTTCAGGGCCTGCGTGATCGGGGCATCCATGATCAGGATGACGGGCATCTGCAACCCCGTGAAGTGATGCTCGGCGGAACCAGCCCCCTGCCGGGCGAGCGCGAGCAACTCGGGCACGCTGAACGCTCCGGAGGTCAGGCCCGACCAAGTGGCCACGCCGTACCCGCCGATCCTGCCCGCGTGAGCGAACTCCTCCAGCGCCGTGAATGCTTCCCGCACACGCCCATGCAGAGCCGCACGGTCAAGGCCCTGGCCGTGGTGCTCCGGGTTGTGTACGAACACCAGGTCCACGTGGCCGAGCGCGGCCAACGAACGCTCCGTCTGCCAACGGACGAAGCCCCGTTCAAGGCTGTGCCTACCGGCCGCCCCTTCCCCGGCGAGCACGGCCTCAGCCAGTGCGGTGCGGCCTTGTTCCTCCGTGAAGAACCCCGTCTTCGTGGCTACCCGAACGGTCGGGTACTCCCCGAGCACCGGGCGCAACTCCTCATGCGCTCGACCATGGCCGTAGTTGGGCGCCGTGTCCACCCACGGGCTACCGGCAGCCAGGGCGGTGCGTGCCGCCTGACTGACGGCACGCACGCGGTATGTCCCCAGGCAGAGCGCGGCGGTCACAGCACCGTCCCCACGACTGCGACGGCATGGCCGTCGATGAGGACGGAGACCAACTCGGCCACCTCCTTGACCTCCAGCCCGGCGGAGTCGGCCATCTCGCCTAGCGTGGTCGGCTGATTGGTCAGCAGCGTGCCCAGCGCGGGCGCGGCGGACTCGGCGAAGTCCCACGCGGTACCGACCGCCGAGAAGGTTACCGTGCCCTGTGCGCGGTTCGGCGTCAGGCGGCCCCTCGGAGCGGCGAGCTTGACCGTGATCTCACCCCGTGCAGGGAGTCCGTCGACGTACGGCAGGGACGGAATTGCGTGGCCCAGGTCGGTCGTGTCGATCGACTCCGCCCACCGCTCCACGAGGCGCGGGTCCGCCATCATGTCGGCCACCTCACGACGCACGGCGTCGATGAAGTCCGACTGTTCCGCCAGTAAGCCGAAGCGCGGAATGTCCCTGCGCAGCGCGAGGGACGCCCGAAGCTGATCGACGACCCACAGCATCAGGTCAGCGCCCGTGTGCGGAACCATGCCGAACGTCAGGTGCAGGGATTCCGTCCCCTGGTCAGCGGTGACCGAGTGCCACCAGCCGCGCGGCAGGTAGAGCACGTCACCCGGGGACAGAACGAGGTCCGCCACCGGGTCGCCCTCCGGCTCCTCCGGCGACTCCACGTCCCGGAAGGTGGGCGCCTCACGGGTCATCCCCCACAGGCGCCACCGCTTCGAGCCGTGCAGCTGGACCACCACCACGTCGTGGTCGTCCCAGTGCCGGCCGAAGCCCTCCCGCTCTGTCCACGAGGCGTACACGTTGGCCTGTACGGAAGTCCCGAGGAAGCGTTCCAGCCCCTCAGCAGCCGCCCCCACGGCGGGGTGGATCTTCTCCACCGCGTCGAGGACCAGCGACGCCCCGTCCCTGAGCTGGGCGTGGAAGTCGGACGGCTGGATGCGGGACCAGGTGACCGCTCGGCGGTTCGTGGTCGGGATCGCGTAGCGGTGCAGCGGGACCATCTCGCCGTCGACCGACAGGCGCAGCCGGGGCGGCTCCAGCCGCTGCGTCGCGATGATCCGGTTCAGGTCATCCCAGGAGAACAGACCCGCCGTGTCGGCGGCGCCGGGGAAGTGTGCGTAGGAGCGGTGGTACGTCTGGGCGAGGAACTTGTCCCCGCCCAGACGCCCCGCCCACGAGGCTGCTTCAAGCAACGTGGGCGCTCCCGTCAGTCGTTGCCGTCGGAACGGCCACTGCTGACGTCCGACTCCTGCTCGGCTCGGGTCCGCGCGGCCACGATCTTCCGCTTCGCGACGAGCAGGCCACCCCCCTCGGGGGCCATCGAACCGGTGTTCTCTTCCACCATCGGACTACCTCTCTTCTCGGGAACTCCCACCGGGAATCCGGCGGGAAGCAAAAGGGGACAGCGACGAGCGCGGCAGTTACCGGATCGCCAGGGTTCCGACGAGAACCAGGGCCAGGCCGCCGAGGATCATGGCCAGGTACAGCGGCCCCGCGTACCGGCCGAAGTGGCGCAGCACCCGGCGTGCCAAGCCACGCCTCACGCCGTCTTCGGCTCCACCTCGACAGAGCGGAGACCACTCACAGACGGCGAACCGCGGCCCGTGCACCGAGGGCACCCGCACGGCGGGTACTTGGTGGGTGAACCCAAGATCACTGCGTTGCGCGGGTCCACCTGCACCTCACGAACCGGACCGTACGTCCGGCCGCCGTCGTATGACACCCGCAGGGTCATGCGTCCGCCGTCGCGGTTTCTCGTTTCGTCTCGCTCGGTCGCCGCCATGGGGGAAATCATTGACCCAGAAATCGGCGGCTGTGTACATCTTTCCCGTCATGGACTAAAGATCATGAACGGCAAGCGGCAGACCACTCCGCCAGCAAGGCTCGGGCTTCATCCCCGAACAATGCATAGCCCTCCAACGTGGAGAACAGTGCGAGATGCATTTCGATGTCTCTTGGATCTCTCAGGACCACGACACCGGTCGTGTTCTCCACAGTGGCCAGCGTGTCGTCATAGACGGTGAAGGTGTCCATCGGAACCATGGGCTTGTATCCCGCGATTGGGATGACGCCGAGCTTCACGTTCGTAAGGTGAGTCAGTGAGGCCAGCCGGTCAATCTGCATCGCCATCGCAGCCGAGGGCAGGAGCGGCCACCTCACAGCCTGCTCAGTCAAGATGAAGGTAAACCGCTTCTTCGTGTCGTAAAGAACATCCTGCCGCTCCAGCTTCCTCGCGATCGTCTTAGTGACATCGGCCGGGGAATGGGCAAGGCTGGCCCGGATATACTCAGGGGTGGACAGCAATCCTGTAATCATCGAGAGCAGGAAGAAGCGGAACTCCGTGGATGAGAATTCAAGAGCCGCAAGTTCTGTCTGCTTCTTCTCCAGGCCCCTACGGCGCAGCGAGCGCAGGTCTTGCCATTCGGTGTTGGCCAGCCGCGCGAGGGCGATGACCTCCTCGATGACCTCGGGCGGAGCCACGACGGCCCGGAGGATTCTTTCCAGGTCCAGCAGGCTCGGTTGGGCTTTCCCATTCTCGATCCGACTGATCTTCGATTGGGACATGTTGCAACGCCGAGCGAGCCGGTCCCCTGTGAGGCCGGCTCGCTTGCGTAGTTCTTTCAGCAGGGCTGCCAGTTCCTGTTTGGGCTGCCCCATCAGCTCAGGGTCGAACGTCACCCGCTCACGTACTCCAGGAATGGGACCGACTCGGCAACGGCAATCCGCTTCCACTGCCGGTACGACTCCGGATCGCCTTCGTACAGTTCCCGGTTTATCTGCGTCCCGTCCGCCCGGTAGTTCAGCAGGACCACCTTGGACTCATCGAACATCCAGAAATCCTGATCCGGAAGTCCCGGGTTCCGCCGGTCGGTGAGGTCGAGGATGCGGATATTCTCGCCCACCTTCACGTGATGCCGGTAGTAATACTCGAACTCGAACCGGAGATAGTCCGAGAGCGGGCGGGTCACGACGTGCACCCTGCCGACGCTCTTCCCTTCCGAGGTCCATTGCCGGACCTCGTCCATCCAGGCCGACGCGTGATCGTCGGGGGATTTCTCCCCGGCGAGGAAGCGCTTCAACTTCTCCGCTTCCTGGGGCATGGTGTAGACGGGCAGCGTTTCCAGCCGCCACGCCTCACGCTCCATGGAATCGAAGCAGTCATTCCACGCGTCACCATCCAAGTGCACGAAATGCCTCCCTGAGAACCGCCTCGGGGATTTCCACGAGCCCTTCACCAGCGGGCAGGGGGAAGGCTTCGGACACGTCGCCCTGCACCACGAACGATCCGGTCGCCGTGCGGTACACGTTCGGGCAGTCCTTCTCTCCGCACTCGCCGTTGCCGTTGCCCGTGAGCCGGGTGAGTGCCGAACGTTCGGACATGCCAAACCCCCTTGCTCTGGCCCCGTTTGGGCCGCCTGTCCAACGACAGTAGAGGGGATGGCGCTACGCGTCTATGCGCGAACGTGACTATGCGTGTCCTTGCATAAACAGGTCCCGACCGCCCCGGCCCACCCCCGGTACGTGGTCACGTACGCGCCTGTGCAACTGGGCGTAGCCCCGTGGCGCCGTCCGGGAAGCCTGACCAGGGACGGAAGCCTCGGAGCAGGGTTGGTCACGTGACCAACGCATGACCAACAGGGGCCCGAGAGGGCTCGAAACAGCAGGAAAGAACAGGAGAAACGCCCGCCGAAATCAAGCCTGTCGACGGACGTTTGCCCAGGTCAGAGCGGTTGGTGGCTGGTGCCCGAGAGGAGAGTTCAAGTCCCCCCTCGGACACCAGTCGAGACCCCTGCCGAGCAGGGGTCTTCTGCTTTTCCGGGTTCTGGGACCGGTCCGGTGAACGGGCACAATGGCCTCATGACCACGCCCTCCTGCCCGTGCGGGCGGCCCGATCCGTACGAGCGGTGCTGCGGCCGTTTCCACGCCGGGACCGCCGCCGCTCCGACCGCCGAGACCCTGATGCGCTCGCGCTACAGCGCCTTCGTGCGGCGGAACGCGGGCTACCTGCTGCGGACCTGGCACCCGAGGACGCGCCCCGAGCACCTGGACCTGGACCCGGGTATGCGGTGGACCGGCCTCGAGATCCTGGACACGGCCGACGGCTCCGCCTTCCACGTCACCGGCACCGTGACCTTCCGGGCGTCCTACCACGGCGGCTCGCTGCACGAGCGGAGCCGGTTCGAGCGGGTCGACGGGGCGTGGGTGTACGTCGACGGGGAGTTCCTCGCGTAGACCCCGCTGGGCCCCGCTTCGGCGCGGGCCCCGTGCCGTCCCCTACGGCGCCAGGATGTCCAGCTCCTGCAGCGCCCCCACCGTGATCTCCCGGGTCAGCTCCTCCGCGCGCTCGGCGTCACGCGCGCGGACCGCCTCGGCGACCCGGACGTGCAGGGTGACGGCGGCCGGGTCCGGGTCCTCGAACATCACGTCGTGGTGCGTGCGGCCGGCCAGCACCTCGGCGACGACGCCGCCGAGCCTGGCGAACATCTCGTTGCCGGAGGCGGCCAGGATGACGCGGTGGAAGGCCACGTCGTGGAAGAGGTACTCCTCGAGCCGGTGACCGCGTGAGTTGGCGACCATGCCGAGCGCGCACTCGGTCAGCTCGGCGCACTGCTCAGGCGTGGCCCGTCGGGCCGCCAGGCCCGCCGCCACCGGTTCGACCGCCGACCTCAGCACGGTCAGCGAACGCAGCTGCCGGGGGCGTTCGGAGCCGGCCAGGCGCCAGCGGATGACCTGGGGGTCGTAGACGTTCCACTCGCACTCGGGCAGGACGGTGACGCCCACGCGGCGGCGCGACTCGACGAGGTGCATCGATTCCAGCACCCGGACCGCCTCCCGCATCACGGAGCGCGACACCTCGAAACGCTGTGCCAGCTCGTCCGTGCGCAAAACGCTGCCCGCGGGGTATGCGCCCGCTGTGATGGCGGGGCCGAGGGTGTCGAGTACGCGGCCGTGCAGCCCCCGACCCGGTGTGCTCATGCACTCAGCGTACGGGGGGTGTCACCGAAACAAAAAGTCAGACTTATATGTCACAGACTCTTGAAGTAGTCCTACCTAATAGGTTTCAGTTACGTCGACATCACGTGTCGGCGAAGACAGCAGACAGCGAGAGTGCGATGCAGCAACTGCACACCCCCCATGTCGTCGTGGTCATGGGCGTGGCGGGCACCGGAAAGACCACCATCGGCCCCCTGCTCGCGGCCCGGCTCGGCGTTCCCTACGCCGAGGGCGACGACTTCCACCCGCCGGCCAACATCGCCAAGATGACGGCCGGCACCCCGCTCACCGACGAGGACCGCCGGCCCTGGCTGGACGCCATCGGCGGCTGGGCGCACGGGCGGGCCGGGCTGGGCGGGGTGGTGAGCAGTTCGGCGCTGAAGCGGTCGTACCGCGACCGGCTGCGGGCCACCGCTCCCGGTGTCGTCTTCGTGCATCTCACGGGCAGCCGTGAGCTGATCGAGGAGCGGATGTCGCACCGGCAGGGCCACTTCATGCCGACGGCCCTGCTCGACTCCCAGTTCGCCACGCTCCAGCCGCTCCAGCCGGACGAGGCGGGAGTCGCGGTGGACGTCACCGGCACCCCCGAGCAGATCGCCGAACGGGCGGCGACCGCCCTGAAGGATCTTCCCGAGCCGGTCCAGTAACACCCGCACCCTTTCCCCCGGGGTCGTGCCGCCTCCCGCGCGCACAGCCCCGGACTCCCCCGAATCCCCATCACCGCAAGGGAACCACCGTGACCAGACTCAGCGTCGAGATACTGGCAGCGGACCCCGTCGAGCCGATCACCTCGGCGGGCCACGCCCAGCTGGGCATCGCCGTGCTCCTGGGTATCGCCGTCATCGTCCTGCTCATCACCAGGTTCAAGCTGCATGCCTTCCTGTCGCTGACCATCGGGTCACTGGCGCTCGGCGCGTTCGCCGGTGCGCCGCTGGACAAGGTCATCACCAGCTTCACCGCCGGGCTCGGCTCCACCGTCGCGGGCGTCGGCGTGCTGATCGCCCTCGGCGCGATCCTCGGCAAGATGCTCGCCGACTCCGGTGGCGCCGACCAGATCGTGGACACCCTCCTCGCCAAGGCGAGCCCGCGTACGATGCCGTGGACGATGGTGCTGATCGCCTCGGTCATCGGACTGCCGCTGTTCTTCGAGGTCGGCATCGTGCTGCTGATCCCGGTCGTCCTGATGGTCGCCAAGCGCGGCAACTACTCCCTGATGCGGATCGGCATCCCGGCCCTGGCCGGTCTGTCCGTGATGCACGGTCTGGTCCCGCCGCACCCCGGTCCGCTGGTCGCCATCGACGCGGTGGACGCCAACCTCGGGGTGACCCTCGCGCTGGGCGTGCTGATCGCCGTCCCGACGGTGATCATCGCCGGGCCCGTGTTCTCGAAGTACGCGGCCCGCTGGGTGGACGTCCCGGCCCCCGACCGCATGACCCCGCAGCGCGCTTCCGAGGAGCTGGAGAAGCGCCCCGGCTTCGGTGCCACCCTGGCCACGATCCTGCTCCCGGTCGTGCTGATGCTGCTCAAGGCCCTCGTCGACATCGTCGTCGACGACCCGGAGAACGCGGTGCAGCGGACCTTCGACGTCATCGGCAACCCGCTGATCGCCCTGCTGGTCTCCGTGATCGTCGGTATCTTCACGCTGCTGCGGCCCGCCGGGTTCGGCAAGAACCGGCTGACGGGCCTGGTGGAGAAGGGCCTCGCGCCCATCGCCGGCATCCTTCTGATCGTCGGCGCGGGCGGCGGCTTCAAGCAGACGCTGATCGACTCCGGTGTGGGCCGGATGATCCTGGAGATCTCCGAGGACTGGTCGATCCCGGCGCTGCTGCTCGCCTGGCTGATCGCGGTGGTGATCCGGCTGGCGACCGGTTCGGCGACGGTGGCGACCGTCTCGGCGGCCGGTCTGGTGGCGCCGCTCGCGGCCGACATGTCGACCGCGCACACCGCCCTGCTGGTTCTGGCCATCGGCGCCGGCTCGCTGTTCTTCAGCCACGTCAACGACGCCGGTTTCTGGCTGGTGAAGGAGTACTTCGGCCTGGACGTCGGCCAGACCATCAAGACCTGGTCCGTCATGGAGACGATCATCTCGGTGGTCGCCGGTGGCCTGGTCCTGCTGTTGTCCCTGGTCATATAGCCGCACGGCCGACCGGTTCGCGAGGAGTACGACGATGACGGCTCACCCCCTCTTCGACATCGGCGGGCGTACGGCCCTGGTGACCGGCTCCAGCCGGGGCATCGGGCTGGCGCTGGCCCGGGGCCTCACGGAGGCCGGCTGCCGGGTGGTCCTCAACGGACGCGACGGCGACCGTCTCGCCAAGGCCGCCGCCGGCCTTCCCGGTGAGGTCCGCACGGCCGCGTTCGACGTGACCGACGGTCCGTCCGTGGCCGCCGGAATCGCGGAGGTCGAGGAGCGGGTGGGCCCGCTCGACATCCTGGTCAACAACGCCGGTATGCAACTGCGGGCACCCCTGCTGGAGTTCACCGACGGCGACTGGCACCGCATCCTGGACACCAATCTCACCAGCGCCTTCCTGGTGGGCCGGGAGGCCGCGCGCCGGATGACGGAACGCGGCCACGGGAAGATCGTCAACATCTGCTCGCTGCAGAGCGAGGTGGTCCGCCCGGGCATCGCGCCCTACGCGGCCACCAAGGGCGCGCTGAAGATGCTCACCAAGGGCATGTGCGCCGACTGGGGCCCGTACGGCGTCCAGGTCAACGGTCTCGGTCCCGGCTACATCGAGACCGAGCTGACCCGGCCGCTCGTCGAGGACGGGGAGTTCAGCGCCTGGGTGCGCGGGCGGACTCCGGCCGGGCGCTGGGGCCGGACGGAGGACCTCGTGGGTGGGCTGCTGTTCCTCGCCTCGCCCGCGGCGGACTTCGTCGGCGGGCAGATCCTGTACGTCGACGGCGGCATGACGAGCGTGCTGTGAGTGCCGAGGTGGCTTCCGTGCCGGGTTGTGTGATCCACGGTGCGGGTGACCTGCGGGTCGAGGACGTGCCCGTCCCCAGCCCGGGTCCCGGCCAGGCGCTGGTCGCCGTCCGTTATGGCGGGGTGTGCGGTTCGGACCTGCACTACTGGCGGCACGGGGGTGTCGGCGACTTCCGCCTGAAGGAGCCGATGCTGCTCGGTCACGAGGTGGTCGGGACGGTCGTGGCGTACGGCTCCCCGGACACACCGGGCCCGGCCGCCGGCACGTCCGTCGCCGTGCACCCGGCGACCCCGTGCGGGAGGTGCCCCGAGTGCGTGGACGGGCGGCGCAACGTCTGCCGGGACACCCGGTACCTGGGCAGCGCGGCCCGCTTCCCCCACGTCCAGGGCGGTTTCGCGGCGCGGATCGTCGTGCCCGCCGAGCAGTTGCGCCCCCTCCCGGCCGGCCTCGATCCGCGCCGAGCCGCCCTCGCCGAGCCCCTGTCCGTCGCCCTGCATGCCGTGTGCCGGGCAGGGGATCCGGCCGGCCGGCACCTGCTGGTCACCGGAGCCGGGCCGATCGGCGCTCTGGTGGTCGCGGCGGTGAAGGCGGCGGGTGCGGCGCACGTGACGGTGACGGACCTGCTGCCCGCGGCTCTGGAGTACGCGCGGGCGGCCGGTGCCGACACCCTCGTACGGGCCGACGACCCGGACGACTCCGGCCGGCCGGTGGAAGTGGACACGGCGTTCGAGGCCTCCGGAGTGGCCGCGGGTCTCGACACCTGTCTGCGGCTGGTCCGGCGCGGCGGCGTGGTCGTGCAGCTCGGCATGCTGCCGCCGGGACGGAGCTCCTTCGCGGGGAACCTGGTGGTGAGCCGGGAGATCGAGCTGCGCGGGGCGTTCCGCTTCGACGGCGAGTTCGACGCGGCGCTGCGGCTGCTCGCGGCCGAGCCCGCGTTCGACGCGCTGGTCAGCGCGGTGGTGCCGGTGGGCGACGCCGAGTCGGCGTTCGCACTGGCCGCGGACCGCAGCCGGTCCTGCAAGGTGCTGCTGGACTTCGACGCCGACCCGGCCGCCTGAGCCGGACGCCTCGGGCTGCGGCCACGTCAGCCCCCGGGCCCTTCAGGTTCACGTCAGCCCCCGGGCCCTTCAGGTTCACGTCAGCCCCTGGGCCCTTCAGGTTTTGGACCCGCCAGGTTTCCGGACCCGCCAGGTTTCCGGACCCGCCAGGTCCCAGACCCCGCCGGAATCCGAACCCGCCGGATTCCAGACCCCACCAGGTTCCAGACCACGCCGGAATCCGGACCCGCCAGGTCCCAGACCCCACCGGAATCCGGACCCGCCAGGTTCCCCACCCTCCCCGCGCACTCCCCCGCCGGCGTCAGGAGGACGCCGCCTTGTCCAGCTGGAACGCCTCGTTGCCCTGGCCGATGCGGGCGTGCCTCTCGGGGGCGCGGGAGCGCAGGATCAGGCCCTGCACCACGCCGCCGACCGCGGCGAGGCCGATGATGCCGGGCAGCACCCAGCTCAGGGCGGAGTCGGGCCCGGCGCCGACCAGGACGTCGAAGTCCTTGACCGTGTACCCGGCGATGACCAGCAGGGCGACACCCGCGACGACGGAGGTGGCCAGGCGTACGCCCTGGGCGGCCGCAGCCCCGCGCCGGACGAAGAAGGCCACCACGGAGAACGAGGCCGCCGCCATCAGCAGGATCACGCCGAGGGCACCTATGTTGCCGCCCCAGGTGAACAGGTGCAGCACGGGCTGGGTCGGGTCGCCGGCCGGCTTGTCGTCGGCGACCGCGAAGCCGATGACGACGACCGCGGAGACGGCGCTCTGGAGCAGTGAGCCGGTGCCGGGCGCGCCGCTGGTGCCGCTCGTGCGTCCGAAGGCGGCGGGCAGCAGGCCCTCGCGGCCCATGGCGAAGGCGTACCGGGCGACGACGTTGTGGAAGCTGAGCAGGGCGGCGAACATGCCGGTGACGAACAGCACGTGCAGCACGTCGGTGAAGGTGTCGCCGAGCCGTGACCCGGTCAGGAAGAACAGCAGCCCCGCGCTCTGCTCCCGCGCGGTGCCGACGATCCGGCCGGGCCCGGTGGCCACGGTCAGGGCCCAGCTGCTGAGCGCGAAGAAGACGGCGACCCCACCCACCGCCAGGAACATGACACGCGGTACGAGCACGTGCGGCCTGCTGGTCTCCTCGGCGTACACCGGCGCCTGCTCGAAGCCGAGGAAGGCGGCGACGCAGAAGCAGAGCGCGGTGCCGACCCCGGCGCCGGTGAGGGTGTCCGGGTTGAAGGCGTGCAGCGAGAGGCCCTCCGCCCCCGGGTCGGCGACGGCGGCGATGTCGAACACCACCACGAGCGCGACCTCGATGAGCAGCAGTACGCCCAGTACGCGCGCGTTGACGTCGATCTTCAGCCAGCCCAGCGTGCCGACCGCGAGCACGGCCAGCAGGGCCGGTATCCACCAGGCGACGTCGAGGCCGGCGTAGGTGGCCAGCAGCCCGGACACCTCGAAGCCGAAGATGCCGTAGATGCCGACCTGGAGGGCGTTGTAGGCGACCAGCGCGACCAGGGCGGCGCCCGCGCCCGCGGTGCCGCCGAGACCGCGGGAGATGTACGCGTAGAAGGCGCCCGCGTTGTGGACGTGCCGGCTCATCTCGGCGTATCCGACGCTGAAGAGGATCAGCACCACTCCGAGCACCACGAAGAGCAGCGGCTGACCGACGATGCCCATGACGGCGAAGGTGGTGGGCATGACACCCGCGACCACCATCAGCGGGGCGGTGGCGGCGAGCACGGACAGGAGCAGGCCGCCCGTGCCCAGCCGGTCGGCGCGCAGCGCTCGCTCCTCGCCCTTGAACGTGCTGATGGCGTCACCGCTCGCGGATGTGCTCGTGCTCGTACTGCCCGTGGTCATCGCAGGACGTCCTTCTCTCGTGTGGGTGGTGTGCGTCGGGTCGACGGGGCGGTCAGGCCGTGCCGAGCGCACCGGCGCGGGCGGCACGGAAGGCGGAGGACGGGTCGCGGTCCGGGTACGACCACGGGGCGGGCGTGGCGTGCTCGCCGATGCGGTGGAACAGGGCGGCGGCCTCGGCGCCGCGGCCCTCGCAGGACTTGGCGTGGGCGAGGAAGTTGAGGTCGATCAGCCGGCGCGGGTGGCCGTCCTGCTCCCACTCCAGCCACCAGTCGAAGGCCGCCTTCATCACCAGCCGGGCGCGCCGGCCGGCCCAGTGCCCGGAGGCGCGCGGGTCGGTGGACTCGTGTCCGGCGGTGGCCAGCACCCGGTAGCGCTCGGCGTGCGCGACGACCGGGAGGATGGCCAGCGGGGAGTCCGCGGGGGCCTGCTCGGCGGCCCAGTTCGCGAAGTCGTACACCTCGTGCAGCGGGTCGGGGCCGCCGCCGCGCTCGGCGAGCCGGGCCACCATCAGGTGATGGGCATGGTGGTGGTCGGCGTACCGCACGCGCACCTCGTCGAAGACCTGGACGACGTCCTCGTCGGTGCCCAGGGAGCGCTCCAGCACGAGGAGCCCGAGCCAGGGCGTGGGATCGTCCGGCACGAGGGCGGCGGCGGCGCGGCACGCCTCCCGGGCCCCGGCGGGCTTCTCCTTGTCCCGCAGGGCGCGGTGGACCAGAGCGAGGGCGAGCAGGACCGACGCGTCGGCGGAGCCGGGTTCGGCGAGCAGCCACTCGCGGGCCCAGGGGGCGCAGTGGGGCTCCTTGGCGAGTACGGCCACCCGGTGCCCCCGGCGGTCCCAGTCGTCACCCGTGTGGACCAGCAGGGAGCGGACGGACTGCCAGCGTCCCTGGGCCAACGCGGTGCGGACCCCGACGAGTTCGGCGTCGTCGAGGGCCTCGTCGAAGGTCTGGGCCGTGCGTTTGCGGCCGCGGCCGAGGGAAGGCGGGGGTGGGGACACCGCGGGAAACATCCTCACGCGACGCGGTAGGTCGTCGTAGCCGGACTGCCATGACCGGATTGCCATGAGCTGATCACGCACAGCAAACCGGCAGCCAAGGCTTGACGTCAAGGGGGATCACTCTGTTACACGCGTCAACTCCCGTGACCAAAAGGGCACTTGTGTCCGCCGTCACCGCCTCTTCCACCCCGAATGCGCCACTCGCCCGGCGCCCGGAACCCGCCCGCACTAGAGTCGTCCCGACACCCCCGTGACCCGACTGCCGATCGAGGTGCGCAGCGTGTCGGTTCTGGTTCTGGTTCTCGCCGTGTGCGCCGCGTGCTGTCTGGGCTTCGGTTTCGTCCTCCAGCAGAGCGCGGCCGAGCGCGCCCCGCTGGGCGACTTCCTCTCGCCCCGCCTCCTGCTCGACCTCGTGCGGGTGCCACGCTGGCTGGCCGGCATGGGGCTGATGGTGGCCGGCCTGGTCCTGGGCGCGATCGCGCTGGGCGGCGGCGAACTGACCCTCGTCGAGCCCCTGCTGGCGACGAACCTCCTCTTCGCCCTCGCCCTCTCCCGCGTCCGGACCCGGCAACCGCTGGGCCGCCAGGGCTGGGCCGGCCTCGCGCTGCTCGCGGGCGGGGTGACGGCGTTCGTCCTGGCGGGCGAGCCGCGCGGCGGCAGCGTGGTGACCGACCCGGTCCGGCACTGGCTGATCGTCGGCGTGATGCTGGGCCTGGCCCTCCTGCTGACGCTGTGCGCCGGCCGCCTGCGGCTGACCTGGGGTCCGACACTGCTGGCCGCGGCCGCGGGTCTGCTGTACGGGGTGCAGGACTCCTTGACCCGGGTCAGCGGCCGGCGCTTCTCCGCGGGCGGCCTCGCGGAACTGCTGACGAGCTGGCAGCCGTACGCCGTGGTGGTGCTCGGCATCACCGGACTGGTCCTGGTCCAGAGCGCCTTCGAGACGGCGCCCCTGCGCAGGTCGCTGCCCGCCCTGACGGCGGCCCAGCCGCTCGCGGGCATCGCCTGCGGGGTCGGGTTCCTCGGCGACCGGCTGCACACCGACGCCGGCGCCCTCGCCTGGGAGGCGGGCGGCCTCGCGGCGATCGTGGCGGGCATCGTCCTGCTCGGCCTGCACCCGGCGATGCCGCACGGCACCGGCGAGAGCGGGCGCGAGCGGGCCCTGCAGCGGCGCTGACCGGCCCCGGGGCGGCGTCCTGGACCGGGGCGCTGCTTGGATGGGGGCATGAGCTCTGCTGACGAGATCCTCGACGTCGTCGACGAGAACGACCGTGTCGTCGGCCAGGCCCGGCGGGGCGACGTATACGCCCGGGGGCTGCGCCACCGCTGTGTGTTCGTGTGGGCCGAGGACCCCCGGGGGCGCGTCTTCGTGCACCGCCGCACGGCGACGAAGCTGGTGTTTCCCGCCCTGTACGACATGTTCGTCGGCGGGGTGGTGGGCGCCGGCGAGTCCTACGACGACGCGGCGCTGCGGGAGGCGGAGGAGGAACTGGGGGTGACCGGGCTGCCGCGCCCGGAGTTCCTGTTCACGTTCCTGTACGACGACGGCGCCGGGCGGACGTGGTGGTCGGCGGTGTACGAGGTGCGGTGCGCGGGGCCGGTCGCTCCGCAGGTGGAGGAGGTGGCGTGGCACGCGTTTCTCACGGAGGCGGAGCTGGAGGGGCGGCTCGGCGAGTGGGAGTTCGTGCCGGACGGGGTGGCGGCGTATGCGCGGCTGCGCGCCCGGCGGGAGCCCGGTGGGCCTGCGGCGGTGCGGTGACCCCGCGGAGGTGTGGTGCGGGGCGGGGTACGCGGCCCGGGGCCGCGGGTGCTTCCCGGGCCGTTCGGGCACTGGGGAAGGCACGGCTGCCCGCGGCCGCGACGGGGCGGCGGATAGGGTCCTTGAGTGAGCGAATTCGTGCGGAACGTTCGGCTGTGGTTCGTGCCCGGGGAGGTGCGGCGGGAAGGGGGCACCCCCGACTACCGGTTCTCGCTGGCGAACGAGCGCACCTTTCTGGCCTGGCTGCGCACCGCCCTCGCCCTGATCGGTGGCGGGTTCGCGGTGGATCAGTTCCTGCCCGACCTGCGCTGGGGCTGGCGCGTGGGCCTCGCGCTCGCGCTGCTCGCCGCCGGTGTGCTGTGCGCGCTGCGCGCCGTGAACCACTGGGTGCGGTGTGAGCGCGCCATGCGCCGCGGCGAGGACCTTCCCGTCTCCCGCTTCCCGGCGCTGCTCGGCCTGGTCGTCGCCGTGGTCGCGGTCGTCATGGTCGTCCTGGTCCTCGCCGGCTGGGAGGGCTGAGCCGTGAGCGGCGCCGACGCGGCACTCCCGGACCGCGACCCCGGGCTCCAGCCCGAGCGCACCCGGCTCGCCTGGCGCCGTACCACCCTGTCCGGCGCCGTCGTCGCCGTACTCTCCGCGAAGACCGCGCTGCACGACGGTGCGACGGCCGTCTCGGTGCTCGCCGCCGCCCTGTGCTGTGCACTCTGGCTGGCCCTCCTCCGTATCGCCCACGGCCGCATCCACACCCTCGCCTCGGCGAACCGGCCGCGCGCCCTCACCCCACCGCGCGCTGCCGCGGCGGCCCTGTGCACGGTCGTCCTCGCCGTCTGCGGGGCGTTCCTCGTCCTCTGACCGTTCGGAGGACGAGGAACGCCCCCACGGAACCGCCCGTAACGCCGATCACGTTCCGCCCGCCCACTGGACGGCATACCGACCGGTCGGCATCATGAGTCGGGTACTGTTCACCTGCCCCAGGGAGAGCCGATGAGCCCCGACCACCCGCCCGGACTCGATCTCGACCGGTTGCGCGGTCTGCTCGATCGCGAGCGGCCCGGCCTGGTGACCGGCCCGCTGTCCGGCCGACTGATCGAGGGCGGACGGTCGAACCTCACCTACGCGGTCTCCGACGGTGCCGCGCGCTGGGTCGTGCGGCGCCCCCCGCTCGGTCACGTCCTGGCCACCGCCCACGACATGAGGCGCGAGCACCGCGTCATCAGCGCCCTGCACCCGACGGACGTGCCCGTGCCGCGCCCCGTGCTCCTGTGCGAGGACGAGGAGGTGCTGGGGGCGCCCTTCTACGTCATGGAGTTCGTGGACGGCACTCCGTACCGCACCGCCGACCAGCTCGCCCCCCTCGGGCCCGAGCGCACCCGCGCGGCCGTGCTGAACCTCGTCGACACGCTCGTCGGGCTGCACGCGGTGGACCCCGCCGAGGTGGGCCTCGCGGACTTCGGCCGCCCCGAGGGCTTCCTGGACCGCCAGCTCCGCCGCTGGGCCAAGCAGCTCGACGCCTCACGCAACCGCGACCTGGCCGGCATCGACGAACTGCACGCCACCCTCGGCCGTGAGCTGCCCCGCTCCCCCGCGGCGACCGTCGTACACGGCGACTACCGTCTCGACAACGTCCTGATCGGCGGCGGGCGGGACGAGATCCGGGCGATCCTCGACTGGGAGATGTCCACGCTCGGCGACCCGCTCACCGACCTCGGCCTGCTGGTGATGTACAGCAGCCCGCTCGGCATGCCCGACTCCCCCGTCTCCACCACGGCCCAGGCGCCGGGCCACCCCGCGCCCGCCGAGCTGATCGAGCGGTACGCCGCGCGCTCGGGGCGGGACGTGTCGGCCGTCGCCTGGTACACGGCGTTCGCCTGGTTCAAGCTGGCCGTGATCCTGGAGGGCATCCACTACCGCTACACGCTGGGCCGGACGGTCGGCCGCGGCTTCGACCGCATCGGCGACCTCGTCCCCGTCTTCATCGAGCACGGCCTGACCACCCTTCAGGAGGGCTGACCCCCATGGACTTCGCGTACGACGCACGCACCGAGGAACTCCGCGCCAAGCTGCTCGCCTTCATGGACGAGTACGTGCACCCCGCCGAGCAGGTCGCCCACGAGCAGCGCGCCCGCCTGGCCTCCCCGTGGGACACCCCTCAGGTGGTCGAGGACCTCAAGGCCGAGGCCCGCCGCCAGGGTCTGTGGAACCTCTTCCTCCCCGACGCCGAGCACGGTGCCGGCCTCACCAACCTCCAGTACGCCCCGCTCGCCGAGATCACCGGACGCAGCCCGCAGCTGGCGCCGACGGCGACGAACTGCGCCGCGCCGGACACCGGCAACATGGAGGTGCTGGCCCAGTTCGCCGACGAGAGTCAGCAGAAGCAGTGGCTCAGGCCGCTGCTCGCCGGGGAGATCCGCTCGGCGTTCGCGATGACCGAGCCGGACGTGGCCTCCTCGGACGCCACGAACATCACCACGCGCATCGAGCGCGACGGCGACGACTACGTCGTCACGGGCCGCAAGTGGTACATCTCGGGGGCGATGAACCCGGACTGCAGGATCTTCATCGTGATGGGCAAGACGGACCCCGACGGCGAGGACATCCGCCGCCAGCAGTCGATGGTGCTGGTCCCGCGCGACACACCGGGCGTCACGGTCGACCGGGCCATGCAGGTCTTCGGCTACGAGGACCATTACCACGGCGGCCACGCCGAGGTGACCTTCGACCACGCGCGCGTGCCGGTCTCGAATCTGATCGGCGAGGAGGGCGGCGGCTTCGCCATCGCCCAGGCCCGGCTCGGTCCCGGCCGGATCCACCACTGCATGCGGCTGATCGGCATGGCCGAGCGGGCGATCGAGCTGATGTGCCGCCGCGCGGTGTCGCGCGACGCCTTCGGCAAGGCGCTGGCCCAGCAGGGCGTGGTCCACAACTGGATCGCGGACGCCCGGGTCACCGTCGAGCAGCTGCGGCTGCTGGTGCTGAAGACCGCCTGGCTGATGGACACCGTCGGCAACCGGGGTGCGCACACCGAGATCCAGGCCATCAAGATCGCCACGCCCCGCGCGGTGGTCGACATCATCGACCGGGCGATCCAGCTGCACGGCGCGGGCGGCGTGAGCCAGGACTTCCCGCTGGCCGAGCTGTACGCCGGCGCCCGGACGCTGATGATCGCCGACGGTCCCGACGAGGTCCACCAGCGCTCGCTGGCACGCCGGGAGATCAAGAAGTACCTCTGAGCGGGGCGGTCCCGGGGCCTGCGGGGCCCCGAGGGCCGTCACCTCACGGGCGCAGCGCCCGCAGCAGCAGGTCGGCCAGGTGGTCGGCGACCTCCTGCGGGCTGAGCGGGCCGTCGGGGCGGTACCAGGTGGACAGGTGGTGGATGGAGCCGAAGTGGTAGTCCACCACCAGGTCGGCCGGGGTCTCCTTGGTGAAGACGCCGGTCCGCTGGCCCTCCTCGATGAGCGCGCGGAAGCGCTCGTGGTAGCGGCGCCGCTCCGCGCGCACCTGCTTGTTCTTCTCCGGGCTGAGCTGGTGCATGGAGCGGAAGAAGATCGACGCGTCGTCGAGGTTGTCGATGGTCGTGACGACGACGTCGGCCGCCGCGTCCCGCACCCGCCGCTCGACCGGCGCGTCGGCGTCCGCGAAGGCGTCCAGGCGTTCCTGCTGGAGGCGCAGCACGCGCGCGTACACCTCGTGCAGGAGGTCGTCCTTGGAGCCGAAGTAGTGGTAGAGCGCCCCCTTGGTGACCCCTGCCGCCTCGACGATCTCCTGTACCGAGGTGCGGTCGTAGCCCTGCTCGGCGAAGAGCCGGGTGGCGGCGGCCAGGAGCCGCTGCGGCACCGGAGTGCCGTCCCCGTCCGTGGTCCTGGGCACTGCCGTCACCTGCCTTTCCGTTTCACTGTCCGTTCACTGTCCGTCCTGGTGCGTACGGGAACGCAGTTCCCGACGGAGGATCTTCCCACTCGCCGTCTTCGGCAAGTCGGGCAGGATCTCCACCTGGCGCGGGTACTTGTAGGCGGCCAGTCTCTCCTCGCAGTACGCGGCGAGTGCGTCCGGGTCCGTCTCGGCGCCCGGCCGGAGGCTGATGTACGCCTTGACGGTCTCCCCGCGGTACCCGTCGGGCACGCCGACGACGGCGGCCTCGCGCACCGCCGGGTGGGTGTAGAGCACGTCCTCGACCTCGCGCGGCCAGACCTTGAAGCCGGAGGCGTTGATCATGTCCTTCTTGCGGTCGACGACGTAGAGCCACCCCTGGGCGTCCATGAAGCCGATGTCGCCGGTGCGCAGCTCGCCGCCGGGGAAGGTCTCGGCGGTGGCCTCCGGGAGGCGCCAGTAGCCGGGGACGACCTGCGGGCCGCCGACCACGATCTCGCCCTGCTCACCGAAGGGCACCTCGGCGCCCTGCTCGTCGACGATCCGTACGACGCTCTCGGGGCCGGGGACGCCGACCGCCAGGGTCCCGGAGACCCGGTCCACCGGGGCCTCCAGGTGCGGCGGGACGGAGGCGCACGGGGCGGTGCACTCGGTGAGTCCGTAGCCGTTGCGGATGTACGGGCCGAAGCCCGCGCGGAACTTCTCCACCAGGGCGGGCGGCAGCGGGGCGCCGCCCGAGGAGATGTTCGCGAAGGACGCGAAGTGCTCTCGGGTGACGGCGGGGTGGGCGGCGAGCGCCATGAAGGCGGTGGACGGGCCGACCGTGTAGTGCGGCCGGTGCTCGGCGAACGCGTCCAGGACGACACCCGCCTCGAAGCGGTACGCCAGGACGAGCGTGCCCACGCTGTTCAGGCAGGCGCCCAGCTCACAGACCATGCCGGTGATGTGGAACAGCGGGGCCAGCGCGAAGTAGACCGGCGCGTCGGGCAGACCGAGCCCGGTGCGCTGCCGCTCGGCGTTGTACATGATGTTGCGGTGCGTGTTGGTGGCGCCCTTGGGCGTGCCGCTGGTGCCCGAGGTGTAGCTGATGAGCGCGGTGTCCCCGGGCTTCGGAGCACGCCCGGAGGGGGCCGTGTGACCGGCGCGGGCCGCCTGGGCGAGGTCGTCGGCGTCGGTGGCGTCCGGCAGCCGCTCGAAGGCCAGCACGCGCGCGTCCCCACGGGTCTGGAAGTCCAGCTCGCACCCCGTGAGCACGATCCGCACCGGCGAGCGGGCCGCCGTCTCGCGCAGGTAGGACTCCCAGGCCCGGTCGGAGCAGATCAGCGCGGCCACCTCGCCGTCCCGCAGCACGTGGCCGACCTCCCCCGACTTGTACATCGGGTTGACGGGCACGACGACCGCGCCCGCCTTCCAGGCGCCGAGCACCGCGAGCACGAAGTGCGGGGAGTTCTGCAGCAGGACCGCCACCCGGTCGCCGCGCTCCAGACCGCGTGCGGCGAGATGCCCGGCGACGGAGTCGCTCAGCTCGTCCACCTCTCGGTAGGTGAGGAGGCCGTCGAAGTACGCGAGGAAGACGCGGTCGGGAGCCTCGGCGGCCGCCCGGCGCAGGGCGTGCACGAGGGAGGCGTCGGGGTCGAGCGGGGCCTTCTGCGCGTCGGTCAGCAGGGCGAGCCAGGGCTTGGCCGCGTATCGGGAGCCGGTCACCGGGCCGCCGCCTCCTCCCACTGCCGCTGGAGCCGGTTCATGCCGTGCAGCCAGCGGTCGGGTTCGGCGGCCCGTGCCTGGTAGTACTCGGCCACCTCGGGGTGCGGCAGGACCAGGAAGCGGTCCTCCTCGATGCCCTTGAAGAGGGCGTCCGCCACGTCCTCCGGTTCGATCGCGGTGGGCTGGAGCACCAGTTCACCCGCGCTGCCGCTCGCGGTGAGCATGTCGGTGCGCACGCCCTGCGGACAGATGGCGTGCACCTTGACCCCGCGGTGGCGGTAGGTCAGGGACAGCCACTCGGCGAAGGCGTAGGCGCCGTGCTTGGTGACGCTGTAGGGCGCGGCACCGATCATGGTGAGCAGTCCGGCGGCCGAGACGGTGGAGACGAAGCGGCCGCTGCCGCGCTCCAGCCAGTCGGGGAGCAGTTCGTGGGCCGCCCGGACGTGGGCCATGACGTTGACGTCCCAGGCGAGCGCCCAGACGGCCTCCGGCGCGGCCTCCGAACCTCCGGAACCGACGCCCGCGTTGGCGCAGTACACGTCGACCGTGCCGCCCAGCGCCTCGCGGGCCTCGGTGACGATCACGGAGGCGTCGCCGGGGACGGCGATGCCGCCGATCTCGTCGGCGACGGCCTTCGCCCGGCCCGCGTCCAGGTCGTTGACGACGACCCGGGCGCCCTCGGCGGCGAAGCGGCGGGCCAGCGCGGCGCCGATGCCGCCTCCCGCCCCGGTGACGACGACTCCCGCATCCTGCACGGCTTCCACCATCGGTCTCCTTCGACACGGCTGCGACACCCACGCGGCGACTCCGCCGCAGCGCCAGACTAACCAGTCGGTATGTGCGGCGGAAGAGGTGAACCGCGGTCTGCTCCGTTCCGCGCGGCCCCGGGCACGGGTTAGCGTGCGTGCGCATGACACCCGCCGCGATCACGGAGGTCACCGCATGACGCTGTCCAGACGGAACCTGCTCGCCACGACGGCCGCGGTGGCGGCCGGCGCCACCGCCGCCACCGCGGGCACGGCACAGGCGGCGCCCAGGGGGCACGGCGGCCGCCGGCTGCGCACCGGCTTCGAGCGCCTCGCCGACGGCGGCTACGCCCCGCTCGACGGCCAGAAGGTCGGCATCGTCACCAATCCGACCGGCGTCACCCGGGACGTACGCCACATCGTCGACGTCATGCACGCCGACGACCGCGTGAATTTGACCGCCGTCTTCGGCCCCGAGCACGGCTTCCGCGGGACCGCGCAGGCAGGCGGCTCCGAGGGCCGCTACGACGACCCGGCGACCGGACTGCCGGTCTACGACACCTATCTGAAGAGCGGACAGCCGCTCGCGGACGTCTTCACCGCGTCCGCTGTGGACACCGTCGTCTTCGACATCCAGGACGTGGGCGCGCGCTTCTACACGTACATCTGGACGCTGTTCGACTGCATGGAGGCGGCCGGGCTCGCGGGGAAGCGGTTCATGGTCCTCGACCGGCCGAACCCGGCGACCGGGCGGGCGGCTCTGGGCCCGGTCCTGCACAAGGAGTTCGCGACGTTCGTCGGCCGGCAGCCGATCGCCCAGGCGCACGGCATGACGGTCGCCGAGCTGGCGCTGCTCTTCAACGGCGAGTTCCTGCCGTCGCCGGTGCCGCTGGAGACGGTGACCATGACGGGCTGGAAGCGGTCGGAGTTCTACGACGTCTCGGGGCTGCCCTGGGTGCCGCCGAGCCCGAACATGCCGACACCGGAGACCGCCCTGGTGTACGCGGGCACCTGCCTCTTCGAGGGCACGAGCCTCTCCGAGGGGCGCGGCACCACCCGCCCCTTCGAACTGCTGGGCGCGGACGGGATCGACGGGAGCTGGGCCGCCGCCGCGAACGGACTCGGTCTGCCGGGCGTGCGCTTCAGGGAGGCGTACTTCGCGCCCGTCTTCTCCAAGTTCCAGGGGAAGACCGTCGGCGGTGTGCAGTTGCACGTCCACGACCGGGCCGCCTTCGACCCGGTGCGCACCGCGATCGCCCTCCTGGTGACCGCGAAACGGACCTGGGACGGTTTCGCCTGGCGGTCGGACAACTGGATCGACAAGCTCACCGGCTCCACCCAGGTGCGCACGATGATCGACGCGGGCGCGGACACCGACGAGGTGGCGGCCGGCTGGGAGAGGGAACTGGCGGCGTTCCGAAGGACGCGCCGCCAGTACCTGCTCTACCGCTGACCCGGGCGCCGGCCGGTCACCGGTGGGAGGTGAACTCCACGACCTGCTGGTAGGTCGGCCGGTTCTGCCAGCTGATGCCGCCGTGCTTGATGCCGCCGAGGGTACGGTGGATCACCGAGTCGGCGCACCACTGGTCCCCGGCCGAGCAGCTGTCGTCGCCGGGATAGACCTGGGCGGCCGTGCGGCCCGCCGCCTCCTTCAGGGTGGACACCAGGGCGTCCCGGCAGGCGGCGAGGTCGCCGTCGCCGCAGTAGGCGCGCGCGAGGGGGCCCTTGACGGGCTCGCCGAGCACCGCCCGGATGTCCTTGTCGACGTAGCTCCACCAGCCGTACTGGAAGGCGCTGCCGGCGTGTGCGCCGGTCGGGCCGTGAGCGGCGGACGGGGACTCGTCGACGGGCAGGTTGCGGGTGAAGGCGGTGTACAGGTCGCTACCGAGGCCGGGTTCGAACTCGGCCCTCACCAGCAGCGGCCACCAGGCGTCCAGGGTGCGGATCGCGTCGGCGTGGGCGTACTTCTTCGACCCGGCCGACGTCTCCGTGCGCAGGCCGCCCGCGGACAGCCACGCCTTGAGCCCGTCCACGGCCGTCCTGGCGGCGGGGTCGGTCACCGGCCTGGACTCGATCACCCTCAGCAGGTCGGGCACGACGTCCTCGGCCCGCAGGTCGGCGAGGCCCGCCTCGGCCATGGCCTTGACCAGCGCGGTGCGGGTGACGCCGCCGTCGGCGACCAGCTTCTTCACCCGGTCGTCGAGGAGGTTGCCGCGGTGCACCGAGCCGTTGCCCCAGGACGCGGCCGGGTAGTCCTTGGCCTGCTTGTTGTTCCAGGAGACGTAGTAGCCCTGGTCGGCCGACTGCGGGTGGGCGGACGCCGCGGTGTAGCGGGCGGTGTTGTGTGCCGGGTCCCAGCCCTGCCACTCGTACGGCTGCCGGGCCCAGACCGGGAACTCGGCGTCTGCGCCGCCCGCACGCACCGGGTTGTCGCCGCTGTTGTAGTACGCGGTGTGCTCGGAGTCGGCGTAGAACCAGTTGAAGGTGTAGTTGATGTGCTGGACGGCGCCCTGGAAGCGCTCCGGGCTGTTCAGGTAGTCCGGGTCGTTCAGCATCTGGAAGCCGATGATCGAGTCGGCCTCGTGGAGGTAGGAGGAGCGCAGGGTGGTGTAGGCGACCTTCTTGCCGCCGACCGTGGCGCGGGACTCGACGGGTCCGTACTTGGTGCGCCAGACGCGCATCGTGTAGGAGCCGGCCGCGGTGGAGTCGGCGACGGTCGGCTTCCAGGCGTTGTGCCGCTCGACCTTCTCCATCGGCGTGCAGGTGCCGCGGTAGAGGTAGTGGTGGTCGTCCTGGCACAGCTCGACCGCGTAGGTGTCGATGATGTCCTGGCCGGAGGTGGTGGCGCTCCAGGCGTAGTCCTGGCCGCGGCCGAGTTCGACGTACATGCTCAGGCCCGCGAAGGAGGCGCCGCGGGCGCTGATGCCGGGGCCCTGGATCTCCTGGAGCATGAGCAGCTGGGGTGCGAAGTAGCCGGTCTGCGGTCCGAAGACGGCGACCGGGTGGCCGCTGGCGGTGTGCTCGCCGCCGACGACGAGGGCGTTGGACATGCCGCGCCGGGCCGAGGTGACGGCGGTGTCCGCCGCGGTGGTGGAGGCACCGGTCGCGCTCGCGGCGCCGGCGCTGCCGGTGCGGTCGTACACCAGCGGCTCCGCCTCGACCGAGCCGGCGTCGGGCAGGGCGCGTCCCTGCGGGTCGTCCGGGGTGGGCAGGTACGGGAAGCTGCCGTCCCGCTGGGTGAGGACGGCCTCCGGGTCGTTGCGCTGCCGGAAGGACTCCCAGACCTCGGTGCCCTCGGCGACGCCGTACTTCTCCTGGGCGGCCAGCAGGGAGAGGGCGTTGGTGACCTCGCCGCCGCCTCCGGCGCCGAAGAGGGAGCCGATGACGGAGGCCAGTGCGATCAGGTCGGTGCGCTTGAAGTGCTCGATGGTGCCGGCGTTGGTGATGGCGTCCTTGTGGCCGGTCAGGACGTACTCGCCGGGGAAGTAGCGGCCCTTGTCGGAGGCGTCGATGTAGGCGTTGACACCGGCGACGTAGGCGTCCACGTCGGCCAGGGCCAGCTCGCCGCGCGCACCGGACTTGGCGGCGGCGCTCTCGATCTGCGCCTCGAGCTCGTCCTCTGTGTACGGGGCGCTGCGCCAGAACTGCTGCTCCAGGCCCTGGTTGGCGGGGGCGCCGCCGGCGAAGGGGGTCAACTGGCCGCGTCCGACGTGCCGGAAGAGGTCCATCAGCCACAGCCGGTCCTGGGCCGCGGCGTAACCGGCGCCGAACTCGGTGCCGTAGCGGGTGGTGCCGGTGATGTGCGGCACGCCGCGCTTCTTGTCGCGGACGATGGTCACGTCGTCGCGGCCGGCGGGGCGGACGGTGGAGGCGGCCTGGCCGTCGGGAACGCCGAAGGAGGCGTCGTTGAAGAAGCTGTTGATCTTGTCGTTGGTGAGGCCGGAGTAGCCGGTGGCGAGGCCGGCGTAGGGGCCGAGCTGGTCCTCGGCGTGCGCGGGCTGGGTGCCGAAGGCCTGGTTGAGGAGGATCTGGGCGAGGGTGGCGTTGCCGTTCTGGCCGGGCGGCAGGATGTCGGAACACTGCCCGCCGCAGTGGTCGTTGGCCGCCGCGGCGACGGCCGTGACCTCGGCCGTCTCGGTCCCGGCGGCCATCGCCGGGGAAAGCGGTGACAAAACTCCGGCAATGAGGGCGCATACGGATGCGCCCTTCAGGAACCCGTGGAAGCCGCGGGGAGTTCTCAGTCTGTCGAGGGCGTTGCGTGGGGTGCGCCGTGGCATGGCAGCTCCTCCCGACGAGGGTGTGGCCGGACGTTACCGCCGGTATCCCCGACATGGAAGATGAACGTGCGTCACTTTTTGGAGCGGGTGGATCGGCTTACGGGGGGCATCGGAGATCGGATGGAGCCGAATCGGTTGTCGATACGTCTATTCGGCGACGTCCGTTCGACGACGCCGAAGTGACCGAAGTACAGGTGCAGGTGTGACGGAGGTGCAGGGCGATGGCCGGTTTCCGAAGTCTGGCGAGACAGGTCCGCGATCCACGGTGCGACCTGGCGCTGCGGCGCTATTCACTGCGCAAGTGCCTTGAGCGTTTTGCCCCTTATGGGCACAGGGCGACCTGGGACCATCTCTGCTCCCGGGCCGGGTTCGGTCCCGAGGACCGCTCCCCCGACCCGGCGCGGCTCGTGGCCGCACTGGAGGAGCTGGAGGAGGCGCGTTCGGTGTGGCTGGCCTACGAGGTCGAGTTCGCCGAGCGACGCAGGAAGGAGAAGCACGACGGGCTGCGCCGGCCGGGCAGCGTGGACGACTGGCACCGGCTGACCTGGGGCGGTTTCGGGGTCGCCTGGTGCGACGATCCCCGGGTCCATCCCGACGGGCCGCTGGCGGAGGTGCTGCGCCGGCTGATCTCGGCGCTGGAGCGTGAACCGGGGTCCGTGTGCCCGGTCTGCGACGGGGAGCGCCTCGTGTGGAGGTACGGCCTGGACCACGAACCCTCGACGGGCCCCGTCTGCGCGGACTGCGGAATCCTCGTGCCGCGGCCCGTCCTGACTCCCGGCGCGCGGGCGGACGCCTGGCGGGGCCGGCTGCTGATGTCGGCGTAGCCGGCCGCGGGGGTGCGCTGGGGATGCCGCACCCCGGTGGCCGGTACGGTGCCGAGTGCCGGCGGGCGTTGTCAGTGCCGCCCGGCACCATGGGGGAATGGTGCGGCTGTGTGTGAACGGGGCGCGGGGGAGCGCCGACGGCGCGGTCGTGCCGCTGTCGCCGGGGGCCGTCGCCGACTCGGTGGCCGAAGCGGTCGCCGCCGGGGCCACGGACGTCCACGTCCACCCGAAGACACCGTGCGGACGGGACACGTTGTCCCCGCGCGTACTGGCGGCGACGCTGGAGGCGATCGGGGGGCACGTCCCGGCGTCGGTGCCGGTCGGTGTCACGACGGGCGCGTGGGCCGAACCCGATCCGGCGGCCCGGGTGGCGCGGATACGGAGCTGGACGGTGCTGCCCGACCACGCGTCGGTCAACTGGCACGAGCCCGGCGCCGAGGAGACCGCCGCCGCGCTGATGGAGCGCGGGGTGGGGGTCGAGGCCGGCATCTGGTCCGGCACGGACGGGGCGGCCCGGTTCCTGCGCTCACCACTCGGGCCACAGGTGCTGCGGGTTCTGGCCGAGATCACGGACACCGACCCCGCGACCGCTCCCGGCTCGGCGCGTGCCCTGCTGGCCGCCCTCGGCAGGGCCCACGGCCGCTCCGTCCTGCTCCACGGCGAGGACGGCGGCGCCTGGCCGGTCCTCCGCCTGGCCGGCCGACTGGGCCTGGCGACCCGCATCGGCCTGGAAGACACCCTGGTCCTGCCGGACGGCCACCGGGCCGCCTCCAACGCCGAACTGATCGACGCGGGGCTGAGGGAGTGGACCTCGGCGCGACGAAAGGGAGCGTGACCCGGCGGGGCGCGAGAGGTGTTGCCCGGGGGCCGGGTCAGCGCCGGTCGAGGGAGCAGGGCATGCCTCGGCGTGACGGGACGGGCCCGGCGGCGGCAGGACGGGGACGGCCCTGCGGAGCACGGCGGACACGGCCGGGCCGGAGCACACGCCGTCAGTCGCGGCACTCCGTTCCCCGGTCGCGGGCACGGTCGGCGCGCGTGCCCTGACCCTACGGAGCACGGCGGACACGGCCGGGCCGGAGCACACGCCGTCAGTCGCGGCACTCCCCTCCCCGGCCACGGGCACGGTCGGCGTGTGTGCCGCGGGTCGCGGGGGTGCGGCGCTCCACGAGCAGCCGCGAGCCGACGCGGCGTTCGCCGAAGGCGTCGTCGGGGTTGGAGAGGACGCAGGTGTCCAGGGACAGGCAGCCGCAGCCGATGCAGTCGGTGAGGTGGTCGCGCAGCCGGTTGAGCTGTGTGATGCGCTCGTCCAGTTCGGAGCGCCAGGACTCGGAGAGCCGGGCCCAGTCGTCCCGGGTCGGTGTACGTCCCTCCGGCAGCTCGGTGAGCGCCTCGCGGATCGTGGCCAGCGGGATGCCGACCCGCTGCGCCGCGCGCACGAAGGCGACCCGGCGCAGCGCGTCGCGGCTGAACCGGCGTTGGTTGCCCGAGGTGCGGCGACTGCTGATCAGGCCCTTGGACTCGTAGAAGTGCAGGGCGGAGACGGCGGCGCCGCTGCGTGCGGCGAGCTGGCCGACCGTGAGCTCTCGAATCGTCTCGGGAAGGTGGGGCACCCCTCGAACCCTACCGACCCGGTCAGTCGCCCGGTGCGTTGACATGGGCCTCACGGGCCACCATGCTAAGCAGTCGCTTAGACTGGCTCGGATTCGTTGACTCACTGGGACTAGTTCGACTTGGGAGGCCGGGACATGGCAGAGCCGAGGATCTTCGCGTCCGCCGACGAGGTGAAGGCGGCGGTGGGCGAGCAGCTGGGGTACACCGACTGGCTGGAGGTCGACCAGAAGCGGATCGACCTGTTCGCCGAGGCGACCGGGGACCACCAGTGGATCCACGTGGACCCGGAGAAGGCGGCCGCGGGGCCGTTCGGCACCACGATCGCGCACGGCTATCTCACCCTGTCGCTGCTCCCGCTCTTCGGACCGCAGCTGATCCGGGTCGAGGGCGTGAAGATGGGCGTCAACTACGGCACCAACAAGGTCCGTTTCCCCTCCCCCGTCCCGGTCGGCTCACGGCTGCGCGCCACGGCGGCGATCACGGGCGTCGAGGACGTCAAGGGAGGGATCCAGGTGAGCGTCGCCTTCACCGTGGAGCGCGAGGGCGGCGACAAGCCGGTGTGCGTCGCCGAGTCCGTCTCGCGCTACTACGTCTAGGCGGTGCCGGACCGGCCCTGGGCACCCACCATCCTCAGCACGAGGTCGGCGTAGAGCACGCCGACCTCGTCGGGCGTCCGGGGGCCGTTCACGTTGAACCAGCGGGCCACGTCGATGCAGAGCGAGAGCACGGCGAGCGTGGTGCCCTGGAGGTCCGACACCTCGAACTCGCCCGCGGCGACGCCGTCCTCGATGATGCCGCGCACCTCCGCGTCGCACTGCCGGCGCAGTGCGACGATCTCGGCGCGGGCGTCCGGTCCGAGCGCGTCCAGTTCGTACTGGACCACGCGCGCGGTGGTACGCCGCCCGGCGTGCCACCGTACGAAGGAGCCCACCGCGTCGGCGAGCCGCTCCGCGGCGCCGCCCTCGCCCCGGGCCGCCGTCCGCAGGATGGCGAGCGCCCGGTCGTGGCCGATGCGGCTGATGCGGTGGAGCAGTTCTTCCTTGGTCTTGTAGTGGATGTAGAGCGCGGCCGGGCTCATGCCGGCCCGCCCGGCGATGTCGCGGGTCGTGGTCGCGTGGTACCCGCGCTCGGCGAACGCCTCCACGGCGGCGACCAGGAGCCGCCGGGCCGCGTCAGGCGTGACCTCTTCCCACGGCTCGATGTCGCCGCCCGTCGTCTCGGCCGCCGTACTCATCGCTTGTTCGCCCCTCTCGGTGACAGGAGCACCACCATACCCGCCGAAGGTGAGCGGGCGCTTAGTGGCGCTGCCCCGCGGGAGCACCGCCCGGCTTCTGGAACGGGTCGTGCTCGACGAGGATCCTGTCGAGTCGCGCCTGGTCCACCCGGCTCACGATCTGCACCACCTCCTGGCGGTCACGGACGATCTTCGCCAGCGTGAAGGCCGAGGTGACGAGGTACAGCACGGCGATGGCGAGGAAGGCGCGCACCCAGGCGTCGGCATGGAGCTGGTAGATCCCGATGGCGGTGGCGGCCATGGCCACCGCGAAGGACGCCACGGCCTGCCCGTAGAAGGCCGCCGTGGTCTGCTGCTTGACCGGTGTGTCACTCATGGGAACAGGATCGGCGGACGCGGCGCGGGCCACATCCGCCGTCGTACTCAGTGCGGGTACTCAGAGCCCGGCGTTCAGAAGGCCGAGACCCCGGTCAGCTCCCGCCCGATGAGCAGCTTCTGGATCTGGCTGGTGCCCTCGTAGAGGGTCATCACGCGGGCGTCGCGCAGCAGCTTGCCGGCCGGGTACTCGTCTATGTAGCCGTAGCCGCCGAAGACCTGCAGCGCGTTGTTGGCGGCGCGGACGGCCGCCTCGGAGGCGAAGAGCTTGGCCTTGGACGACTCGACGGTGAAGGGCTGCCCGCGGTCGATCAGGTCGGCGACCCGCCAGGTCAGCAGCCGGGCCGCGTCGACGTCGAGGGCGATGTCGCTGATCAGCTCCTGCACCAGCTGGTGGTGGGCGATGGTCTTCCCGAACTGCTCGCGCTCGCCCGCGTACTTCAGGGCCGCGTCCAGCGCGGCCTGGGCTATCCCGACGCAGCCGGCCGCGACCGACATCCGCCCCTTGGCGAGGGCCGACATGGCGACCGAGAAGCCCTTGCCCTCGGGGGCCAGCATCGCGGAGGCGGGGACGCGGACGTCCTCCAGGACCAGTTCGGCGGTGGCCTGGCCGCGCAGTCCGAGCTTGCCGTGGATGGTGCGGCGGGTCAGGCCGGGTGTGTCGGTGGGCACCAGGAAGGCGGAGACGCCCTTGTGGCCGGGGGCGTCCGTGGAGCGGGCGAAGAGCAGGACGACGTCGGCCCAGGTGCCGTTGGTGATGAACATCTTGGTGCCGTTGACGACGTAGTCGTCGCCGTCGCGGACCGCGCGGGTGGTGAGGTTCCCGGCGTCCGATCCCGTGCCGGGCTCGGTGAGGCCGAAGCAGCCGACGTACTCGCCGGAGGCGAGTCCGGGCAGCCAGCGCCGCTTCTGCTCCTCGCTCCCCCAGGCGGCGACGGTCTTGGCGACCAGGCCGAGGGAGACGGACACGATCCCGCGCACGGAGCTGTCGCCGCGCCCCAGTTCCTCGGTGACCAGGCAGTACGCGAGGTGGTCGCCGCCGGAGCCGCCGTACTCCTCGTCGATCGTGAGCCCGAGGAAGCCCACCTCGCCGAGCTTCTTCACGAGGGACCGGTCCACCTCCTCGGCGCGGTCCCAGGCGACCGCGTGGGGGGCGATCTCGCGCGCCACGAAGTCCCGCGCGAGCTGCCGTACGGCGCCCTGCTCCTCGCTGAGCTCCAGATTCATGCCGAGTCACCCCACAGAAGACGGACCTTGACCGATGGACCTTGAGGTCCGGAACCTGATATCCGGAACCCGGAAATCAGGGCCTCGCAAGTCGGACCTTGAAAGCCGGACCTTTAAATTAGCACTGCTAGTTTAAAGCCGCAGCCCTACTATGTGCGCCATGGCCCGACCGCGCAAGCCCCTGCTCAGCACCGACCGGATCGTCGAGACGGCCCGCGCGCTGGTGGACGCGGAGGGCCTCGCCGCCGTCTCCACGCGCCGGCTCGCCGCGGAGCTGGGGGTCAGCGGGCCCTCGCTCTACAACCACTTCCGCACCAAGGACGAGATCCTGGAGGCGGTCGCCGACTCGGTCAGCGCGCAGGTCGACCTGTCGATGTTCGAGGACGGCCGGGAGTGGCGGACCGCGCTGCACGACTGGGCCGTCTCCTATCGGGCCGCCCTGCGCGACCATCCCAACATCGTCCCGGTGCTGGCTCACGGCCCCGGCCGCCGCCCGGCCGCCCTGCACCTCGCGGACGCCGTCTACGGCGCGATGGTCGCGGCGGGCTGGCCCCCGGCCCAGGCCACGTCCATCGGCGCGCTGATGCGGTACTTCATCATGGGCTCGGCGCTCGGTTCCTTCGCCGGGGGCTTCGTGGACGACGCCGGTGCCTACGACCCCGCCGACTACCCGCACCTCCAGCAGGCCCACCTCCTGGCCGAGCAGCAGGAGAAGATCGACGAGCGCGCCTTCGAGACCGGTCTCACGGCACTGCTTGACGGGCTGGCACAGCAGTACGCGCAGGCGGCACAGGGAGCGTGAGGACCGAAGAGGCCCCGAGCCCCGAGGACACTTCGGCACGCGCCGAACGATGTGGGGCGCATCCTGGGACGCATGACCGAAAGGGACGCCGAAGCGCCGGGACTCGCACGGCTGGCCGGGCTGATCGCCGACGAGACGCGCGCCGCCTGCCTGCTGGCTCTGCTGGACGGGCGGGCCTGGACCGCCGGTGAACTGGCCCGGCACGCCGGGGTCGCCGCGTCGACGCTGAGCGAGCACCTGGGCAAGCTGGTCGCCGGCGGGCTGCTGGCCGAGGAGCGGCAGGGACGGCACCGGTACGTGCGGCTGGCCGACGACCGGGTCGCACAGCTGCTGGAGGACCTGGCCGCACGGGTCGCGCCCGAGGCGGCGGCACGACGTCCGCGCACCCTGCGGGCGTCGAGTGCCGGGTCGGCGATGGCCCGGGGGCGCACCTGCTACGACCATCTCGCCGGACGGCTCGGCATCGCGGTCACCGACGCCCTGACCGGGCGCGGGCTGCTGCGCCAGGACACCGGCTTCGCGCTCACGGACGCGGGGCTCGGCTGGTTCGACGCCGCCGGAATCCCGCTGCGGCCGACCGGTCGCCGGCCGCTGGCCCGATCCTGCCTCGACTGGACCGAACGCCGCCCCCACCTCGCGGGCGTCGCGGGCGCGGCCCTGTGCCGGCACGCCCTGGACACCGGCTGGTGCGCGCGCATCGGCTCGGAGCGGGCGGTGAAGGTGACACCGGCGGGCGAACGGGCGTTGTCCGAGCTGCTGGGCATCGACTCGGCGGCGCTGCGCTGAGCAGCGGCTCCACCACGGCCCGGTCCGGAATCCGCTGACGGGGGTGTCCTTACGCCCTCTGGCCTCTGCCTGCCCTCCCCCCTCTGACCCGACCTCCGCCTTCTGCCTGCCCTCCGCCCTCTGGCCCCAGGCCCCTGGCCTCTGCCTCTGGCCTCCACCCTCTGGCCCCAGGCCTCTGTCCTCCGGCATCCGGCATCCGGCATCCGGCATCCGGCATCCGGCATCCGGCATCCGGCATCCGGAGCATGGTGAGCACCGCCCGCACGTCCTCTCCCGCCCCCTCGCGCCGTCGTACCGGACCGCGGGCGGCCGGCGCGGCAACGGTCACCGTCGTCCTGTGGGCCTCCGTCTTCGTTTCGATCCGCCCCACGGCCTTGAGGTGCCGGGGCTGCTCACCCCGGCGGCCGTGGCGGTGTCGGAGTCGCGAAGGCGCGCGGCGGCCGGCGTGGTTCCGGTGGGGCCCGCACCGCAACCGCGCCGGGAAACGCCTCGCGGACGTGAAGGCCGGTCAAGAACTGGTCTAGAACACGACCAGCGCCCGCCCGCCCTTGCCCGCCAGCATGTTCTCGAAGGCCGCGGGGATGTCGTCCAGGGCGATGCGCCCGGTCACCAGGGCGCCGAGGTCCAGGCGGCCGGCGCGCACGTGTCCGGCGAGCACCGGGAGGTCCCGGGCCGGGTCGGCGTTGCCGTAGACGCAGCCGGACAGGGTGCGGCCCCAGTGGAAGATCTCCAGGGCGTTGAAGGTGATCTGCTGGTCCTTGCCGCCGATGCCGACGACCGTGGTGCGGCCGCCGCGCCGGGTGGACTCCCAGGCGGTGCGGATGGTGACCGCGCGGCCGACGCACTCCACGGCGACGTCGACGCCCTGCTTGCCGGTGAGGGCGCGGATCTCCCTGGCGGTGGTGTCGGAGGCGACGAGGTAGTCGGTGGCGCCCGCCGCGCGGGCCAGTTCCTCCTTCTCGGGGGACACGTCGATGGCGACGATCTTCGAGGCCCCGGCGATCCGGGCCGCCTGGAGGGTGGCGAGGCCCACTCCGCCGACGCCGAAGACCGCGACCGTCTCGCCCTCGCGCACCTTCGCCGAGTGGTGGACGGCGCCGTAGCCGGTGAGGACGGCGCAGCCGAGCAGGGCGGCGTCGGTGAGCGGGATGCCGTCGGGGCAGGGCAGCACGCACCCTGCGTCCACCACCGTCTCCTCGGCGAACGCGGCGACGTTCAGGCCGGGGTGCAGGTCGGTACCGTCGTCGGCGCGGCGGGCGTGCACGTTGGCGGCGCCGGCCAGGGCGTTGGCGCACAGCCAGACCTCGCCGAGCGAGCAGGCGTGGCAGGTGCCGCAGGACGGGGCCCAGTTGAGGACGACCGCGTCGCCGGGCGCGACGTGCGTGACGTCCTCGCCGACGGCGAGGACGGTGCCGGCGCCCTCGTGGCCGAGGACGGCGGGGAGCGGCACGCGCATGGTGCCGTTGGACAGGGACAGGTCGGAGTGGCAGACCCCGGCGGCGGCGAGCCGCACCCGGACCCGGCCGGGGCCGGGTTCGGGCAGCTCGATCCCGGTGACCTCCAGCGGGGCACCGACGGCGGGTACGAGGGCGGCACGGACAGCGGTACGGACGGCCATGGCGTGGGCAGCTCCCCTGGTCAGAACTGGAGGGACTTGGTCTGGAGGTACTCGGAGAGGCCGTGCGCGCCCAGTTCGCGGCCCACGCCCGACTGCTTGTAGCCGCCGAAGGGCGCCAGTGGGTTGAACCGGCCGCCGTTGATGTCGACCTGCCCGGTGTCCATCCGGCGGGCGAAGGCGACGGCCTCGGCCTCGTCGCCGGCCCAGACGGCGCCGGCGAGGCCGTAGACGGTGCCGTTGGCGATCCGCAGGGCGTCCGCCTCGTCCTCGTAGCGGAGGATGGACAGGACCGGCCCGAAGATCTCCTCCTGGGCGACGGTCATCTCCTCCGTCACCTCGGCGAAGACCGTCGGGCTGACGAAGTAGCCCTGCTCGCGCGGCGCTTCGGGGCCGCCCGCGACCAGGCGCGCGCCCTCGGCGACGCCCTTCTCGATGTAACCGCGCACCCGTTCCTGCTGCTTGGCGCTGACGACCGGGCCGATCCGCTCGCCGTACTTCGCGGCGGCCTCCGCGGCCAGCTGCACCGCCTCGTCGTACTGGTCGCGGTGGACCAGCATGCGGGTCCAGGCGCTGCAGGTCTGGCCGGAGTTGGACATGACGTTGGCGACGCCGACGTTCACGGCCTTGGCGAGGTCGGCGCTCGGGAGGATGACGTTGGCGGACTTGCCGCCGAGTTCGAGGGCGGCTTTCTTGACGGCGGCGCCCGCGGTGGCGCCGATGCGGCGGCCCACGGCGGTGGAGCCCGTGAAGGAGACCAGGTCGACGCCGGGGTGTTCGGCGAGGGCCTGGCCGGCGACCGGGCCGAGGCCGGTGACCAGGTTGAAGACGCCCGCCGGGATGCCGGCCTCGTGCACCGCCTCGGCGAAGAGCTGCGCGGTGAGCGGAGTGTCCTCTGCGGGCTTGAGCACGATCGTGCAGCCTGCCGCGAGCGCCGGGGCGACCTTGGCGACGATCTGGTGGAGGGGGTAGTTCCAGGGGGTGATGGCGCCGACCACGCCGACCGGCTCGTGGTGGACGACGGAGTTGCCGACCTTTTCCTCGAAGGCGTACGTCGCCGTCAGCTCGGCGTAGGATCCGGCGACCGCGATGGGGGCGCCGGCGTGCACCGCCTGCGAGAACTTCAGCGGGGAGCCCAGCTCGGCGGTGACCGTCTCGGCGATCTCGTCCTTGCGGGCCACCAGCACGTCCCGCAGGGCGGCCAGGCGCGCGGCCCGCTCGGCGGGCGGCGTGGCGGCCCAGCCCGGCAGGGCGGCGCGGGCGGCCCGTACGGCGGTGTCGACGTCCAGGGCGGTGCCGGCGGGGACGTGGCCGATCACCTGCTCGTCGGCCGGGTTCACGACGTCGATCGTGTCCCGGCCGTCGGCGGGGCGCCAGGCTCCGTCGATGTACATGCCGTCGTGTGCCTTCATCGCGTTCCTTCCGGGCGGGCCTCGTCGTCCGACTCCAAACTAGCGCCGATAGTTTTACGGCACCAGGGGCTCCCCCGATGGTGGCGCGGCTCACCCTCCCGGAGCGCCGGGCGGTGCCGTTCGAGTCGGGCCGGCTGCGGGCGACGGTGTCTCCCGGCCCGCTCGAGCGGAGGCGACGGGCCCCCCTCCGGGGCGAGCGGGGCCGAGCGCGGGGACCGCGCGGCCGCAGGCGGGGGAAGGGCGCCCGTGCGGAGCCCTGGCAGCCGACGCCCCTGCCACGCTCTTCAGGCAGTGGGGGGAGTGTGTGCCGGTCCCGCGGCCCGCCGAGACCGGACTGCCTGCGAGCGGGGTCACTCCTCCAGGTCGGGCAGCCGCGCCGGGGCGGGGCAGATGCGGTCGCCGTGCTGGTCGAAGACGAACAGGTGGGCGAGGTCGACGAGAAGGGGCACCTGCATGCCGTGCCGGAGGTCGATGTCGGGGGTGGTCCGGACGATCAGGTCACCGGGGAGGCGGCCGTCGGGGGCGGCGACCGCGGGGCGGGGCTCCTCCGGTTCGTCCATGACGACCACCGGTCCGGCACGCAGGGCACCGGCCCGCTCCTTCAGCCGGTCCAGGACCGTGCCGTCGCGGCGGCGCCGCCGTTCCGGGCGGGTGGTGGCGCGCGGCGCCTCCAGGTCGGTTACGACGGCCGGCCGCGAACCGGTGTTGAAGTGCACGAGGACCTCGTGGCCCTGGAACTCGACGTGCTCCACGAGCCCGGTGAGCAGCACCTCGCCGGGGCGGGCGGACGAGGGTTTCGCGATCCGGACGGCCTCCGAACGCAGGCCCACGATCACCTCGCGGCCCTGCTGGACGCGGAGCAACTGGTGGTCCAGGGAGAGCGGTTCGGGCAGGCGCAGGAACTGCTTGCCCAGGCTGATGGTCATCGCCCCGTCGAGCGGGGCGCGCACGAGGCCGCGCAGCAGGTTGATGCGCGGGGTGCCGATGAAGGCAGCGACGAAGACGTTGCGCGGCAGCGCGTACACGGCGCGCGGGGTGTCCACCTGCTGGAGGACCCCGCCGCGCAGGACGGCGACCCGGTCGCCCAGGGACATGGCCTCCGACTGGTCGTGGGTGACGTAGATCGTGGTGACGCCCAGCTCCCGGGTCAGCCTGGTGATCTCGGCGCGCAGGTGGTTGCGGAGCTTGGCGTCGAGGTTGGACAGCGGCTCGTCCATGAGGAAGGCGGTGGGGCGGCGGGAAATGGCCCGCCCCATGGCGACACGCTGGCGTTCGCCGCCGGAGAGCTGGGCGGGGAAGCGGTCCAGGAGGTCCGCGATGCCCAGCATCCGCGCGGTGGCGTCCACGCGGGGGGCGGGGTCGGTCTGCGGGTCCTCGACGCGCAGCGGGAAGCCGATGTTCCCACGGGTCGTCATGTTGGGGTACAGGGCGAAGTTCTGGAAGACCATCGCCATGCGCCGCTCGGCGGGGAGCAGGTCGTTGGCGTACGCGCCGTCCAGCATCAGCGCGCCCTCGGTGATCTCCTCCAGCCCGGCGATCATGCGCAGTACGGTCGACTTGCCGCAGCCGGAGGGCCCGAGCAGGACCAGGAACTCGCCGGGCGTGACGTCCAGCGACAGCCGGTCCACCACGCGGACGCCTCGCGCGTAGGTCTTGCTCACGTCGTGCAGGGAGATGGCGCGTGTCATGGAGGTGCCCCCGGGGGCTCACTGAAGCGCTGCTGTTCCGCGGTCGGACGCCCTCGTACGGGTCGTACGGGGCGTGTGAGTCACGGAAGTTAACGGACAGTGCCCGGCCGGGGGAAGACGCCGGACCGGATCGCCCTCCGACCGTCCGACTGGTGAGACAGCGGACGGCGGGATTCCCTCAGTCGTCCCCGGCACCGCTCCCGTTGCGGCTCCCGCCGGAACGGCCGGACGCGCGCACCAGTTCACTCGCCAGGAGCGTCGCCCGTGACACCCCCCGCACCCAGCGCGGGCCGCCGCGGGCCGCCCACACGACGCAGGCACAGCCGCCGACCACGAGGAGCAGGACCGCGGACGGAAGGACCAGGATCATGCTCGTCCCCTCTCTTTCAAGCACGGCCGGCTCTCCCCGGCCCGGTCCGTGCCATCCTGCCCGGCCGACGCACGCCGCCCGTCGGCCGCACCGGCCGACGGGGAGCGCAGGGCGACGCCCGAGGAGAGCAGGAGCAGCACCCCGAGCGTCACGAAGGGCGCGGCCACGCCCGCGACGCCCGCGATCAGGCCTGCGGCGGCGGGTGCGGCGACCTGGCCGAGGCGGTTGCCGGTCAGGCGCAGGGCGAGGGCCGTGGAGCGCGCTTTGCGCCGGTCAGTGGGGTCAGTTCGACGGGTACGCCGTTGAGGACGGCGTTGCCCGACAGCGGGTCGAGCATGCTGCCGTCGAGGAGCTGGTTGACGTTGACGCCGGGCTCGGTGGCGGCGTGGCTCATGCGGGTGCCGGGCCGGTCGTGGCCCCAGCCGTGCGGGAGGCTGACCACCCCGGGCCGGACGGTGTCGGTGACCTCGGCGGGCGCGGTCACCTCTCCCCCGGCGCCCTTCACCCGCACGGCCGCTCCGCTGCGCACGCCCAGCCGTTCGGCATCCTCGGGATGCAGGTGCAGGGTGCAGCGGTTGGAGCCGCCGGTGAGGGCCGGGACGTTGTGCATCCAGCTGTTGTTGGACCGCAGGTGGCGGCGGCCGACGAGGACGAGTCCGGCCGGGCGTCCGGCCAGGACCTGCCTCAGGCGCGGCAGGTCGCCGGCGATCGGCCCCGGCAGCAGTTCCACCTTGCCGCTGCGGGTCTTCAGCGGCTGGGGCAGGCGTGGGCCCAGCGGGCCGAGGTCGATGCCGTGCGGGTGGGCGAGGAGACGCTCCAGGGTCAGCCCGTCCGGTCGGGCCCCGAAGCCGTCGCCGTAGGGGCCGAGGCGCAGCATCAGGTCGAGCCGCCGCTCGGGGCCGTCCTCGCCGGTGAGCCGCGCGGTCAGTTCGCCGGGGTCGCGGCCGTGCACGGGTGAGTGCGGTTCCCTCACGGCCTTGGCGAGCGTCTGCTCGATCACCATGGCGTCGACGGCGGCCGGGTCGGCGCCGTGGGTGCCGGTGACGGCCAGGGTCAGCCGGGCGAGGATCTCCGTCTCGGCCATCCGGCCGGGCTCCAGCGGGACGGCGGGGCGGGTGTAGCGGACCTGGTTGCGCACGGCGAGCGTGTTGAAGGCGAAGTCGTGGTGCGGGCTCTGCGCGGGCGGGGGCGGCGGCAGGACGACGTGGGCGTGGCGCGAGGTCTCGTTGAGGTAGGGGTCGACGCTCACCATGAAGTCGAGGGAGTCCAGCGCCTTGTCGAGCCGGTCGCCGTCGGGTGCGGACAGCACGGGGTTGGCGGCGACCGTGAGCAGCGCGCGGACGGGCTGGCCCTCGCCGGTGGCGGTGTCGATCTCCTCGGCGAGGGCGGCAAGGGGCAGTTCGCCCTTCGCCTCGGGGTGTCCGCTCACCCGCGAGTGCCAGCGGCCGAGTGCGAACCCGCGGCCGGGTCCGGCGGGGCGCGGGGTCCGGTCGGTGGCGGCCTGCGGGAAGAGCGCGCCGCCTGGCCGGTCGAGGTTGCCGGTGAGGATGTTGAGGACGTCCACGAGCCAGCTGGCGAGGGTGCCGTGCGGGACGGTGCAGCTGCCGATGCGGCCGTAGACGGCGGCGGTGGGGGCGGCGGCGAGTTCGCGGGCGAGGGCGCGTGTGACGTCGGCGTCCACGTCGCAGGCGTCGGCGACGGACTCGGGGGTGAAGTCGCGTACGGCGTCCCTGACTTCACCGGCCCCCTCGACGTGCGGGGCGAGGGCGCCGAGGTCGGCCAGGTCCTCTTCGTAGAGCACGTGGGCGATCGCGGCCAGCAGCAGCGCGTCGGTGCCGGGGCGGATCGCCACGTGCCGGTCGGCGAGCTTGGCGGTGCGGGTGCGGCGCGGGTCGATGACGGTGAGGGTGCCGCCGCGGGCCCTGAGCGCCTTGAGCCGGCCGGGGAAGTCGGGGGCGGTGCACAGACTGCCGTTGGACTCCAGCGGGTTGGCGCCGATGAGCAGGAGGTGATCGGTGCGGTCGAGGTCGGGCACCGGGATGGCGTTGGCGTCACCGAAGAGCAGTCCGCTGGAGACGTGTTTGGGCATCTGGTCGAGTGTGGAGGCGGTGAAGAGGCTGCGGGTACCCAGGGCGCCGAGCAGGACGTTGGGGTAGAGGGCGCCGGCCACGGTGTGGACGTTCGGGTTGCCGAGGACGACGCCGACGGAGTGCGGCCCGTACCGCTCGACGAGGGGCCGGACGCCGGCGGCGACCGCGTCGAACGCCTCCTCCCAGGTGGCCTCGCGCAGTACGCCGTCCCTGCGCACCAGGGGGGTGCGCAGCCGGTCGGGGTCGGAGTCGACGGCTCCGAAGGAGGCACCCTTGGGGCAGATGAAGCCGCGGCTGAAGACGTCGTCGCGGTCGCCGCGCGCGGCGGTGACCGTGGTGCCGTCGACGGTGAGCGCCAGGCCGCAGGTGGCCTCGCACAGGGGGCAGATACGCAGGGCGGTGCGGGACACGGGTCCTCCCGGAAGGCGGCGGTGGCGCTCTCTGCCCGGGAGCATACCGACCGGTAGGCATGTTGGGGAGGGTTCGCGGGAACGGGCGCCTGATTCGCCGGTACGGCCGTCGCTCCGCGCCGACGGCCGTACGGCACCGGACGGCACCGGACGGTCAGTCCAGCACGCGCCCCAGATAGGCCCGCAGCAGCTCCCGGGCCTCCTCGATGATCTTCTCGTCCCCGTTCGGCGCGACCCGGAAGGCGAGCTGCACGAGGGTGTCGGCGGTCTCCACGGCGACGAGGAAGGTGCGGCGCAGATCGTCGTCGGGACGACGGCCCAGGTATCCGGAGAGCAGCTCGGTGAGCCGCTCGGCGACGCGGTGGTTGGGAACGGCGTGCCGGTCGCCCACCGGGATCTGGTTGCCGAAGTCGATCAGGGAGAAGCCCGGCGCGGTCCGCTTCATCGCCAGGTACTCGTCGAGCACGGCGTCCAGCGCACCGCGCCAGCCGCCGTCGCCCGCCGCCGTCAGCCGTTCGGTCACGCGCTCCGCGTAGCGCTCCAGGTTGCGCTGGGCCAGGGCGTCGGCCATCTGCCGCTTGTTGCCGAAGAAGCGGTACACCGATCCGATGGGGACGTCCGCGCGCAGCGCCACGGCCCGGGTGCTCAGGGCGTCGTAGCCGACCTCGTCGAGCAGGTCGGCGCAGGCGTCGAGGATCCGGGTCAGCCGTTCGGCGCTGCGCCGCTGCACGGGGGCGCGGCGGAGCGGGGTCGCGTGGGACACGGTCCTCATGATGCCCTCCCGGCCCGGCCGGGTGAACCGCGACCTCCGGTACGGCGCAGGGCGCCTCCCGGGCCCCCGGGGCGGCGCGGGAGGAAGGCGGCCGTGCTCACCGGTCCGCCGCCGGTTCGGTGACCGTCCGGCCCCCGGTCTCCTCGGGCCGCGTCGACCCGGTCGGCTCCGCGTCCGATGCCGTGATGTCCGCCGTGGACTCGACGGGCTTGCCGTCGACGGCCCAGACGGTGTCGTCGTCGGCGTACAGGCGGACCGTGAGCTGGTGCGTGCCGCGCGGGACCAGGCCGGCGGCGAGGCGGTATCGCGGACCGCGCAGGGGGGTGAGGAGGTCGCCGTCGAGGAAGAGGCGTGCGACGCCGCGACCGGCCACCGCCTTCGCCTCCGTACCGGCCGGCGAGAACCTGAAGCCGCGGACGGTCAGGCGCACGTCCCAGCTGTCGTCGGCCTCGGGCTGCACCTCGATCCCGGCCTCGGGCGCCTGCTCGGCGTCCACCTCGCGATAGCGCCGGCCCTCCTCGTCGGTGGCGTCGAGCAGCTCGCCCACCGGAGTGGCCGAACCACCGGCCTCCGGTTCCCTCCCGTCACCGGAGCCGCAGCCCGCGGATCCCGTCAGCAGCAGGACACAGACCGCGAGCACGGCGAGCACTCCCCGCGTCCACGACATGACGTGAGACTAGAACACCGGTCCGACGGTCCGGATCCCCCGGGGGTCCGGTTCAGGTCATCCTCGCGGCGGACGGCCGGGACGAAGCGGAACGAGCGGGGCGAAGCCGTGCGGAGCGGGGAAGTCCTCTTACGGCCTCTTGCGCCCGGGAAACCGCAATCCTACGGTGTCCCATAGGAATCGGGTGGGAATCGTGCTGTGAGGGAGCGATCAATGAGCGGGGACGCGCGGAAGACCGCGGAGGGGCTGGCCTATCTGTCCGGTTTCGGCAACGAGCACAGCTCGGAGGCCGTCGCGGGCGCCCTGCCCGAGGGCCGGAACTCGCCGCAGCGGGCACCCCTGGGCCTGTACGCGGAGCAGCTGAGCGGCACGGCGTTCACGGAACCGCGGGCGCGCAACCGCCGCTCGTGGCTGTACCGGATCCGCCCCTCGGCCGCCCACCCGGCGTTCACCCGCGCGGGCAACGGCGCGATCCGCACGGCGCCCTTCAACCAGGCCGTGCCGGACCCGAACCGGCTGCGGTGGGACCCGCTGCCCGAGCCCGGGGCCGGCACGGACTTCGTCGCGGGGCTGTGGACACTCGGCGGCAACGGCGACGCGGCCCAGCGCACCGGCATGGCCGTGCACCTTTACCACGCGACGGCCTCCATGGAGCGCGTCTTCAGCGACGCCGACGGCGAGCTGCTGATCGTCCCGGAGCGCGGCGGCCTGCTGCTGCGCACCGAGTTCGGGCTGTTGCACGCCAAGCCGGGTCATGTGGCGTTGATCCCGCGCGGGGTCCGCTTCCGCGTGGAGCTGCTGGGCGAGGACGCCCGCGGTTACGTCTGCGAGAACTACGGCGCCCCCTTCCAGCTTCCCGACCTCGGCCCGATCGGTGCCAACGGCCTGGCCAACGCACGGGACTTCCGCGCGCCGGTCGCCGCCTACGAGGACGACGAGGCCACGACGGGCCCGGTCGAGGTGGTCAACAAGTTCTGCGGCAACCTCTGGACCGCCGAGTACGGCCACTCTCCGCTCGACGTCGTCGCCTGGCACGGCAACCATGTGCCGTACGTCTACGACCTGCGCCGTTTCAACGTCATCGGCACCATCTCGTACGACCACCCGGACCCGTCGATCTTCACCGTGCTCACCTCCCCGTCGGACACCCCCGGCCTCGCGGGCGTCGACTTCGTGGTCTTCGCGCCGCGCTGGCTGGTGGGCGAGGACACCTTCCGCCCCCCGTACTTCCACCGGAACGTCATGAGCGAGTACATGGGCCTGATCGAGGGCGCCTACGACGCGAAGGCGGACGGCTTCGTGCCGGGCGGCGGCTCCCTGCACAACATGATGTCGGCGCACGGCCCGGACCGGGAGACCTTCGACCGGGCGAGCGCCGCCGAGCTGAAGCCGCAGCGGGTCGACGACGGACTGGCGTTCATGTTCGAGACGCGGTGGCCGGTGACCCTCACCCCCCAGGCGGCCCGCGCCGAACACCTGCAGGCGCGGTACGACGACGTCTGGCGGGGCCTGGAGCGTCACTTCCGCCCCTTGCACTGAGGATTTCCTACCGGTACGGATGGCCCGTGACCTCCTTCGCCCCGGACTCCATCGTCCTGAACCGCAAGCTGCCGCTCTGGTACCAGGTGTCGCAGTCGCTGCGCGCCTCGATACTCGGCCGCTCGCCCCGGGATCCGCTGCGCCTGCCCACCGAGGAGCAGTTGGCCGGTCACTACGGGGTGAGTGTGCTGACCATGCGGCAGGCGCTGAAGGAGCTGGAGGACGAAGGGCTGATCACCCGTCACCGCCGGCGGGGCACGTTCATCGAGCCGCACGCGCGACGGGGGTCCCCGGTGCGGCTGCTCGGCTCGGTGGACGCGATCGTGGCACAGCAGTCCGGCATGAAGGCGGAGCTGCTGGGCCACGGCCCCGGTCCCGTGCCGTCCGAACTCGCCGACTGCTTCCCGCACCTGACGGAGGTCGGCACGTACCACCGGCTGCGCTGCGACGAGAAGACGGGCGAGCCGACCAACCACGCCCGCAACTACGTCCGTCCCGAGCTGGCCGAGCGCATCGACGTGGACGACCTCGCCCGGTGGCCCATGACGAAGGTGCTGCGGGACGTGGTGGGCATGGCCATCAGCCGGATCACGGACACCGTCGAGGCCCGGCTCGCGGACCCGGAGACGGCTCGGCTGCTCCGAGTCCCGCTGCTCAGCCCGATCCTCCACTACACGGGCGTCACCTACGACACCGCCGGCCGGGTGCTGGACGTGGCCGTCATCCACTACCGCGGCGACCGCTTCTCCTTCACGGTCACCCTGGATGCCACGTGAGGCCGCGGCGCCCCGTCGTACGATGCCCGGCGTGACGCACGACGACGCTCCGCCGCTGGCGGACCTCATGCCGTGGTCCGTCGCACCGCCGCGGCTCGGCCGGGGGTGGCCGGCGGCCCCCGACGCGGCATCCCTGAAGGCCCGCTGGGACGCCCTGGTGAAGGCCGAGGGACCCGACCGCGCGGCGCTGTTCGGGCCGACCCGCTCGCGCACGCCTTATTCGGCGGTCGGGCGGCTGCCGGGCGGTGCCGGGGGCACCGGGCGGCTGGCGCGCGCCTCGGGGCCCTGTCCCGAGCCGGTCCGCGTGCTGCGGGCGCCGTTCGACGAGCAGTGGCTGATTCCCGACCACCGGCTGATCGACGCGGCCCGTCCGGAGCTGTGGCGGGTGGCGGACGAGCGGCAGGTGTTCGTCGTGGAGGCGGCCGGCGCCGCCGGCCCGCCGCTGCTGATCGCGACCGCGCTGCTGCCGCTGTTCGGCCCCGCCCGGGTCCGTCCCCTGTACCGCCGCCCCGGCGGCACGGAGCCCAACCTCGCTCCGGGCCTCCTGGACCATCTGGCCGTCCGCCTCGGCAGGCGCCCCGAACCGGTGGACGTCCTCGCCTGGTCGGTGGCGGCGGTGCGGCCCGGCTCGCTGGTACCGCTCACCGCCGACCCGGCGCTGTGGGAGCGCGGGGTCGAGTGGGGCCGGCGCGCCCTGTGGCTGATGCGCCGCGACGGTGAGCGCCCCAGGCTGCCCGGCGGCCGCCGCCCGTACGTCCGCGCCCCGCTGCCCCCGCGTCCGCTGACCCTGCGCTACGACCGGGACGAGGAGGCCCTGTTCCTGGACGAGGGGCGCGTCTCCCCGGTGCCGCCCGGGGCCTGGGACTTCGAGACGGGCGGGGTCCGGGTGCTCGAGCAGTGGTTCGCGGCCCGCACGGCCGAGGGCGAGCCGGGCACGCTGACGGCGATCCGGCCGGCCGGCTGGCCGCAGGCCTGGACGTCCGAACTGCTGGAGCTGATCACGGTCCTCGCGCTGCTCGCCGAAGTGCGGGACCTGTGTCGGGATTTGACGGTGGGGAACGAGATCACCGCGGGCGAGCTGCGCGAGGCGGGGGTCCTGCCGGTGCCGGCTTCGGCCCGCCGGCCGGCCTCCGTCCTGGACGGCCGGGAGGAGGGGCCGGAGGGTCAGCTGGCGCTGCTGTGACCCGTAGGCCCACCGGCCGCGGGCCCGGCCCCCCCCGCGTACGGCCACCCGGTCGCCGACCCGGTGCCCGGTGCTGCCGGCGGCGTTCGTCCCGCTCAGCCGTGCGCCGGTGCGCGCACGGCGATCGCTGAACGAGCCGGAGGACGTCATCACCGGTGGGGAGACGGCGGGACGGGAACGCGGGAAACGCGTACGGGACGGGTGTACGGAGTCGGTCGTACCGGGGACCGGGTCGGTTGTCGTACCGGCAAACCGCCCGCGCCCGGGAGCACACCAGGGCGCCGCTGCGTGCCGTGGGGATGACGGACGAGTGCCGCGGCGCCGCGCCGGGAGGTGTGACCGCCGGGGTGGGGGCCTCAGTTGCCGCCGAACAGTGAGCGGCGCAGTCGACGCAGTGGCGCGAACAGCGAGACCCGGCGCACCCTGGCGCCCCTGCTGCTGCGCTTGTGCGCGGGCTCACGCGCGGTCAGCTCACGCATCAGCGACGTCGCCTCCACGGTCTCCCGCTGCGGGAGGGCGGGCCCTCCGAGCACCGCGAGATGACGGTCGAGGCGCGAGCTGGTCGCGCTGCTACCGCACGTGATCGCAGGGACCCTTGCCCTGCTGCGCACCGTTATCTGTTCCATGTCACTCCCCACCCGTACGAGTCCACCCGGCCCGGGCAGGGTAACCCTATCGCCCCGGTACGGCATGCGTGTATCGCGGTCACAGGATTCACCTTCCCCGTAAGGGGGTTGACGATTACTCTCCGAATCCGACAGATTCCAGGGTGAGTTGGACAACCGGCCTGCTCGTCGGGCGAGGCGACCCGCCGTCGGGTTCGACCGTCACCGCCAGTGACGTGACGGAGCGGCCCAGGCCGGACACGATCAGGGGAGTGTCGCCGTCGAAGAGCCCCAGGGAGCGCGGTCCGGCGCCGGGGCGCATCGACCACAGCTGGCGCACGCGGCCGCCCGACGGTTCGCCGTACCCGCTCAGGGTGACCACCGCCCGGCCCTCGGACGCGGACGCGACCACGCCGATACCGCGGCCCCGGTCGTCCGCACCACTGGTCGCACGGGCGTCCGGAGCCGCGAGAACGTGGGCGATCTCACGTGCCCGGTCCCGTGCGGTGTCCAGTTCCGCCTGGGTGCGGTTCGCCTGCACGGCGAAGAGCGAGGCGACCACGAGCGCCGCGGCGGCCGTCACCGTGGCGAACGGCACCAGCAGGGGGCGCGGCCGGGAGGCGCGGGAGCGCTCGGCCGGTGGCCGGCCGCCCCACACGTGGGCGGGCAGCCGAAGGGCGGGTCCGCTTCCGGGTCCGGGCTCCTGCGCGGTGGTCCGCACGGCGGCCAGGACCCGGTCGCGCAGGGCGGGCGGGGCCGGGGCGGCCGTGGACCAGGCCAGCCGGACGGCGTCCTCGGACAGCGCCCGCACCTCGGCGGCACAGCGGGCGCACCCCTTCAGGTGCCGCTCGAAGCGGACCCGTTCGGCGCCGTCGAGGGCGTCCAGGGCGTAGGGGGCGGCGAGGGAGTGGAGCGCGCCGCGGCGCGGCAGCCGGCCGAGGAGGCTCACGCGACACCGCCCAGGCAGTCGCGCAGGCGGTTGAGGCCGTCTCTCATCCTGGTCTTCACCGTGCCCAGCGGGAGGGAGAGGCGCTCGGCCACCTCCCGGTAGGTGTAGCCGTCGTAGTAGGCGAGGGTGACCGACTGGCGCTGCAGCGCGGTCAGACGGTCCAGACAGCGCCGCACCCACTCGCGTTCGAGTCCCGCCTCGACCTCCTCGGCGACCTGGTCGAAGGCGGGGTGGTGGGCGCGGCGGGCCTCGCGCCGTTCGCGTTCGCCGGCCGCGCGGGCGCTGCGCACCCGGTCGACGGCGCGGCGGTGGGCGACGGTGAGGATCCACGACAGCGCGGTTCCCCGCCGCGGGTCGAACCGCGCCGCGGAGCGCCAGAGTTCGAGGAGCACCTCCTGCGCCACCTCCTCCGACTGGGCCGGGTCGCGCAACACACGCCGCACGAGCCCGAACACCGGGCCCGACACCAGCCCGTACAGCTCCTCGAAGGCCCTCTGGTCGCCGTCCGCCACGAGCATCAGCAACTTGTCCGCCTCCACCCGGTCCCCCTCTCCCGCGGACCGTGCCCGGCCCGTCGACGTCACCCCCGGGCGCGCGACGGCACCCTCCGCAGGGGGTACGGACGGGCGGGCCGAAAACGCCAGTCGGCCGGGCACCGAATCGGATTACCGGGTCCGACCAATCCGGTCGTGGGGGCGCTCCGAACACCGGTGCGTCAGGAAAGTCGGCACATCGGCACAGAGGACGGACGGCATGACACCACCCATCTCCAAAAGCGGGGGCGCGGGGCGCCGGCGCGTCGCCACACTGATCTGCGGCGCGCTGGCCGCCGGCGGGCTCGCGGCCGTCGGCGGGCTCGCGCTGGAACCGGGGGCGGCGTCCGCCTCCAGCCACCGGGAAGCACCTCTGATATCGGGTACCCCGCAGTACGACAACACGGATCTGTACGCCTTCGTGAGCCCGGACCGGCCGGACACCACGACACTCGTCGCCAACTGGATCCCGTTCGAGGAACCGGCCGGCGGGCCGAACTTCTTCACGTTCGCCGAGGACGCCCAGTACGACCTGAACATCGACAACGACGGCGACGCGCAGGGCGACCTGCTGTTCCGGTACACGTTCACCACGCACACGAAGAACGACAGGACGTTCCTGTACAACACCGGCCCCGTCACCAGCCTCGACGACCCGGACCTCAACATCACGCAGACCTACGACGTGGAGCTGATCAAGCTGCACGGCGGCGAGGAGGCGTCCCGGAAGACGATCGCCCACGACGTGCCGGTGGCGCCGTCGAACGTGGGCAGGGCGTCGATGCCGGACTACGGGGCGCTGCGCGACCAGGCGGTCCACCGCATCGCGGGCGGGGCACAGACGTTCGCCGGGCAGGCCGACGACCCGTTCTTCCTCGACCTGCGCGTCTTCGACCTGCTGTACGGCGGGAACCTGTCCGAGGTCGGCAACGACACCCTCAAGGGCTACAACGTCAACTCGATCGCCCTCCAGGTCCCGACCGACATGATCGTGGAATCGGCCGAACAGCCGGTGGTGGGCATCTGGTCGACGACGCGGCGCGAGAACGCGCAGGGGGAGTTCGCTCAGGTGTCGCGGCTCGGCAACCCGCTGGTGAACGAGGTCGTCAACCCGATCGCGGCCAAGGACACGTTCAACGCCTCCGTGCCGGCGGACGACGCGCAGTTCCTGGCGAACGTCACCAACCCGGAGCTGCCGAGGCTCATTGAGGCGATCTACGACATCAAGGCGCCCGCCGAGCCGCGCGACGACCTCGTCGACGTGTTCCTCAAGGGCGTCGAGGACCTCAACCAGCCGCCCCACGTGACCCCCTCGGAGCAGCTGCGCCTGAACACGTCGGTCGAACCGGCGGCCGAGCCGAAGCGCCTCGGCGTCCTCGACGGCGACAACGCGGGCTTCCCCAACGGGCGCCGGCTGACCGACGACGTGGTCGACGCCGCCCTCCAGGTCGTCGACGGTGAGCTGGTCGGTGCCGCGAACGACCTGGGCGACGCGGTCGACGCCAACGACAAGGAGTTCGGGCACGCCTTCCCGTACGTGGCGAACCCCACGGAGGGCTCGCGGGGCCCGCTCGCCGACGGCACGGGCGAGGGCAACGACGTACGCAACCAACTGGGCGACGCGCTGCGCCCGGCCGGCTCGGACGACACGACCCTCATCGCCGCCTCCGTGGGCGCCGGGGCCGTCGGCATCCTGCTGATCGGCGGGGCCGTCGCCTGGTGGCGGCGCATGCGGGGCCGCGCCTACTGACGGCCCGCACCGACTGGCGCGGCCCGCTCCCTGTCCCTCCCCCGCGGCGGACCGCGCCGTCCGCGCCCGTCTTCGCTTCCACCACCCGTACACCGCTCGACACCCGTTGAGGAGAGGCATGTCCGCGCGCAGCGACGACACCAGGCCACAGCTCGAACCGCCCGGCCCGGCCGGCACTCCACCGCCCGCCGAGCGCCGGTCCCCGACGCCGGCGCGGCGTCGCCCGTGGCCCCGGGTGGTCGGATGCGCCGTGCTGCTGGCCGTCGCCGTCGGCGCGGGGGCCGTCGCGGTCGACGGGTCGCGGGCGGGCGGGGGTGTCCCGACGGCCGGTGTGCCGCGGGGCGGGCCGGGAAGGGCGAACGGCGCCGTCCCTGACCTGGGGGTACCGGCGTTGCAGGCCAGGCTCCGGGCGCAGCCGCGGGACTTCGGCGGCTGGGCGGCCCTGGGGCTGGCCCTGGTCGAGCAGGCCCGTACCGGCGGCGACCCCTCGCGTTATCCCGGGGCCGAGCGGGCCCTGCAACGCTCCCTCGGCCTGAAGCCCGGCAACGACCAGGCACTCGCCGGCCGGGCCGCGCTCGCCGCCGCCCGCCACGGCTTCGCGGACGCCCTGACGTACGCGGACCGGGCCCTGGAGGCGAATCCGTACAACGAGCGCGCCCTGTGCTCCCGCGTCGATGCCCTGGTCGAACTCGGCCGTTACGACGAGGCGGCACGGGCCGCCGACACCGCGGACACCAAGCGTCCGGGCGTCCCGGTCTTCACGCGGTACGCGTACGTCCGGGAGCTGCGCGGCGAGGTGGACAGCGCACGCCGGGTGCTCCAGCACGCGCTCGCCGCCGCCTCCACGCCGGGTGACGTGGCGTACGTCGCCACCCAGTTGGGCCGGCTCTCCTGGAACCAGGGGGACTACCCGGCGGCCCTGCGCCACTTCGGCCGGGCCCTGGCCGCCGACGACGCGTATCTGCCCGCGCTGGAGGGCCGTGGCCGGGCCAGGGCCGCCAGCGGTGACCGGGACGGCGCGGTCGGGGACCTCGAGGAGGTCGTCGCCCGTGCCCCGCTGCCCGGTCCGCTCGTCGCGCTCGGCGAGCTGTACGAGGCGGGGGGCGAGGAAGCGAAGGCCCGGGAGCAGTACGCCCTCGTCGACGCGTGGACGGCGCTCGCCCGGTCCGGCGGCGTCGAGGTAGACCTGGACACCGCCCTGGCCGCCGCCGACCACGGTGACCGGGAGGCGGCGCTGCGTGCGGCCCGCGCCGAGTGGGACCGCCGCCGCACCGTGCACACCGCGGCCGCCCTGGCCTGGGCGCTGCACGTGAACGGCCGCGACGAGGAGGCGCTGCCGTACGCCCGCCGGGCCACCGCCACGGGCTACCGCGACGCCTCGTTCCTCCACCACCTGGGCATGATCGAGCGGGCCGTGGGGCGGGAGCCGGACGCACGCCGCCACCTCGCGGCGGCCCTGGACCTCAACCCCGGCTTCTCCCCCCTCGGCGCCCGCGAGGCCCGTACGGCACTCGGGGACATGGGGGCGGCCCGTTGAACCCGCGCCGTCTCCTCGCGCGGGGCGCCGCCCTCTTCACCGGCGCCTGCGCCCTGGTCCTGCTCGCCTCGGCCGGCGCGGACGCGCATCCGCTCGGCAACTTCACCGTCAACCGCTACGACGGTCTGGTCGTCGCCCCCGGCGAACTGCGCGTCGTCCACGTCGAGGACCTCGCCGAGATCCCGGCGACCCAGGCGGGCCCGGACCTCGACCGGCTCGGGCCGGCCGAGTGGGCCCGGCGGCGCTGCGAGGGTGCGGCCCGGGGCAGCCGGCTCACCGTGGACGGCCGTAGGGTCACCCTCACCGCCCGGCGCAGTGGCGCACGCGTGCGGCCCGGGCAGGCCGGGCTCGACACCGTGCGCCTGGAGTGCCGGCTCACCGCTCCGCTGCCCGAGCCGGGCCCCGCGGAGGTCGGTTTCCGGGCCGCCGGTGCCTCGTCGGGGCCCGGCTGGCGGGAGATCACGGCGCGCGGCGACCGTACGACGCTCACCGCGTCGGACGTCCCGACGGACTCGGCCTCGCGCGAACTGACGCGGTATCCCGAGGAGTTGCTTTCCTCCCCGGCCGACACGTCCGGCGCGTCGCTGCGGTTGCGGCCCGGCGGCCCCGCGCTGGACCGGGAGCGGCAGGACGCACCCGCCGCCTCGGTGCTGCCCCGCGGCGCGGACCGGTGGACCCGTGCCCTGGACTCCCTGGTCGCCCGGCACGATCTCACCCTCGGCTTCGCCGGTCTGGCCCTCCTCGTCGCGGTCGCCCTCGGTGCGGCGCACGCGCTCGCACCGGGCCACGGCAAGACGCTGATGGCGGCGACGGCGGCCGCCCGGGGCGGCGGGGCGGGACTGAAGGACGTCCTGCCGATGGCGGCCTCGGTGACGGTCACGCACACCCTGGGCGTGGTCGCCCTCGGTCTCCTGGTCACCGCGGGTTCGGCGGCCGCGCCCTCGGTCGTGGCCTGGCTCGGCGTCGCCGGCGGTGTCCTCGTGACGCTGGCGGGCGCGAGCCTCGTACGCCGCGCGCTCCGCGGCCGGGGCCAGGCCCTTGCGCCAGGCCATGCCCACGGTCGCCACCACGGCCACGGCCACGATCATGACCACAACCGCCCTCATGACCACGGCCCGCACACCCACGTCCACCCCACCGCCCCCACCCTCCGCGGCACGATCCTCCTCGGCTTCGCCGGCGGGCTCGTGCCCAGCCCGTCCGCCGTGGTGGTGCTCGTCGGTGCCGCGGCCCTCGGCCAGGCCTGGTTCGGACTGCTCCTCGTGGTCGCCTACGGCGTCGGGCTCGCCCTCACCCTCACCGCCGCCGGTGTCGCCGTCGTCCGGCTCGGCCGCGGTGTGAACCGTCTGCTGCGACGGCGCCCGCGGTGGACCTCCGGCCGGCTGGCCGGTCTGGTGCGCCGGACCACTCCGCTCGGGTCGGCGTTCGTGGTCGTGCTCGTCGGGGCCGGGTTGGTGTTCAGGGGGGCCGCGTCCGTACTCGGCTGAGCCGCTTCGGGGACACCGTGGTGGTGACGGCCCACGACGACCGCGGCGCGTTCGAGAGCGCCGTCCGCGTGGAGGTGCGGACTCCGGTGCGGGCCACGTCGGACGCGGTGACGTTCTCGGCGGCCCGCGGGACCGGGACGGAGGCGGAGACCCCGACGGACGGGGCCTCCACCTCCTCTCCTTCTGCTTCTGCCGCTTCTGCTACTTCTCCTTTCCGCTTCGGGTCAGGCCGCGCCGTTGAGGACCGCTTCGGGTCAGGCCGCGCCGTTGAGGACCGGGAGGTAGCCGCCGGACTGTCCGGCCGCGGTGGGGTGGTACGACTCGCCGATGTTCAGCCAGTTGACGCTGTGCAGCCAGGCGCTGCCGGAGCACAGCTCGTGACCGGTGAAGGTGGTGCGGACGTCGCCGAAGGTGAAGCCGTGGGCGGCGACGCGCTGGGCGATGACGGTGTCGAGGTGGTCGGAGGCGTTGTTGATCGCCTTCCGCTTGGTCTCGGACAGGCCGAGGCAGGTGGTGCCGAGCTTGTAGAAGCGCGGGTAGCCGATGACGACCACGTGGGCGTTGGGTGCCTTGCTGCGGATCGCCGAGTAGACGCCGTCGAGCTTGCCGGGCAGCGTCGAGTCGACGTACGCCTCGGCGGTGGCGATCCGCGACAGGCAGGAGCTGTCGGACTGGAGCACACACGTCGTCATGACGTCGGCGAAGCCCGCGTCGTTGCCCCCGATGCTGATCGAGACGAGGCCGGTGGCGGAGTTGAGCGGGCCCAGCTGTCCGGCGAGAACATCACCCGTACGGGCGCCGGAGCAGGCGGTGAAGTCGAACGTCGAGGGTGAGTGGGCGGCCGCCCACAGGTACGGGTGGGCCTTCGTGCTGCGCTTGCAGTCGCCGCTGGAGCTGATGTAGCTGCCCGCTCCGACCCCGGAGGAGTAGGAGTCGCCGAGGGCCACATAGCCGTCGGCTGCGGCGGGTTGGGCCGCCTGGGCGGTCGCGGCCCCGGTGAGGGCGGCGCCGGCGGCGAGGAGGACTGAACTCAGGAAGCCGACAAGTCGGAAGCGTCTCATGGAACCTCCTTTAGCAGGATCTCTGCCACAACCGTGGTAGCAGCTACGCGCGTTGACTGGAAGTGTCCATGCCAACAATTGGCTGACAGTCGTTCAAAGTCGGACGGTAGTCAGCGGGCACGTCAGTGCGCCCTTGACGCTCCGTCGCGCGCTGCGCCACATTGATGCCCGGTCAAACCGTCAAAAACGTGAGACCTGCTGGCAGGTCTTGCCATACGGGTTCAATCGTCAATACCGTCATACATCTCCCGCGTCGGTACGTCGGCAAGCGGCCCAGGGGAGGGCTCGAGGCCGCGGCGCACCGGGGCGGGAGGCGCGGTAGGGGGGTGCCGTGCCCGGCGACCGCTTCGGTGGCCGGGCCGTGCCGCGCGGTCGGCCGCCGTCTCTTTCGTCGGCGTCGACGGGCTTTGCCAGCTCACCTGGCACGCACGGGGGTCCATGCCGTCGCGCCGTGGGGTGAGAACCCCCCTTTCGAACCGGATTCAGAGCCGGACCGCCCCTGGGGCGGGCGGTCCGCCGGACGAGAGGGACCAGACTCATGAGCTCAGTTCTGCGGCCGGCGTCGACGGGCGGCGATCCGTCACCCGACGCGCCGCACGGCCTGTCACCCGACCTGTCACCCGCCGGCAAGTACCGGCCCGTCTCCTCCCACTTGGCGATAGCACCGCCGGTGAGCGTCGTGGTACCCGCCATGAACGAGGCGGAGAACCTTCCCTACGTCTTCAAGACACTGCCCGACTGGGTCCACGAGGTCGTCCTCGTGGACGGCAACTCCACCGACGACACCGTCGAGGTCGCCCGGGGGCTGTGGCCGTGCGTCAAGGTGATCGAGCAGCGCGGCAAGGGCAAGGGGGACGCGCTGATCACCGGCTTCGAGGCGTGCACCGGGGACATCATCGTGATGGTCGACGCCGACGGCTCGGCCGACGGCCAGGAGATCGTCTCGTACGTCTCCGCCCTCGTCTCCGGCGCCGACTTCGCCAAGGGTTCCCGCTTCGCCAACGGCGGCGGCACCGACGACATGACCTTCGTCCGCAAGTTCGGCAACCGCGCCCTGTGCGCGGTGGTCAACCGGAAGTTCGGCGCCCGCTACACCGACCTGTGCTACGGCTACAACGCGTTCTGGCGGCGCTGCCTGGACGAGATCGACCTCGACTGCACCGGCTTCGAGGTGGAGACCCTGATGAACATCCGGGTCGTGAAGGCCGGGCTGAAGGTCCAGGAGATCCCCAGCCACGAATACCTGCGCATCCACGGCGTCAGCAACCTGCGCGCCGTGCGGGACGGGCTGCGGGTGCTCGGAGTCATCCTCGGCGAGCGCTCCAACCGGCGTGCGCGGCGCGGCCGTACGCACGCGCCGACGCTCGCCTCGGCCGGCCCGGCGGGCTCCGTCTCCCCCGGCGTCCCGGCCCGGAGGAAGGCGTCTTGAGCGGGACCGACGCCTCCCTCACCATCTCCGTCGTGATCTGCGTCTACACCGAGGACCGCTGGAAGGACATCCTCGCGGCGGTCTCCTCGGTGCGGGCGCAGTCCCACCCGGCCCGGGAGACGCTGCTGGTCGTCGACCACAACGAGATCCTGCGGGAACGCCTGCTCAAGGAGTACGGGGAGGGCCGGGGCGGGCGGGGCGGGCGGGTGCTCGCCAACGCGGGCCCCCGCGGCCTGTCCGCCGGCCGCAACACCGGCATCGCCGCCTCGCGCGGCGAGGTGATCGCCTTCCTCGACGACGACGCCGTGGCCGAGCGCGACTGGCTGCGGCACCTCGCCGAGGGGTACACCGATCCGGCGGTCGTCGCCGTCGGCGGGCGCACGGTGCCCGTCTGGGCGTCGGGGCGGCGGCCCGACTGGTTCCCGGAGGAGTTCGACTGGGTGGTGGGCTGCTCGTACCGCGGCCTGCCGCCCGGCCGGGCCCGGGTGCGCAACGTGCTCGGCGGCAACGCCTCCTTCCGGCGCGAGGCGTTCGACGCGGCGGGCGGCTTCGCCACCGGCATCGGACGCGACGGCGACAGGCGCCCGCTGGGCTGCGAGGAGACCGAGCTGTGCATCCGGCTCTCCCGCGCCAGGCCGGACGCCGTGCTGCTGATGGACGACCGCGCGGTGATCCACCACCGGGTGCCCGAGGCGCGTGAGCACTTCGGCTACTTCCGCACCCGCGCCTACGCCGAGGGCCTGTCCAAGGCCCTGGTTGCGCGCAGCGTCGGCGCGGGGAGGGGGCTGGAGTCCGAACGCCGGTACGCCACCCGCGTGCTGCCGTACGGTGTGGTGCGCGGGCTGCGCGACGCCGTGCTGGCCCGGCCGGGCGGCGCGGGCCGGGCGGGTGCGATCGTCGCCGGGGTGCTCACGGCGGCGGGCGGCTACCTGGTGGGGAGCGTACGGGCGCGGCGGGACGGCGCCACGTTCTGCCCGGCGCCCGTCGGGGAGGGCGCGCATGGCTGAGGGGGGCCACGGGGCCGACGCGCGCGTGCCGGTCCTCATGTACCACGCGGTCGCGGCCGCACCGAACGACGCGACCCGTGCCCTGTCGGTGACTCCGGAGGCGTTCGCCGGGCAGATGGCGGCGATCGCCGACCGGGGCCGCACCCCGATCGGTACGGCGGAGCTGGCGGCCGCCTGGCGCTCGGGCGGCCCACTGCCGAGGCGGCCCCTCCTCATCACCTTCGACGACGGCTACGAGGGCGTGCACCGGTACGCCCTGCCCTCCCTGGCCGAGCACGGCTTCCCGGCCACCCTGTTCGTCTCGACCGGCTGGCTGCGCGGCCCGTACGACACCGGGGGCGCCCCGGGCGCCATGCTCGACTGGGACCAGGTGCGCGAACTGGCCGCCGCGGGCGTGGAGATCGGCGGGCACAGCCACACCCATCCGCAGCTCGACCGGCTCGGGGAGGAGCGGCTGCGGCACGAGCTGGTCCACTGCAGGGAGATCGTCGCCGGCCAACTGGGCGCCGCGCCCGCCTCGTTCGCCTACCCCTACGGGTACTCCGACCGCCGGGTGCGGCGGGCGGTGCGCGAGACGGGGTACGCGCAGGCGCTCGCCGTCGGCAACGGGCTGGCGCGCCGCGCGCAGGGGCCGTACGCCCTGCGCCGGGTCACCGTGCGCCGGAGTACGGGGCCCGACGAGTTCGCCCGGCTGCTGGAGGGCCGCGCGATCGGCCGCACCTTCGCCCGGGACCGGGCCCTGACCAAGGGGTACGCCGTACTCCGCAGGGCCCGGCAGGCGCGAGGGCGGGTGCCGGGGCGGGGGCGGCCGCCGGGGGCCGGTGCCTGAACCGCCGACGCGGGCGCTTGTGCCGTCCGTGTGGTCCGTGCCGTACGTGCCCCGGGCGCCCGGGAAAGCGGGTGCACGCGGCGGCCGGGTGCCGGATCATGGCGGCATGTCCGTGAACCCGCACGAAGCCCTGCCGATCCGGCTCAACGTCGACGACAGCGACTCCCCGTCCGATGTCGTCGACGCGCTGTTCCTCGGCCGCTTCGCCACGGGCGAGCAGCCGTACTCGCACGCGGCGAACATCGACCGCGTACGGTCCGGCGCCACGCTGCTGCCGCCCGGCGCGCACGTGCTGCGGACCGCCCGCGACGACGACCGCAGCGCCACGCTGGCGGAGGGTGACGGCTGGACGCTGCTGGTTTCGCGCTGGAACCGGGGCGCCGACGTCACGGTGACGGCGACCAGCGCCGACCTGGCCGAGAAGGTGCTCGGCGAGGCGACGGACGGGGCGGCGGACGAGCCCGAGCCGCAGCCGGAGAACGTGACGATGGGCTTCTGGTACGTCTCCCCGCGGCGCGGCCCGCACCGCACCACCCGCCAGATCGCCGCGGGCACCTGGGACGAGGTCCGGGCCAACTACACGGCGCCGGTCGCGGACGCGCTGGACGGCCTGATGAGGACGACGCCGGAGGACATCGCGGGCCGGCTGCTGCTCCTGCACGGACCGCCGGGCACCGGCAAGACCTCCGCGCTGCGCACGCTCGCCCGGTCCTGGCGGGACTGGTGCCAGGTGGACTGCGTCCTCGACCCGGAGCGGCTCTTCTCCGACGTCGGCTATCTGATGGACATCGCCATCGGCGAGGAGGACGCGGCGGGCAGGGGCCGCTGGCGGCTGCTGCTGCTGGAGGACTGCGACGAGCTGATCCGCGGCGAGGCCAAGCACACGGCCGGGCAGGCGCTCTCCCGCCTGCTGAACCTCACCGACGGGCTCCTCGGCCAGGGGCGCAACGTCCTGGTGGGCGTCACGACCAACGAGGACCTGGAGCGCCTCCACCCCGCCGTCGTCCGTCCCGGCCGCTGCCTGGCCCGGGTCGAGGTCGGTCCGCTCACCCGCCGGGAGGCGGTGGACTGGCTCGGCAGCGAGGTCGCGGGCCGGGAGGAAGCGGTCGGCCGCGAGGGCGCCACACTGGCGGAGCTGTACGCACTGCGCCGGGGCACCTCACCGACCGCGCTGCCGGAGCCGCGGACGGGCACGGAGGCCGGGCTGTATCTGTAGCCCGGTGCTTTGATGGGGGTATGCCCCTGTTCGTCGGCACGTCGGGCTGGCAGTACCGGGACTGGCGGGAGGCCCTCTACCCGCCCGGTCTGCCCGTCCGGCTCTGGCTGGAGCGGTACGCGGCCGGCTTCGCCACGGTCGAGGTCAACAACGCCTTCTACCGCCTGCCCACCCGGGAGACCTTCGCGGCGTGGCGGGAGCGGGTGCCGCCGGACTTCGTGGTCGCGGTCAAGGCGAGCCGCTACCTGACGCACATCAAACGCCTGCGCGACCCGGCGGAACCGGTCGACCGCCTGATGACCCGTGCGGCCGGCCTCGGCGACCGCCTCGGCCCGGTCCTGCTGCAACTGCCGCCGACCCTGCGCGCCGACACGGCCCTCCTGGACGCCTGCCTCGCCTGCTTCCCGCCGGGCACCCGGGTCGCGGTGGAACCCCGGCACGAGTCGTGGTGGACGCCCGGGGTACGGGAGGTCCTCGTGTCCCGGGGCGCGGCCCTGTGCTGGGCGGACGTCCGCGCCCGCCCGGTCACGCCGCTGTGGCGCACCACCGACTGGGGCTACGTCCGCTTCCACGAGGGCCGGGCCACGGCCTGGCCGCACTACGGCCGCCGCTCACTGGCAACGTGGATCGACCGCATCGCGACGACCTGGCCGGACGGCCACGACGTCTACGCGTACTTCAACAACGACCCGAACGCGGCGGCGGTGGGAGACGCACAGACCTTCGCCGCACTGGGCCGCACGTCAAACCTGACGGTCACCCGGACGTGCCCTGAAGGGGCGCGGGGAACCGCGCGACCGGCCACCACGCCCCCGCAGCCGGACAGCGGCCCGGACCCGGACGGCGCTCAGTCCCCGTAAGCCGGCGCTCAGTCCCGTAAGCCGGCGCTCAGTCCCGTAAGCCGGCGCTCAGTCCCCGTAAGCCGCCCGCAGGGCGTCCCGCACGGCACCCAGCGCTTCCGCCTCCGTCACCCCCAGCCTCCGCGCCCGCGAGGCGTAATCCTGCGCGCCGGACGCCAACTCCCGCTCCGCCGCGGAACCCGCGGCGGCGACGAACGTCCCGTTGCGGCCGCGCGTCTCGATCACCCCGTCCCCCTCCAGCGCCCGGTAGGCCTTGGCGACCGTGTTGGCGGCGAGGCCCAGGGACTGGGCCAGTCCGCGCACGGTCGGCAGCCGGTACCCGACCGGCAGCGCCCCCGAGCGCGCCTGTTCGGAGATCTGCGCGCGCACCTGCTCGTAGGGCGGCGCGCCGTCGTCGATACGGATACTCAAGGTCACCCGGCGATTGTCCCGTATCCCCGCGCGAAAATGAGAGGCACCCGGCCGTCCGGCCGCCGTAGCGTGCGCCCTCATGACCGTTCTTGTACGCGACCTGCGTTCCGACGACCCGGCCGATGTCGCGGCTTTCACCCGAGTCCGCCATCTGACCGTGCCGTTCATCCTGTGGACACCGGAGGCCGTCGTGCACCGGCTCGCCCACACGCCCCCTCAGGCCCGGAGCCGGTCCCTGGTCGCGGAAGAGGACGGGGAGGTGATCGGCACGGCCCAGATCGGGCTGGTGCACGACAGCCCGGAGCCCGGCCAGGCCTTCCTGAACGTCTACGTCCATCCGGGCAGGTTCCGGCGCGGCGCCGGGGGGCTGCTGGTGCGTACGGCCGAGGAGTACCTGACCGGCGAGGGCGCGACGAAGCTCTATTCCTGGGTGCTGGACGGGCCCGCCAACCTGGCCTTCGCCGAGCGGCACGGCTACGAGCGGCGGCGCGCCGCCCACTTCCTGCGGCTGGACCTGGCGAACGCCGCCCTCCCGCCCCGGCCGGCCCCTCCCGCGGGCGCCGAGCTGCGCACCGCCGCCGACTTCGCGGACGACCCCCGGCCCCTGTTCGAGCTGGACGCGGAGACGGTGGCGGACGAACCGAGCGACGTCGACGTGGAGTTCTCGGACTACGAGGCCTGGCTCGCGGAGTCCTGGCGGCATCCGCTGCTCCACCGTGAGCTGACCACGGTCGCGCTCGTCGACGGCCGCCCGGCCGCCTTCACCCTCGCCTACACCGACGGCACCCGTTACTCGACCGCGATGACGGGCACGGTCCGCGCCCACCGCGGTCGGGGCCTGGCCAAACTCGCCAAGACCGACTCCCTGCGCCGGGCCCGCGCCGCCGGGTACACGGAGGCGCTCACCGGCAACGACACCGACAACGGCCCGATGCTCGCCGTCAACAAGTGGCTCGGGTACGAGGTCCGCGCGACGGAGGTGCGTCATGTCCGCGAACTCGGCTGAGCCGACCGCCGAGGTGAGCGTCGCCCTGGTCAAGGCGGGCCGCACGAAGATCCGGTACGCGAGCACGCTGCTGCACGACGACGGCACCCGCCTCTCCGTCCGCGCGCCCTGGTCCGGTCGTGGCGTCCGCGACTTCGGCTTCGTGCGCTTCGAGGCCGGGGACGTCCTCACGGAGTACTACTGGCGCGACCGGTGGTACGCGGTCAAGGAGGTCCGCACGGCGGCCGGTGTGCTGAAGGGCTGGTACTGCGACATCACCCGCCCCGCCGTGCTGACCGGCACGGAACTGGTCGTCGAGGACCTCGACCTGGACCTGTGGCGCTCGGCGGACGGCACCGACGTACGACGCCTGGACGAGGACGAGTTCGCCGAGAGCGGTCTGGCCCGGCGGGACCCGCAGGCCGCTGCCGCCGCCGTGGCCGCACTGGACGAACTGGAGCGGCTGGCCCGCGGGGACGGTTTCACCGGCCTGCTGGAACAGCGCGCCGCCCCGCTCACCCGTACGTCGCCACGATCGCGTACCGCTCGTCCGTCACCTCCCTGCCCCACAGCGACGGGTCGTCCGAGAGCCGCTCCAGGCGCGCCCGCCCGGCGAGCGGACCGAGGAGCGCGGTGAGCCGGCCGGCGGGTATGCCGACCGGGGCGACGCTCCCCCACACGCCCTCGACCAGGACCAGTCGCCCTTGGGGGCGCAGCAACTGCCGCCAGTGCCGCAGGACCCGGCCGGGGTCGGGCAACGTCCACAGCACGTGCCGGGCCAGCACGGCGTCGAAGCGCTGCCCGCCCACGGGCGGTGCCGCCGCGTCACCGGTCAGGAACGCCGCGTCACGACCGGCGAGTTTGGTCCTGGCCAGCTCCACCATGGCCGGGGAGAGGTCGACGCCCGTGACGCGGTGCCCCTGCTCGGCCGCGAGGAGTGACAGGCTGCCGGTGCCGCAGCCCGGGTCGAGGACGTCGCCGGGCCGCTCGGGCAGCCAGGAGGCCAACCGGACGGCCCAGGCACGGCGTACGTCCGCGTCACGCAGACCGTGGTCCGGCTCGTCGTCGAAGGAGGCGGCCAGCGCGTCCCAGTCGACACCCGGTGCGGTCGCTTCGTCGCTGTTCTCACTCATGCGCCCAGGGTGACAGCCGCCACTGACAACGGAACCGGTGCACGGGAACGTGACAACCGCCACTGACAGGGATGCTTCGACGAGTGAGTCTCGGGGAAGGGGTCTACCTCCGTGAGAACGCGGAACCCGGTGGATCCGTAAGGAGGCAGCCATGCGCCGTCTGACCGTGCAGAAGCCCCTGAAGAAGACCGACGCCCGCCGAGTCCGCGAGGAGACCGACGAGCGCCCCTCGGGGCGTCCGGAGGTCCGCGAGGACATCGCGCGCACGTGGTGGCCGGAGAGCTGACCGGCAGGTCACGGCATGAGACGTCTCAGAGCGGCCGCTTGCGGTAGTGGACGCGGTCGCGGGGCCCGTCCACTCGGCGTTCCACGACTTCGTACCCGTACCTCGGGTAGATCTCCTGGTTCTCCCACATCATCGCGTTCGTGCGGAGCCTGACCTCGGGCAGGCCGAGCGCGCGGGCGCGTGTGTCATGTCTGGACGGTAGCTACCTCAGCGCAGTCTGAGCATTCCCTTAACGCGGCCATAAGGATCTCCCCCGCCCGCCTCCAGCAGGCGATTTCACGGTTCCTCGGGGCTAGCTTGCTGATCGACCCCACGGGTTTCGGCCCGGGTTCCAGTCCCCCGTGACCGTTCCGAGGAGTTCCGCATGCCCGCATCGTCCGCGCCCCGCAGGGCCGCCGCCGTCGCCGTCGCCGGCCTGGCCCCGCTCGCCCTGACCACGCTGGCCGCCGCCCCCGCGTCGGCGCACGGCTCGATGGGCGACCCGGTCAGCCGGGTGTCGCAGTGCCACGCCGAGGGGCCCGAGAACCCGCGGTCGGCCGCGTGCAGGGCGGCGGTCGCGGCGGGCGGCACCCAGGCGCTCTACGACTGGAACGGCATCCGCATCGGCGACGCCGCCGGAAGGCACCGGGAACTGATCCCGGACGGCGAGCTGTGCAGCGCCGGCGACCCGGCTTTCCAGGGCATGGACCTGGCGCGCGCCGACTGGCCCGCGACCAGCGTGAGCAGTGGCTCGTACACGTTCAAGTACCGCGTGACGGCCCCGCACAAGGGCACCTTCAAGGTGTACCTCACCAAGCCCGGCTACGATCCGTCGCGGCCGCTGGGCTGGGGCGACCTGGACCTGTCCGCCCCCGTGGCGACCTCCACCGACCCGGTCGCCTCGGGGGGCTTCTACACCTTCTCCGGCACGCTGCCCGAGCGCTCCGGCAAGCACCTGCTGTACGCGGTGTGGCAGCGCTCGGACAGTCCGGAGGCGTTCTACTCCTGCTCGGACGTCTCCTTCGGCGGGGGCGACGGCGGTGCCGCCGCCGGCGGCGACGCGGCGTCCGGCGACACGGCGTCCGATGACCCGGCGGGCGGCGCCACGGCGGAGGGCGACGCGGCCGGCGGTGCCGCCGTCCCGGTGCCCGAGGCCTCCGCTCCGTCCGAGGAGCAGCTCGCGGCCGCGGCCGACAGGTCGACGATCGAGCACCACGGCCACGGCGACCAGGACGCGCGGACCACCGCGGACCCGGCGGAGCCGGCCGCCGCCCCGGAGGAGGCGCCCGGACCGGCCGCCGAGCCCAACCAGGTCAAGGCCGCCGGCGGGGGCACGGAGAACCTCGCCGAGACCGGTGGGGACGGCAGCACGCCCTACGTCGCCGTCGGTGGCGCCGCCGCCCTGGCGCTCGGCGCGGCCGCACTGTTCGCGTCGGTCCGCCGGCGCGCGACGACCGGTGGCCGGCACGGCCGCTGACGCGGGACGCGGGGGAACACGGGGGTGCGGGGTCCGTGCGGCGGCTCAGGCCGGACGGACCCCGCGTGGGTGCCGGGCGCCTCGTCAGCCGAAGACCGAGGCGCAGGTGGTGGGCGTGGCGTGCGCCGGATCCAGGGCATTGGCGACCTCGTGGAAGGCGATCCGGTCGAACAGTCCGATCGCCAGGTGCTCGGAGAGGTCGAACGGGCACAGGTCCTGCAGCAGGACGTTGCGCACCCCGGGGCCGTCGAGGAACTGGCCGCGGTACGGCGTGACCACCTCGTCGTACTTGGTGGCGAGGACGGTGTAGCGGACGCCGGGCACGGTGTCGCCGCCCGCGTTGAGCTTGGTGAGGACGTCGGAGCCGACGACCTGGTCGGCGAGGGCGGGGGTGTGCTCGTTCAGCAGGTCCCCGACGCCGGGGAAGTACGGCAGCAGGTTGGCGAGACCGGACAGCGTGGTGCCGTGGTTGCTGGGCGCGATGCCGACCAGGGCGTTCACCTTGGCGGCTCCGCCGAGGAACTTGAGGTAGTAGCGGGGCATCATGCCGCCCTGTGAGTGGCCGACGAGGTCTGTCTCGGCGGCGCCGGTCGCGGTGAGCACCCTGTCCACGTGGGCGGCCAGTTGCTCCGCCGACTTCTCGACCGGGCCGAGTCCGTGGAAGAGCCGGACGCCGGGCAGTTGGCCGTAGTCGAGGGAGAAGACGCAGTAGCCGCGGTTCTTCAGGTAGGGCGCGAGACCCAGCCAGTTGTCGACGGAGTTCCCGAAGGTGCCGTGGACCAGCACGACGGGGCGGGGGTGGGCGGCGGAGGGCTTGCAGGTGTAGTCGTTCCAGCCGGTACTGGGACGCGCGTCGGCGGCGTGGGCGACGGTGGCGGCGGGGAGCAGGGCGACCGCGGCGGCCAGCAGCAGCGCGGTCAGCGGTCTGAGCACTCGTCTCCAGGGCAGCATCGGGTGATCTCCTTGCGGCTCAGGGGAGTTGCGACGGCAGGACGCCCTGTGATCCGGACCACGGGATGCTGTTCACCCGTCAAGTTACGGGCGAGTAGTGCAAGTGTGAAGTTACGCGTCGGTAAAAACTTCCAGTGATAGCCGATGTTGCCGACACCGCAGGTGATAAAGGGCCGGGTTCACCAGGTGGGTCGCATCGGCCCGCCCGGCGCGACCCGCAGCAGACCGTCGCGCAACGCACGCACCCCGTCCTCGCCGAGTACGTCGGCCCACGCGGCCACGGCCTCTGCCGCCGCCTCCTCCGCGGCCCGCGTACAGGCCCGTCCCGCCCCGGTCAGCACGACCAGCCGGGCACGCGCGTCGGCGGGATGCGGCCGGCGTTCGGCGTAGCCCTTGCGCACCAGTTCCTCGACGAGCTGGCTGGCGGCCTGTTTGGTCATCCCGAGATGCACGGCCAGGTCGGTGACCGTCGCGCCGTCCGGGGCGATCCGGGCGAAGGCGAAACCGTGCGCGGGCCGCAGCCCCTCGAAACCGCGGGCGACGACACCCTCCTGGATGCGCTGCGTGAGTCCGCCGGCCGCGGCGCCGCACCGAGCGCGTCACCGCGGGCGACACCGTGATCATCGGCCGCGGAGCGACCCTCGCCGTCGAGAACCCCACCGACCGGGCCGCGACCTCCTGGGTCACCACCTCCGTCGGCCTGCAGGCGGAGCTGGCCGACGGCACCCGCCTCACTCCCCCGTGGGCCAACTAGGTCCTGTCGTCAAGCTCGCGTCGTCGCCCGAAGGGCGGCCCGCCGGGCAGACGGGAGTTCGACGACAGGACCTAGCGCCCGTACGGGGGGATCACGCCGCCAGTGACCCCGGCATCACCGCCCGGGGCCCGAACTTCGCTCGCGCGCGGTCCGCCACCTCCTCGATCCGGCGGACCTTCTCGTCCACGGGGTCGAAGGTGAGCTGGTGGGAGGCCTGTTCGGCGGGGGCGAGCCCCTCGGCGCGCAGGGCGATCGAACGGACCCGGGCGCGTTGGAGGCCGAGCGCTTCGTACATGTCGTACGCGGTCCGGGTCAGGGCCGCCGAGTGCGCGGTCGGCTCCTTCGGGGTGCGGCTGCGGGTGGTCGCGGAGCGGTCGGCGTAGCGCACGGTGAGGGTCAGGGTGCGGCACACCTTGTCCACGGCACGCAGCCGGGCGCCCAGTTCCCCGGCGGCCGAGAGCAGGGCGCGGCGGTGCCGGTCGGGGTCCAGTTCGTCGCGGGTGAAGGGGCGTTCGGCGGCCAGGGACCGGGAGACGCCGTTGGGGACGACCCGGCCGCGGTCGACGCCGTTCGCCTTCTCGTGCAGCTCGCGTCCGGCCCTCGCGCCGACCAGGCGCTGGAGCGTGGACAGGGGTGCGGCGGCGACCCGGCCGAGGGTGTCGAGGCCGTACTCGCACAGGGTGCGGGCGGTCGCGGTGCCGACGCCGGGCAGCGCGGCGACGGGCCTGCCTGCGAGGAACTCCCGCTCCTCGCCGCCGGGCACCGCGCGGGTCAGTCCCGGCCGGGCGTCGCGCAGCGCCATGCGGGCCAGCATCGGGCCCGGACCGGCGCCGATCACGCAGTCGGTCCCGTACAGCGCGAGGGCGCGGACCCGGATCACCGAGGCCAGTTCCACGGCGTCGCGCCCGAAGTACCGCTCGGCACCGCGCAGGTCGGCCAGTGCGCCGTCGGGCGGCAGCGCCTCGACGACAGGCGTGAACTCCTCCAGCAGCCCGAGCAGTTCGGGCAGGGCCGCCTCGTACATCGGCGGCAGCTGGAAACGTACGCAGAGAATCGTCATCCCGCACTCCCCGGGCTCTGGTGCCACAACTTCCTTCCCACCGCGGGCCCTTCGCCCGCGGGGCGCAGATCGGCCCAGGGGTGCATCTCGTACCCCGTGGACATGCGGATCCTCCGCTGCTCCATCGGGTCCTGGGCCGCGGAGCCGGCCGGCGCGGGCCGCCCGTCCGAACCGGCGAGGCGACGGCGCGCCGGACCGCCCTCGGGGCCGTCGTCCTGGCCTCCACCCGTTCCGGCCAGCCGGGCGGCGACGCCCTCCAGGCCCTCTTCCCTGCGCACTTCCAGCAGGTCGGCGAGGTTCCAGGCGGCCGAGCCGACCACGCTGAGGCTGCGCGGGCCGCGCCGCTGCACCACTCCGCGCACCAGCAGCAGCCAGGAGTGGAAGACGGTGTGGGCGCAGGCGTCGTGGGAGTCGTCGAAGAAGGCGAGGTCGACCAGGCCGGAGCCGTCGTCGAGGGTGGAGAAGATGACGCGGCGGCCGGAGCGGACCGGCGGCGTCTGGGTGGCCGCCTTGGCGCCCGCTACCAGCACCGCCTCCCCGTGCCGTGCCTCGCGCAGCCGCTTGGCCGAGACCACGCCCAGCTCGCGCAGGAAGGTGCGGTGGTCGTCCATCAGGTTGCGCGAGGCGTCCATGGACAGCACGCCCAGTTCGGCGCTGAGCTTCTCCGCCGAGGTGAGGTCGGGCAGCCCGGCCGACGCGGTCTTCCGTCCGCCGGACAGCGGGAGTTGGCCGCCGCGTCCGCCCCGGGCGCCGCGGTGCAGCTCGGTCAGGTGCAGTTGCAGGTCGCGGCGGTTGGCCCCGAACGCGTCCAGCGCGCCGACCTGGGCGAGCCGGCCGGCCAGCGGCCTGCTGGGGCGGGCCCGTTCCCAGAAATCGAGCAGGGAGGCGTAGGGCTGCCCCTCGGCGATCCGTTCCGCCTCGGCCTCGCTGATGCCGTGCACGTCCAAGAGGGCGAGGCGCAGTCCCCAGGTCTTCGCCCGGCGCGTCCTACCTGATTCAGACACCAGTTCGATCCTGTGTGCGACCCCCGACGTGTTCACGTCCAGGGGCAGGATCGGCACCCCGCGCCGCCGCGCGTCCGCCAGCAGCAGCCGCTTGGGGTACATGCCGGGGTCGTGGGTGAGCAGGCCCGCGTAGAAGGCGGCCGGGTGGTGGGCCTTCAGCCACGCCGACTGGTACGTGGGCACCGCGAAGGCGACCGCGTGCGCCTTGCAGAATCCGTAACTGCCGAAGGCCTCGACGATCCCCCAGGTCCGCTGAATCGTTTCCGCGTCGTAGCCGTTCGCCGTCGCGTGCTGGGCGAACCACACCTTGAGCCGCCCCTGCGACTCCGGGTCGGACAGTCCGCGCCGCACCCGGTCCGCCTCACCGCGTCCGCAGCCGGTCATGATGTCGACGATGTCGATGATCTGCTCGTGGAAGACGACGACCCCGTACGTCCCCTCCAGCGGCTCCGCCAGGTCCTCGTGCGGGTGGCGCACCGGTGCCCGCCCGTGCCGGGCCTCGATGAACGGCCGCACCATGTCGGCGGCGACCGGGCCCGGCCGGAAGAGCGAGATGTCGACCACGAGGTCGTGGAAGGTGGCCGGCTGGAGCCTGCCGACCAGGTCCCGCTGGCCCGGTGACTCGATCTGGAAACAGCCCAGCGTCTCGGCGGAGCGGATCATCCGGTACGTCGCCGGGTCGTCCTCGGGCACGGCGTCCAGGTCGACCTCGGTGCCCGTGGCCCGCTTCACCTCGGCGACCGCGTGCGCCATCGCCGACTGCATCCGCACGCCGAGCACGTCCAGCTTGAGCAGCCCCAGGTCCTCCACGTCGTCCTTGTCGAACTGCGCCATGGGGAAGCCCTCCCCGCTGGTCGGCACGACCGGCGTACGGGAGAGCAGGGAGGCGTCGGACAGCAGCACTCCGCAGGGGTGCATGGCGACACCGCGCGGGAGGGCGTCGAGGCCCTCGACCAGCTCCCAGAGCTTCCCGTAGCGCTCCCCTCCTTCCCGCCGGGACTCCCCCGCCAGCTCCTTCAGCTCGGGCAGCTCCTCCAGCGCCGCGCGGGCGTCGCGGGCCCGGATGTGCGGGAAGGACTTGGCGATGCGGTCGATCTCGGCCGGGTCCATGGACAGGGCGGCGCCCACGTCGCGGATGGCGTGGCGCACCCGGTACGTCTCCGGCATGGCGACCGTGGCGACCCGCTCGGTGCCGAACCGGCCGATGATCGCGCGGTAGACCTCCAGCCGGCGCGCGGACTCCACGTCGATGTCGATGTCGGGCAGCACGACCCGCTCCTTGGACAGGAACCGCTCCATGAGCAGCCCGTGTTCCACCGGGTCGGCGTGCGCGATGCCGAGGAGGTGGTTGACGAGGGAGCCCGCGCCGGAGCCGCGCGCGGCGACCCGGATGCCCATGTGCCGCACGTCGTCCACGACCTGGGCGACGGTGAGGAAGTACGAGGCGAAGCCGTGGTGGGCGATGATGTCCAGCTCCTGGTGCATCCGCTCCCAGTACTCCCGGTGGCCCGGCCGCCGGTCGTACCCGCGCCGCACCATGCCCGCCGCCGCCCGGGAGGCGAGCGCCCGCTGGGCGGTGCGGCGGCCGGCGCCGACGAGGTGCGGTTCGGGGAAGTGGACGGCGCCCATGCCGAGGTCGTCCTCGGGGTCGACCAGGCACTCGGCGGCCGTGGCCCGCGTCTGCTCCAGCAGCCGGTGGGCCGTGTCGCGCCGGAAGCCCGCGGACTCGACGATCCGCTCGGCGGCGTGCCGCATCGCACCGGCGTCCTTGAGCCAGGCCTCGCCGGAGTCCAGTTCCTTGGTGGCGTCGATGGGGACGAGGCGGCGGGCGGCGTCCAGCACGTCGGCGACCTCGCCCTGGCCGGGGTCCGCGTAGCGGACGGCGTTGGTGAGCACCGGCCGGATGCCCTGCTCGGCGGCGAAGCCGACGGTGCGGGCGGCCAGGCGCAGGGAACCGGGGCCGGTGCCCTTGCGGCCGTGCCAGACGGCCTCCAGGCGCAGGGCGGCGCCGTAGACCTCCCGCCAGGGGGCGAGGAGCCTGGCCGCGCGGTCGGGGCGGCCGGCGGCGAGGGCGCGGCCGACGTCGGAGTCGGGACCGAGCAGGACGGTCAGACCGTCGGCGTGGTTGTCGGACCAGGTCAGCAGCGGGGTGCCCGCGGCCGTGTGGGCGGCGGAGACGAGGCGGCACAGGCCGGCCCAGCCGCGGGCGCCGTCACGGGCGAGGAAGGTCACCCGCGGGGCCGACTCGTCGACGAAGGCGCCTCCGCGCACGGGGGCGCGGCGCCGGTCCCGGCGTACGGAGGTGTCCGTGCGTTCCGCCTCGGGCTCGGGGGCGGCCACCGCCAGCTCCGCGCCGAACAGCGGACGGACGCCCGCCTTCGCGCAGGCCTTGGCGAAGCGCACCGTGCCCGCGAGGGTGTCGCGGTCGGTGAGGGCGAGGGCGTCCATGCCCCGCTCGAAGGCCCGCTCGGCCAGCCGCTCCGGGTGGGAGGCGCCGTAGCGGGCGGAGAACCCGGAGACGGTGTGCAGATGCGTGAAACCCGGCACACGCACACCTCCCGACTCATGAACCCGACGCCTTATCGAACGTCTGTTCCCAACTGCCTCACCCCCACCATACCTCCATCCTCGAATGTATGTGCGACATCCGTTCGGCCCCGTCCCACCTGCGCGAACACCCTCCGACCCGGACTGTGGGGACATGTCACACACACCGGGCCCCGGCACGCGAAGCGGCTCCTTCCTCGGTGAGGTGAAGGACGCCGTCACCCCACGGGCCACCCTGCTCGTGCTCGGCGTGATCGCGCTCCAGCTGCTGTTCATCGCCTCCTACGTGGGGGCGCTGCACGACCCGAGACCGAAGGACGTGCCCTTCGGGGTGGCCGCGCCCGGAGCGGCCGCCGGGCAGGTGGTGGACCGGCTGGAGCGGCTGCCCGGCTCGCCGCTGGATCCGCGCACGGTGGCCGACGGGGCGAGCGCCCGGCGGCAGATCATGAACCGGGAGATCGACGGCGCCCTGGTCGTCGATCCCTCCGGCCGCACCGACACCCTGCTGGTCGCCTCCGGCGGCGGCACCGTCCTGGCCACCACCCTGGAGGGCATCGTCGGCAAGGCGGAGCAGGCCGAGCGGCGCACGGTGCGGACCGTCGACGTGGCCCCGGCCTCACCCCGGGACTTCGACGGGCTGTCGTCCTTCTACCTGGTCGTGGGCTGGTGCGTCGGCGGCTATCTGTGCGCCTCGATCCTGGCGATCAGCACCGGCGCCCGGCCGGCCAACCCGCGCCGCGCGGCGATCCGGCTGATCGTGATGGCACTGGTCGCGATCGTCGGCGGGCTCGGCGGTGCGGTGATCATCGGGCCGATCCTGGGCGCGCTGCCCGGCGGCGTGCTTGACCTGTGGGGGCTCGGCGCGCTGATCACCTTCGCGGTGGGTGCCGCCACGCTCGCCCTCCAGGGCGTCTTCGGGATCGTCGGCATCGGGCTGGCGATCCTGCTGGTGGTGATCGCGGGCAACCCGAGCGCGGGCGGCGCCTTCCCGCTGCCGCTGCTGCCGCCGTTCTGGAAGGCGATCGGCCCGGCGCTGCCGCCGGGCGCGGGCACCTGGGCGGCCCGCTCGATCGCCTACTTCAAGGGGAACGACGTGACCGCCTCCCTGCTGGTGCTGTGGGCATGGGCGGTCGCGGGGACGGTGCTCACGATGCTGGCGGCCGCCCTGCCGCGCCGCGGGCGTCAGGAGACGGAACTGCCCGCGTCGGCCGGCTGACCGCCGTACGCGCGCGGAAGTCCCCGGCGGTCGTGAGCGTAGGCCAGGGGCCGGCCGCTGACCGCCGTACACGCGCGGAAGTCCCGCCCCTCGCGCGGGACGGGACTTCACAGGTACGCGGGTGCCGCTCAGCCGATCTGCGTACCGGTGGCCGACAGGGCCTCCGCCACCGGCTGGAAGAAGGTCTCGCCGCCCGAGGTGCAGTCGCCGCTGCCGCCGGAGGTGAGGCCGACGGCCGCGTCGGCGCCGAGGTCGCCGAGGTCGCCGAGGTCGCCGAGGTCGCCGAGGTCGCCGAGGTCGCCGAGCAGCGTGGCGGCGAGCTTTCCGGCCGCCGTGACCGACAGGGTCTCGGGCGCGGCGGTCTTCGGGGCCTCGCTCGCGCTCGCGGTCTGGAAGGTGACCCCGGCCGCGACCGGTGCGGTGATGCCCGCACCTGCCACGGCGGCCCGCCGCCCGGGTATGCGTCGGTGCTCCAACTCACGCCCTCCTGTGGGGGGGGCGGCCCGGAGGTTGTGGGGACCTCGCGGACCGGAAGGCTGGTTGACGAGCGCCAACTCTCCCGATTCCGCAGGCAGCGCACAAGGTCGGCTCCGGGACGTGCGCACGACAACTCCAGCGTGGTCACACGGCCTTCACCCTCCATGTCCCGTCCCGCAGGGACTCGCGCGGTGAACGCACCGGCGGACACCGGCGAGCCCCCGCACACCGTCCGGTGTACGGGGGCTCGTCGCGCTGCCGACTGCGCTCCGGCGAGCGAGGAGAACGGTGACGGACCGACGGGCTGGCGACTAGTAGACGCTGACGCCGTAGGCGCTCAGGGCCTCCGTCACCGGCTGGAAGAACGTCGTACCGCCGGATGAGCAGTTGCCGCTGCCGCCGGAGGTCAGACCGTACGCGGTGCCGTTGCTGCCGTAGAGCGGGCCGCCGGAGTCGCCGGGCTCGGCGCAGACCGTGGTCTGGATCAGGCCGCGGACGATGTCGCCGCCGCCGTAATTGACGGTGGCGTTCAGGGCGGTGACCCGGCCGCTGTGGGTGCCGGTGGTGGAGCCGTCACGGATGACGGTGGTGCCCACGCTCGGGGTGGCCGCGCGGGTGATGTCCACGCCGCCCGCGGTGCCGGGCTTGCTGACCGAGGTGTTGGTGTACCGGACGATGCCGTAGTCGTTGCCCGGGAAGCTGGACCCGGCCGTCGAGCCGAGAACGGTGGAGTGCCCGGAGTTGGACCACCAGGTGCCGGCGCCGTCGGTGCAGTGACCCGCGGTCAGGAAGTACTCGGCTCCGCTGCTGGTGCGGACGTTGAAGCCGAGGGAGCAGCGCCAGCTGCTCGCGTAGATGGCGTCACCGCCCTGGATGAGCTTGTTGAACGTGCCGGGGGTGCGCTTGATCGTGAGCGCGCCGGACTTGTCGCCGGCCTGCTCCTTGATCTTGGCGATCTCGGCCTGGGAGACCGTGCTGTCGGCGGTGACGACCACTCGGCCGGTCTTGCTGTCGACGGCCCAGGCGGTGCCCGGGACGTCGGCCTGGAGCACCGCGCCGCTGGCACTGTTCAGTTCGGCGGCACTGAAGGTGGCCGGCGCGGGTGCCGCGTTCGCGCTGGGGATCGCGATGGCGGCGGCGGCCACGAGGCCGGTGGATACGGCGATCAGCCGAGTCCGTCTCGTGATGCCGCTCCGGGGGGTGGTGCGCTTGATCCTCACTTTTCGTTCCTCCACAGGGGAAGTCGGGGGCCCCTCTCGTGGGGTTGGGGGCCCGTGAGGCGCAGTCAGGGACGGACCTCCGGGTTCCGAATGCGTCGTGCCCCTGACAAGCGCTGAGGTTGGAGTATTCGGCCGAACGACCGGTCGGCGCAAGGGTGCCTTTCGGCCGTCAAGCTTTGAACGACCTTTACCAACCCCCGCCGGGCAGCCGTGAAGTGCGCGTTTCCCCGCCTCGACGCGGGCATCCGGGGTGTTCCCCGGCGGCGGGAAGGGGCAGAAGAGAAGAGGGGCGGACGAAGCGGTCGGCGAACGCGCGCGGCGGCAGCAGCGCGCGATTGAGGCCGGCCGTCGTACGCCCCTCGGCGTCCGGCGCGGCCCGGCCCGGGAACCGGAAACGGCACCCGGCGCTTCCGCTGGTGGAGTCGGCGAAGACGGCCGGGCGAGTCGCCGCCCTCGACGCTCACCCGGAGCGTGCGCTCCTGCCCCTCCCGCTCGAAGACCAACTCCCCGCCGAGTGTCGGCCCGCGCTCCCGGCCGTCCGCGTTCGGCACCCGCACGCCGCGCCGTCCGGGTGCCGTACGGATGAAGCATCCCGGCACCGACCGGCGCGGATCGTACGGCATGGCCGCGTACCGTGGAACGCCCGCCGCGCCCGGGCGGGCGTCCGGGCATCCGGGCATCCGGGCGTCCGCACGTCCAGGCACCCGGGCGTCCGCGCATCCAGGCACCCGGGCCGAAGTCACGTACACCCCACAGGCCTTCGCGGGCCGGCCCGGCCGGCCGCCGCCCGCCGCGGGCGCCCGGGGTGCCCACCGGCCCAGGACCGGCCGCGAGCCGCACCTCACCGTCGGGGGGCCGCCCGTCCACGCGCAGCCCGTCCGCCCCGGCGGCCGTCAGGCGCACCGCGTCGCCGCTCGCCGCCCGCCGCCCGCCGCCCACCGCCCACCGTCCACCGTCCACCGTCCACCGTCCACCGTCCACCGTCCGAGGATGTCCGGAAGTTGCCCCTCCGGATGGTCTCCCGGCCAGTGCGTGCCGGTGAGCGCGAGCAGCCCGTAGGGCGCCGAGACCGTGGCGACACGCCGCTCGCGCCACCGCTGCCACACGCCGGACACGTCGTCGGAACCGTCCGTCGTGACGGGACCGGCCCTCACACGCCGGACGCCTCAACAACTGCAGCCGCGTCAACAACCACAGCCGCAGTCGCAGCCGTCGCACCCGCAGCCGTCGCAGCAGTTGCCGCAGCAGTCGCAGCAGTCGCAGCACCCGTCGCACCCGCCGCAGTCGCAGTTGGCGCACTGCCCTTCCTTGCGCTCGCCGCTCCACGGGTCGTGGTGGGTACCGCAGCACAGCTGGCACGTACAGGCCAGTCCCGCCCACACCGCGCACCCCGCGAGCAGCCCGCGCCGGTTGCCGCGCGGCGGCTCCGGGGGCGTCGGGCCGCCGGGGGCGCCCGGGGTTCCGGGAGGGGCGTACGGATGGCTGCCGTGGGCGCACGGGACGGTGCGGAACGCGCGGTCGACGGAGTTGGCCAGTTCGTGCACGAGCAGCCGGTGCACCAGCCGCCCGTCACCGAACCCGGCCTCCCGCAGGGCGAGCCGCACCCCGCGCACGGCGTCGTCCGCGAGCCGCCTGGCCTCGGTGAGCGGCGTCCCGGTGGCGGTGAGCGGGTTCCAGGCACCCGACGCGGCGTCAGCCTCCCTGTCCTCCACGGCGTCCAGGAGATGGGCGAGCCGGCCGAAGAGCCGGCCGGCCTCGGCGAGCGGCTCGGCGTTGTGCGGCCGCCCGGCGAGGTGCGCGGTGTACGCGAAGGCGGCGGCGGTCGCCGTCTCGGTCGGCTCGGTGACGGTGAGCAGCGGTGTGCCGGGCCCCGCGAGCGCCTCGACGCCGCCCTGCCGGCCCACGGCGTCGACCAGTACGGCGGTGTCGAAACCGACGGCACTGCCGCCGCGCGCTCCGGCCGTGTCCCAGCCGGTGGCGATACGGCGGGCGGCCAGCGCCACCGGCCGACGGGCCAGCGGCCCGTCCCCGTCGGCGACATGGTCGCGCACCTTGGCCGAGGCCAGCACCAGGGAGACGGCCGCCGCGAGCCGGGCGCCCTCACCGTGCGCGACGGAAGCGGTCCGCATCCCGCGCAGGGGGCAGGGACCGGCGGCGCGCCGCCCGGCGCCCGCACCACCCCGCCCGGCCTGAGCCTCCGTCAAAACCGAAATGAGTAGCCCGTCGTAATTGGTCACGATCCGCGCGAATTGTCCGTGGTCCTTACGCAGGGCGAGGCACAACCCGCACAAATGCGCCATCCACTGGCTTGTGAGGCTCTCGCCGAGCCGGTGCCTGCACGGTCTGACTATTCCGAACACGACGCTCCCCCGTGGTTGGTACGACGCTGAGCTGCGGCAGCGTACCGATGGCCGCGTTCACCCGTACGCACCCGCCCTCACCCGTCCGCCGGGAAGAATCATATTTCACTCACAGTCAGCAGCCGTTTGGGAAACGACCCTTGGGACACAAGGACTATCGACGGATCGGCTGTGCACCAGTACCGTCACAAACCCCCCGCGCGGCGTCTATCCACTTGGCGCGACGTCCGCATCATGGATGACCATAGGGATGCGGAAGCACGAAAGCCCGCTGTGAGAGGAGGCGTCCATGGGATCGGTACGCAAGGCGAGTGCGTGGCTCGGCCTCGTCGACGACAACGATGACGAGCGCTACTACGACGACGACTACTCCGAGGGCACCGAGACCGGGGACGCCTGGGTCACCGACCCGAGGGTGAAGGTGGCCTCGGACGTGGCCGAGGAGAAGGGCCGCCGCATCGCGACGGTCACCCCGGACAGTTTCCGGGACGCACGGTCCATCGGTGAGCTGTTCCGGGACGGGGTCCCGGTCATCGTGAACCTGACGGCCATGGAGGGCACCGACGCCAAGCGCGTCGTCGACTTCGCGGCCGGGCTGATCTTCGGCCTGCGCGGTTCGATCGAGCGGGTGTCCACCCGGGTGTTCCTGCTGAGCCCGGCCGACACCCAGGTCATCAGCGGCGAGTCCGCCGCGCACCGTTCCGACGGTTTCTTCAACCAGAGCTGAGGCGGGGCCGCGCACCACGGCCCCGCCCCCCCGCCGGGCTCCTACCGGAAGGCGTCGAGTCCGGTGAGCGCCTTGCCCAGCACCAGCTGGTGCATCTCGACGGTGCCCTCGTAGGTGAGCACCGATTCCAGGTTCGTCGCGTGCCGCATCACGGGGTACTCGAGGGAGATCCCGTTGGCACCGAGGATCGTGCGGGCCGTGCGGCAGATGTCGATGGCCTCGCGTACGTTGTTGAGCTTGCCGAAGCTGACCTGCTCGGGACGCAGGCGGCCGGCGTCCATGCGCCGCCCGAGGTGATGGGCGAGCAGCATCCCCTTGTGCAGTTCGACCGCCATGTCGGCGAGCTTGGCCTGCGTCAGCTGGAAGCCGCCGATGGCCCGCCCGAACTGCTCGCGCGTCTTCGCGTACTCCAGGGCGGCCTCGAAGGAACTGCGGGCCGCGCCCATCGAGCCCCAGACGATGCCGTAACGGGCGTGCGAGAGACAGCTGAGCGGCCCGCGCAGCCCGGTCACCTCCGGCAGTACGGCGTCGGCGGGCAGCCGTACGTCGTCCAGCACCAGCTCGCTGGTGACGCTGGCCCGCAGGGACCACTTGTGCTTGATCTCGGGCGCGGAGAAACCGGCGCTGTCGGTCGGCACCACGAACCCGCGGATGCCCTCCTCGGTCTGCGCCCAGACGACGGCGACACCGGCCACCGACCCGTTGGTGATCCACATCTTGCGCCCGTTGAGCACCCAGTCCCCGCCGCCGTCCCGCTTGGCGTGGGTGCGCATGCCGGCCGGGTCGGAGCCGTGGTCGGGCTCGGTCAGGCCGAAGCAGCCGATGACCTCGCCGGCCGCCATGCGCGGCAGCCACTCCCGCTTGTGCTCCTCGCTGCCGAAGCGGTGGACGGCGTACATGGCGAGGGAGCCCTGTACGGAGACCAGGGAGCGGATGCCGGAGTCGGCCGCCTCCAGCTCCAGGCAGGCCAGCCCGTACTGGACCGCGCTCGCGCCGGCGCAGCCGTAGCCCTCGAGCGACATGCCGAGCGCGCCGATGGAGCCGAGTTCGCGGGCGAGCTCCCTGACCCCGGGCAGCTCACCCCTCTCGTACCAGTCCGCGATGTACGGCAGCACACGGTCCGCGGCCCAGCCCCGCACGGTGTCCCGGACGGCCAGGTCCTCCGGGTCCAGGAGGTCGTCGATGCCGAGGGGATCGGCGGGGTCGAACGCGGGCAACTTGGGGGACGCGGCCATGGGACACCCTCCGGGACGAATAAAACTAGCGCCGCTAGTTACGGGCTCTCATGCCGACGTTACGATGCGCCGTGCCGCACGTCCACCATGCCCGTCTCCCACCCGCCGCATCACCCGTTCACCGCCGGGCGCGGGGTGGACGTCGTCCGTCGGGGTGCGTCGCCGCCGTCGGCCCGCGGTGGGTGGGGAGGCGGTGTTTTCGCCTGTGCCCGGGGGCCTCTCGTCAGCCGCCGACGGCGCCCGGCCGCCACGGGCGACGTCCGCCTCTCGGTCGGCGGCGAGCGGATGGGCGCGTGGGGAGACCCGTCGCTCACACCGGGACGCGGGACTCCACCACCTCCCGCGGCGCGGGCACCGCCACCGCCTCCCCCTCGCACTGCATCACCCGCGGCAGCCGCAACGCCATCACCGCCCCCAGCAGCAGCAACCCCGCGCTCACCACCAGCGTCACATGCAGCCCGTGCACGAACGCGTCGGCGGCCGCCCGCCGCAGGGCGCCCCCCGCAGGCCCGCCCAGTTGCCGGGCCACCTCGTAGGCCTCCCCCAGCGAATGCCCCGCCGAAGCCGACGCCGGCGCCGGCACCCCGGGCACGCCGCCCGCCAGCCCGGGCGCGTAGGCCGCGTTCATCACACTGCCCAGCAGCGCGATCCCGATCCCGGCGCCCAGCTGGTACGACGTCTCCCCGATCGCCGCCGCCCCGCCCGACTGCTCCTGCGGCGCCTCGCTCAGCATCGACTCGTACGCCCCGAACAGCGTCGCCTCGAGACCGAAGCCGAGCAGCACGAACCCGGACAGCATGAGCGCGCAGTTGTCGGTCCGGCCCATCGCCGTCAGCAGCACCACCGCGAAGGCGGTCAGACAGAACCCGGCGCACACCATCCGCCGCGGTCCGAAGCGCCGCAGCATCCGCGCGCCCGCCAGCCCCGCCGCCATCGCCGCGAAGGTCAGTGGCAGCAGCCGCAGCCCGGTCTGCAGCGGGGACAGTCCGAGCACCAGTTGCAGGTACTGCGCCGCGATCAGCTCCAGACCCACCAGTGCCAGCATCGCCAGCACGATGCACCCCACCGACGTGCTGAACGCCGGACGTCGGAACATCCCGAGGTCCACCAGCGGATGCGTACGCCGTCGCTGCCGTCGCACGAAGCCGGCCAGCAGGGCCGCGCCCACCACCAGCGGCAGCAGGGTGAGCAGGCTCGCCACCTGCTCTCCGCCGCCCAGCCGCTTCACTCCCAGGACGACACCGAACAGCCCGGCCGCCGCCATCAGCGCGCCGACCACGTCCCAGGGTCCGCGGCCGTCGCCCTTGGACTCGGGCAGCAGCAGTCGCCCGACCGGGAGGCTGACCAGCATCAGCGGGATGTTGACGAGGAAGACCGAGCCCCACCAGAAGTGCTCCAGCAGGAAGCCGCCGAGCAGCGGGCCGACCGCCGCGCCGACCGCGGCCACGGCGCTCCAGATGCCGATGGCCAGCGCACGCTCCCGCCGGTCGGGGAAGACCAGGCGCAGGATCGACAGGGTCGCCGGCATGATCATGGCGCCGCCGACGCCGAGCAGCGCGCGGGCCCCGATCAGTACCTGGGCGTTGTCGGCGAGGGCCGCGAGCGCGGAGGCGATGCCGAAGAGGGCGTAGCCGAGCAGGAGGATCCGTCTGCGGCCCACCCGGTCGCCCAGTGTGCCGAAGAGGATCAGCAGCGAGGCGCAGACGAGCGGATAGACGTCGACGATCCAGAGGAGTTCCATCGCGCCGGGCCTGAGATCCTCGGTGACGGCGGGGACCGCCACGTGCAGCACGGTCGCGTCGACGGCGACGAGCAGCAGGCTGACGCAGAGGACGACCAGGACCACCCAGCGGTTGGCACCGGCCCCGGCCGCCCGACGGCGCAGCGCGGCGGCCGTGGTCGTCCCGGACATGTACGTACCTCCATGTTCCCTCGCGTCCGGCGGGCTGCGCGGGGCGGGGACTCCCCTGCGGCTCGGCCGGAGAGGAGCGGGGGCTCCGGGCCGTGCGTCGGAACGCGAGTGACTCGCCAGAGTACGCGAGACCGGGCATCGCGCACGTGGCGGGCCTCACACATCCCGCGTCCCCCGTGTGGCGTGCGCCACCGCGTCCGCGGCCCCGGCCGCCCCGGCCGGTCCGCGAGTCACGGGCCCGGCAGATAATCGAGCCCGTGACCGATCTTGAAGCGCGCGCGGCGGGCCGCACCGGCGTCCTGCGCCGGGCCGCCCCGGCACTGCTCGGCTACGCGGCCGCACGCGCCCTGGGCCTGCTCGCCCTGGCCCTGTGGAGCACCGCACGCGACAGGAGCGCCTACACGCTGCTGACGGCCCGCTGGGACTCCCTCTGGTACACCGGGGTCGCCGAGCTGGGGTACGGCTACGAGGTGCGGCTGCCGAACGGCGACGTGCACTCCAACCTGGCCTTCTTCCCGCTGCTGCCCTGGCTGGAGCGGCTCGGCGCGGCGGTGACGCCGCTGTCGTACGCCGACGCCGGGTTCGTGGTCTCGCTCCTCGCCTCGCTCGCCGCGGCCTGGGGGATCTTCGCGGTGGCGGAGCATGTCCACGGCTCCCGCGTCGGCGTGTGCGCGGTGCTGCTGTGGGCGGTGCTGCCGGTCGGCGTCGTGCAGTCGATGGCGTACAGCGAGTCCCTGTTCACGGCGCTGGCCGCCTGGTCGCTGTACGCGGTGCTGACCGGGCGCTGGGTGAGCGCGGGAGCGCTGGCCGCGCTGGCCGGGCTGACCCGGCCGGTGGGGCTCGCTGTGACGGCGGCGGTGTGGGTGGCCGCGATCGTGGCCTGCGCGCGGAGCCGGGGTGACGGCGGCGCGGAGGGCGGCCGCGGCGCGCGGAGAGCCCCCGGTGACGGCGCACGGCGCGTGCTCGGCGTGCTGCTCGCGCCCCTGGGCGCCGCCGGTTACGTCCTGTGGGTCGGCCACCGCACCGGGCGGGGCCCGCTCGGCTATCTCGACGTGCAGGCCGGCTGGCGCAACGGCTTCGACGGGGGCGTGGCCTTCGCCCGGTTCGTCGCGGAGAAGTTCACGTCGTTCCCGGCGGCCCTCGCGGGCGCCGGGCTGATCGTCGGCGTCGCGCTGCTGGTTTGGCTGTACGTGGTGTGCGTACGGCAGCGCCAGCCGCTCCCCCTGCTGGTGTACGCGGGGCTCGTCACCGTGCTCGCCCTGTGTGCGTCGAGCTACTTCGGCTCGAAGCCCCGGCTGCTGCTGCCCGCCTTCCCGCTGCTGCTGCCCCTGGCCCGGGGCCTGGCCAGGCTGCGCGCCTCCAGGGCGGTGCCGGTCGTGTGCGCCGTCGCGGTGGCGTCGGCGGTGTACGGAGCGTTCTGGCTGAACGGTTCCGGCCCGCCCTGACCGGGCGGGGGCGCCCGACGACACCGCCGGGACAATTCCGTACCAGCATTCGGTGAACGCATTCATAAGCACGATAAAACCGTCGGCCGGGCAGATCAGAGGAATGGAAGTCCGCGATCGGCCGGGTTCGCGGATTACCCGGAAATAGGGTGTCGCCTGAGAGGAATCCCACATCACATCGTCATCACAAAGCCGTTGATTCGGCCGGGATCACTCCTCACTCGCTGTAACGTCGATTGGGTGCGTACCGAACGGAAGCCCACCCGTCTGGACCGGGTGTTCGCGAGACTGGACCGGGAGCCGGAACGACCGGCGCTCCTGGACGTACCGGAGATGAGCCGGCACAGGTTCGCGCTGTTCGCCGGGACCCTCGCGTTCTACCTCGCGATCGTGTGGGCCGTACTGATCACCTCGTGGCTGGTCCGGCTCGACTGGCAGGTCATGTTCTTCCGGCCCTACCAGCAGTGGCCGGAGATCCACGCGTTCGTCGACTACTACGTGGTGCTCGGCCAGCGCGGCCCCACCGCCGTGATGGTCGCGGCCTGGCTCGGCTGGCGCTCCTGGCGGCAGCACACCCTGCGTCCGCTGCTCGCCCTCGGCGTCTCACTGCTCCTGCTGAACGTCACCGTCGGTGCCGCCAAGTACGGCATGGGCCGGCTGGGGCCGCACTACGCGACCACGATCGGCGCCAACGAGATGTGGCTCGGCGGCGATATATTTCCGAGCGGTCACACCGCGAACGCCGTCGTGACCTGGGGCATTCTCGCCTACCTGGCCTCGACGCCCAGGGCCCGGCGCTGGCTGTCCGCGGTGTCCGCGGTCACCTCGCTCGGGGTGGGCATGTCCACCGTCTACCTCGGTACGCACTGGCTCAGCGACGTGCTCCTCGGCTGGGTCGCGGGGCTGCTGATCCTGCTGGCGCTGCCCTGGTGCGAACCGCTGATCGCCCGTGCCGAGGCGTGGATCCTCGGTCTGCGCGACCGCTGGTTCGCCCGCCGCGGCCCCGCGGAGCGGCCGGTCGGCCCGCCCGTGGCCGTCACCCCGTCCGGGCGGGAGAAGGCACCGGCCCGCGAACCCGCCGCGGCGCCCCGCCCTCCCCGGGCCCCGGTGTACCTGGCCCCGGGCCCGCACACGACCCGCTCGGACCGTACGCCGGTGACCCCGGCCGGCAGCCGCCGGCCGCCGCACTCCGACCGCCACCCGCGCGGCACGGCCCCGGCCGCACGTCCCCTGTCGGGCGGCTGACCGGGCCTCAGCCCTTCCAGGCCCGGGACACGCGGCCGTCCTTCACCTCGAAGTTGAGGCGGCCCACGCGGTACTCCATGGTGATGACCGTGCCGGGCGCCAGGGACCGCACGGTCGACCAGCCCCGCTCCCGCGCCAGCCGTTCGGCCGCGTCGGAATCGAGGCCGACGTAGGTGTCCGGACTGTCCTGGGGTTCGGCCGGGGGCGTCGGAATCGGTGCCATGCCGCCACGCTATGCCCTGCCCCGGGAGGGCGGAAGCCCACGCCGGTGACACGGGTCGCGGATGCACGTACGGTCACACTTCTGTCACAGGATCATGATGCGCGTTTCGAGGGAACTCACTCACACGGACGGACGGTTTGGTACGTGTTCCGCAGCCGGGTGAGGTGAATTTCCGCGTGTCGCGGACCCCGTCGAATAAGCGAACGGAAAAGGCGCTCAGGACATCCCGGCGACGCACCGCATTCCACACCCGAACACTCCCGAACGGACGTCCGGACGGACGTCCGGACGACCTTGCGAACGGGCTTGTGGACCGCTTGCGCGGATCGAACACCGGACACGGGAAACACATCGCGTGCTCACGAATTCTCCCCAACCCGGCATGCCGTCGGCCGCGGTCAGGACTCCAGCGGGGTGACGGCGAGGGACAGGTCGTTGTCCCGGGTGTAGTACGGCCCGGCCTCGACGGGACCGTGCGGCGTGCGCACGCGCGCGCGGGGGAACGTGCGGGGGAACGTGAGGACCGGGTTCTTGTCGGCGACGTCGTCCAGCAGCCGCGCGAGGCGCACCGCAGGGCCGGAGTCACCGGCGGGCCGCAGCCACAGGTCCCAGAGGCCCGGCGCCAGGCTGCCGTAGGGCACGGTGAAGGCGAACTCCGTCCGCTCGGCGGCGAGGTCCAGCCGGCGCACACCGCCCTCGCCGGTCCCGGGCCTGGCCCGCAGCTCGGCGGCGGCTCCGGGCACGAGCCGAGTGCCGTACACCCGCCCCCGTACCGTCAGACCGTCGCTCGCCAGGTGCAGGTCCACCGTCTCCGCGTGCGGGGCGCGCAGCCAGCTCCGGACGGTGAGGTTGCCCTGCCGGGTGGCGTACGGGATGCGGACGGCGACGTGGCCGAGCAGTCCGCTGGGGGTGCGCTCGGCCAGGGAGCGCAGGTCGGTGACACCGGGCACCAGGCGTCGCGGCTCGCCGTCGGACACGCGGGCATAGGCGTCCCAGCGGCCCTCGGGCAGGGACACGCTGCTGGGCAGCGCGGCACGCAGCCGGCCCTCCGCCGCCGGGGCCAGCGGCAGGCTCACCGTGTCCTCGGCACCACCGGACGCACAGCCGGTCCCGGCCTCGCGGCGCCGCAGGATGAGCAGGGCCGCCCCGGTGTTTCCACGCGCGGCGACGTCGAAGGTCAGGCCGCCCGCGGAGTCGCCGATGCAGTCGGCGCGCAGCGGGGCGGCCGGTGGGGCCGGCGGCGTCATGCGGTGCGGTTCCTCCCTGGGTGTCTCGTCGTCCGGTTAGACCCGGAACCCCGCCTTCTGGTTGTCCGTGTCCGATTGCGATGTGGTCACGGCGGGAGCGACCGCCCGGCGACGACCATTTCCAGTCACCCGGTTCATTCACTGATTTCCTGATTTGTCGACTCGCGCGAGACGGCGACGGACTGCTGCACCGACTCAACTCCTGGTCGGGCCAGGCCACTTGGGCGTGCGGCGACGCGCGCGGCCGACGGACGACCATACGCGCCGCATGGTTCGATTCCGTTGGCCATGGGGCGTGACTCCCGCCACTGATCACCCGTTGTCCTTGCATGAACCGGGGACCCGCCCGGACCACGGCCCGGGAGCCACCCGGTCCGGCCACGCACCGCATCCCGAGGGAGCCACCCGTGCCGCGCATGCTCGACGTCGGCGACGACGTACGCGCCGAGATCGGCGACGAAGAAGCCGACCGCCTGCTGGCCGGGGAGTCCGCCCCGGGCAGCTACGACTGCACGTCCTGCCGCACCCCGGGCGACTGTGAGCAGGAGCGCACCAGCACCGTCCTCTTCATCGGGGACGAGACCGCCGTGCTCGCCTTCGCCCACGCCGGCTGTCTGCCCTCCCAGGTGGTCAAGGTCACCGAGGAGCAGCTCCAGGGGGCCGTGCGGTCCATCAACGCCGACCACGCCCACTCCGAGCCCGGTCCCGCCGCTCCCGAGAAGACCGCCCCGGAGCAGGCCGTGCTCGGGGTGACCAGCGGACTGATCCTGATCGCCGGGGAGCTGCACCCGGCCCTCGTGGTGGAGCCGACCGCTCCCATCGCGCGGCCCGGCACGGCCGGTGCGGGCGACGACTTCCTGCCGCTGCTGATCGAGCAGGGCTTCATGCCGGTCACCGAGCTGGCGTCCACGCCCGCCGTGCTGCACGGCTGGTCGGTGCTGCTCGCGATGGGCCAGCTGCACGCGGTGCTCCAGCCCGGGACGGGCGGCGGCCGGCCGGTGGCCTGGTGGCAGGCGCACCAGCCGCTCCAGGTCACCGAGGGCTGGCGCACGGCGGCCAACAAGCACCAGCAGGTGCTGATGTTCGCCGCGCCCGTCGGGTCGATCGGGCGGCAGCCGCGCGAGGACCTGCTGCGGGACGCGCTGGACAAGGCCGCGGCGAACGGGCAACTGGTCGCGGCCGCGCTGCCGCTGGCGGGGACCTGAGCCCGTTCACGCGGTGCCGGACGGCCACCGCCTGGGCCGCATCCCTTCCCGCGCGGGGTCGTTTGGACATATGTGTACGCATACGACGCCTTCCACCGCCGCGGCGGCCCCTCGGCCACCCCCATCTACGACGCGCTCTACGCCGAGTACGTCAGGTCCTTCCGCTCGCTGCCGGGCGATCGCAGCGGTGAGGAGGAGCTGGGGTTCACGGCCTTCCGGAGCATCCCGCGCAGCAGAGGCGCCTACAGCGCCTACAGCGCGGGGGCCCAGAGCGCCCGCGTCGGCCAGCAGGCGGTGTGGCAGCGCGTCGGCACGCACCACGTACCGGCCGCGCTGCCACCGGCCCCGCGGACCGGAGCCTGACCGCCACCCGAGCGACGAGAGAGGGCGGCCCCGGCCGGGGTCGCCCTCTCTCGTGTGCGGCCGCTTCCGCGGGCTCGGGTCACTTCTTCTTCGCGCCGCGCTTCTCGCGCACCCGCACGGAGATGTGGATCGGCGTCCCCTCGAAGCCGAACTCCTCGCGCAGCCGGCGCTCGATGAAGCGCCGGTAGCCCGCCTCGATGAAACCGGAGGCGAAGAGCACGAACCGCGGGGGCTTGGTGCCCGCCTGCGTGCCGAAGAGGATGCGCGGCTGCTTGCCGCCCCGCACCGGGTGCGGGTGGGCGGCGACCAGCTCGCCGAGGAACGCGTTCAGCCGGCCCGTCGGGACCCGGGTCTCCCAGCCGGCCAGGGCGGTCTCGATCGCCGGGACCAGCTTCTCCATGTGCCGGCCGGTCTGCGCCGAGACGTTGACCCGCGGTGCCCACGCCACCTGGCCGAGTTCCGTCTCGATCTCCCGCTCCAGGTAGTAGCGGCGCTCCTCGTCGAGGGTGTCCCACTTGTTGTAGGCGACGACGATCGCCCGTCCCGCCTCGACGGCCATGGTGACGATCCGCTGGTCCTGGACGGAGATCGACTCGGAGGCGTCGATGAGGACGACGGCGACCTCCGCCTTCTCGACGGCGGCGGCGGTACGCAGCGAGGCGTAGTAGTCGGCGCCCTGCTGAAGGTGGACGCGCTTGCGGATGCCCGCCGTGTCGACGAACTTCCAGATCACGCCGCCCAGTTCGATCAGCTCGTCGACCGGGTCGCGGGTGGTGCCGGCCAGTTCGTCGACGACGACGCGGTCCTCGCCCGCCACCTTGTTCAGCAGCGAGGACTTGCCGACGTTGGGCCGGCCGATCAGGGCGATGCGGCGCGGGCCGCCGACGGCGGTGCCGAAGGTCTGTGCCGGGGCCTCGGGCAGGGCCTCCAGCACCTGGTCCAGCATGTCGCCGGTGCCGCGGCCGTGCAGCGCCGAGACCGGGTACGGCTCCCCCAGGCCCAGCGACCACAGGTAGGAGGCGTCGGCCTCGCCGCTCGGGCCGTCCACCTTGTTGGCGCACAGCACGACGGGCTTGCCGGCCTTGCGCAGCAGCCGTACGACCGCCTCGTCGGTGTCGGTGGCGCCGACCTTGGCGTCCACGACGAAGACGACGGCGTCTGCGGCCTCGATGGCGTACTCGGCCTGGGCGGCCACGGAGGCGTCGATGCCGAGGACGTCCTGCTCCCAGCCGCCGGTGTCGACGACCTTGAAGCGGCGCCCGGCCCACTCGGCCTCGTAGGTGACACGGTCGCGGGTGACGCCTGGCTTGTCCTCGACGACGGCCTCACGGCGGCCGATGATGCGGTTCACCAGGGTCGACTTGCCGACATTGGGGCGGCCGACGACGGCGAGGACGGGCAGCGGGCCGTGCCCGGCCTCCTCGATCGCGCCCTCGACCTCCTCGGCGTCGAAGCCCTCTTCGGCGGCCAGCTCCATGAACTGCGTGTACTCGGCGTCGCCGAGCGCCCCGTGGTCGTGCTCCCCGCCCGAGCCCTCGGAGTGGATGTGGTCGTTCATGAAGTCCGTACCTCGTTCATCGTGGTGATCGGTGGTGCACCCGGTACCGGGTGACCCACTACTCAAGTGTCACGGCGCCCGGTGAGGCGCCTGGCGTTTTCCAGGTGCGCGGTGAGCTGCTTCTGGATGCGTTCGGTGGCCTCGTCCAGGGCCTTGCGGGTACGCCGCCCGCTGCCGTCGCCCGCGTCGAAGGGGTCGCCGAAGACGACGTCCACGCGGGAGCGCAGCGGGGGCAGCGCCTTTATCAACCGCCCGGGGCGGTCCGTACTTCCCAGCACGGCGACCGGGACGATCGGCGCGCCGCTGCGCACCGCGAAGTAGGCGAGCCCGGCGCGCAGCGAGGCGAAGTCGCCCCCGCCCCGGGTGCCCTCCGGGAAGATGCCCAGGACGCCGCCGTGCGCCAGCACGCCGAGCGCCTGCCCTATGGCCGTGCGGTCGGTGGAGTGGCGGTCCACCTTCAGCTGGCCGATGCCGGTCAGGAACGTCCCGAGCGGGCCGATGAACGCCTCCTTCTTGATCAGGAAGTGCGTCGGCCTGGGTGCCACGCCCATGACCATCGGGCCGTCGATGTTGTGCGCGTGGTTGACGGCGTAGATCACCGGGCCGGTGGCGGGCACCCGCCAGGCGCCGAGCACTCGCGGCTTCCACAGCCCGTACATCAGGCCGACGCCGATCCGCCGCCCGGCCTCGGCGCCCTTCTCGGAGGGAACGGGGGGTGCGGTCACTTCCCCGCCCGCTTCTCCTCGACGAGGGTGACGACGCACTCGATGACCTGCGGGAGGGTGAGCGCGGTGGTGTCCACCTCGACCGCGTCGGCGGCCTTGGCCAGCGGCGAGGTCCTGCGGCTGGAGTCGGCCGCGTCCCGCTTGATCAGGGCCTCGCGGGTGGCGTTGACGTCGGCGCCCTTCAGCTCGCCACTGCGGCGGGCGGCGCGGGCCTCCGCCGAGGCGGTGAGGAAGATCTTCAGGTCGGCGTCCGGCAGCACGGTGGTGCCGATGTCGCGGCCCTCGACGACGATGCCGAGGGGTGCCGCGGCGGCGATGGTGCGCTGCAGCTCGGTGATCCGGGCGCGGACCTCCGGCACGGCGCTGACCGCGCTGACCTTGGAGGTGACCTCCTGGGTGCGGATGGGACCGGCCACGTCCACGCCGTCGACCGTGATGGTCGGGCCCGCCGGGTCGGTGCCGGAGACGATCTCGGGCTTTCCGGCCGCGGCGGCGACGGCGTGCGGGTCGTCGGTGTCTATGCCGTTGCTGACCATCCACCACGTGATCGCCCGGTACTGGGCACCGGTGTCCAGGTAGCTCAGGCCGAGCTGTGCGGCCACGGCCTTCGACGTGCTCGACTTGCCCGTGCCGGAGGGACCGTCGATGGCGACAATCACGGCCGGAACGGTCGGGGCGGCGCCGTTTTCCACGAGGGGACACCTTCCTGGTGCGGTGCGGTGGGTGGTGTGCGGGACGCGAGCGCGTCCCGCACAAGGTTACCGGGCCTGGGGAGCCCCTCTCACAGCCCTGTGGCGCCGCGCACCCCCGTGAGGCCCCGCGATCACTGCCGGATCGCCCAGCCCCGCTCCCCGAGGCCCGCCGTGAGCACGGCCGCGGCCCTCGGTTCCACCATCAGCTGCACCAGACCCGCCTGCTGCCCGGTCGCGTGCTCGATCCGTACGTCCTCGATGTTGACCCCGGCCCGTCCCGCGTCCGCGAAGATGCGGGCCAGCTGGCCGGGCTGGTCGTCGATGAGGACGGCCACCGTCTCGTAGGCCCGTGGGGCCGAGCCGTGCTTGCCGGGGACGCGGACCTGTCCGGCGTTGCCGCGCCGCAGCACCTCGGCGATGCCGGTGCCGCCCTCGCGGCGCTCGTCCTCGTCGGCGGACTGCAGGGCCCGCAGGGCCCGTACCGTCTCCTCCAGGTCGGCGGCGACGTCGGTGAGCAGGTCGGCGACCGGCCCGGGGTTGGCGGAGAGGATGTCGATCCACATCCGGGGGTCGGAGGCGGCGATCCGGGTCACGTCGCGGATGCCCTGCCCGCACAGCCGTACGGCGGCCTCCTCGGCGTGCTCCAGGCGCGCGGCGACCATGCTGGAGACCAGGTGGGGCATGTGGGAGACGAGAGCCACGGCGCGGTCGTGGGCGTCGGCGTCCATCACCACGGGCACCGCTCGGCAGTGCGAGACCAGCTCCAGGGCGAGGTTCAGCACCTCGGTGTCGGTGTCCCGGGTCGGGGTCAGCACCCAGGGGCGGCCCTCGAAGAGGTCCGCGGTGGCGGCCAGCGGGCCGGATTTCTCGCGGCCGGACATGGGGTGCGTGCCGATGTACGCGGAGAGATCGAGCCCGCGCGCCTCCAGTTCCCGCCGCGGGCCGCCCTTGACGCTGGCCACGTCGATGTAGCCGCGGGCGACACCGCGGGCCATGGCGTCGGCGAGCACGTCCGCCACCAGGGCGGGCGGGGCCGCGACGATCGCGAGGTCGACCGGTCCGTCCGGCACCTCGTCGGTGCCGGCGCCGAGCGCGGCGGCCGTCCGGGCCTGCTCGGGGTCGTGGTCGGCGAGGTGGACGCTGACGCCCCGGCCGGTGAGGGCCAGGGCGGCGGAGGTGCCGATGAGGCCGGTGCCGATGACGAGTGCGGTTCTCACTGGGCGATGTCCTTGCGCAGGGCCGCGGCGGCGCCGAGGTAGACGTGGGCGATCCCGGCACGGGGCCGGTCGGACTCGATGTGGGCGAGGACCCTCACGACGCGCGGCATGGCGCCCTCGATGTCCAGCTCCTGGGCGCAGATCAGCGGCACGTCGGTGATGCCGAGGCCCCGGGCCGCGGCGGCCGGGAAGTCGCTGCGCAGATCCGGGGTGGCCGTGAACCACAGGCTGATCAGGTCGTCGGCCGTCAGGTCGTTGCGCTCCATGACTGCGGTCAGCAGGGCCGCGACCCGCTCGTCCATGTGCCCGGCCTCGTCCCGCTCCAGTTGGACGGCGCCCCGGACCGCTCGTACCGCCACGGCGATGCTCCTCGCTGACGTGCGTATCGGTTCTTGGTCCGTCCAGCCTAGTCAGCCCGCCGCACACCGGCCCGGGGCGCCCGCCTCCCGAGACGCCGGCCCCGGCCGGAACCCCCCGGGGCCGCGAGACGACCCGCACTCCGGCCCGCCGCGCTCCGGCCCGCGCAGCCCGCTCAGGTCGGCGGCGGGCAGCAGGTGCACGCCGCGCAGGCCGGCGTCCGAGTCGCGGGAGGGGAAGCCGTGGAGGTGGGCGCCCGACACGGTGGCGAGCGGCGCCGGGGGCTGTTCGGCCACTACCGGGGCCAGGCCGGTGTCCAGGGCCTCGATCATGCGCTCAAGCGTCCCAGAGCGCTCCGAGGGCCAGCAGGTCGCCCCGGTACTCGATGCGGTCCGCCCACTCGGCCGGCCAGGCGTCGGCTCCCAGGTGCGCGCCCGCGAAGGCCCCGGCGAGGCACGCGATGGAGTCGGAGTCGCCGGCGGTGCAGGCGCCGCGGCGCAGGGCGGTCAGCGGCTCGTCGACGAAGAGCAGGAAGCAGAGCAGCCCGGCCGCCATGGCCTCCTCGGCGACCCAGCCCTGGCCGACGGCCAGACAGGGGTCGGTCTCGGGCGAGACGGCGCGCACCGCCTCCTGGAGCCGGTCGAGTATCGCCAGGCACTCGTCCCAGCCGCGCGCGATGAAGTGCTCGGGCGTGGGGTCCTCGGTACGGGTCCACAGGTCGCCGAGCCAGCGCTCGTGGTAACGGGTGCGGTTGTCGTAGGCGTAGGAGCGCAGCATCCCGACCAGTCCGGTCGGCTCGGCTCCCTCGGCGAGCAGCCGTACGGCGTGCGCGGTGAGGTCGGAGGCGGCGAGCGCGGTGGGGTGCCCGTGGGTGAGTGCGGACTGCAACTGGGCGGCGCCCGCGCGCTGTTCGTCGCTGAGGCCGGGGACGAGCCCGACCGGTGCGACGCGCATGTTGGCGCCGCAGCCCTTGGAGTGGATCTGGCTGGCGTCCTGCCAGGGGCGGTCCGCGGTCTTGAGGAGGTTGCAGGCCTTGAGGCAGGTGTTGCCCGGCGCCCGGTTGTTCTCCGGCGACCGGTACCAGTCGACGAACTCCTCGCGCACCGGCCGTTCCATCCGCTTGGGAACGAGCAGTCCCCGGTCCATGGCGGTGCGCAGTCCCCGCCCCAGCGCCAGCGTCATCTGCGTGTCGTCGGTGACGAACGCGGGGTCGGGCAGCGCCATGTCGCGCCAGGGGCCGCACTTGGCGAGGATCGACGGGACGTCGTCGAACTCGGTGGGGAAGCCCAGGGCGTCGCCGAGGGCGAGGCCGGTGAGCGCCCCGGTGGCGGCGCGCTTGGTGACGGGGGTCGTGGTCATGCGGGGCGTCCTTCCCGAGGGGTGCGGAGCAGGGGCGGGTGCAGGGTGGCGGCGGAGCCCGCGCGGTAGAGCGCGGCGGGCTTGCCCCGGCCTCCGGTCAGGCGGGCGGCGCCCGGGACGGGCTCGACGAAGCCGGGGGTGGCGAGGACCTTGCGGCGGAAGTTGGGCCGGTCCAGGGCGGTGCCCCACACCGTCTCGTAGACCTGCCGCAGCTCGCCGAGCGTGAACTCCACCGGGCAGAAGGCGGTGGCCAGGCAGGTGTACTCCAGCTTGGCGCCGACGCGGGTGCGGGCGTCGGCCAGGATGCGGTCGTGGTCGAAGGCGAGGCCCCGGGCCCTGTCGTACGGCACCCAGCGGGCCTCGGCCGCGTCCGTGCCGGCGTGCGGCTCGGGCGGGTCGGGCAGCAGGGCGGCGAAGGCGACGGAGACGACCCGCATCCGGGGGTCGCGGCCGGGTTCGCTGTAGGTCCGCAGCTGCTCCAGGTGCAGCCCGGTCACGTCCGCCAGGCCCGTCTCCTCGGCCAGCTCGCGGCGGGCGGCCGTCTCCGCCGACTCGTCGGGGAGCAGGAAGCCACCGGGCAGCGCCCGGCGTCCGGCGTACGGCTCCTGGCCGCGCTCGACGAGCAGCACGTGCAGCGCGCCCGCGCGCAGCGTGAGGACGGCGAGATCGACGGCGACGGCGAAGGGCTCGAAAGCGTGCTTGTCGTAGCCGTGCACGACCGGCCACCCCCTTAATAGTCATTGCGACTATAAAAGGGGGCGGCCGGTCGGCACAAGCCTCCGGGCCCCGTGCGCTCTCGGGGTCCCCGGGGGTCTACTCGGGTTCTCCGGGGGTTTAGAGGTCGACCTCCGACATCAGCATCCCGACCTCCGTGTTGGACAGGCGGCGCAGCCAGCCCGACTTCTGGTCGCCCAGCGTGATCGGGCCGAAGCCGGTGCGCACCAGTTGGTCGACCGGGAAGCCCGCCTCCGCCAGCATCCGGCGGACGATGTGCTTGCGGCCCTCGTGCAGGGTGACCTCGACCAGGTAGTTCTTGCCGGTCTGCTCGACGACCCGGAAGTGGTCCGCGCGCGCGTAGCCGTCCTCCAGCTGGATGCCGTCCTTGAGGCGCTTGCCGAGGTCGCGCGGGATCGGGCCCACGATGTGCGCGAGGTAGGTCTTCTTCACGCCGTACCGCGGGTGGGTCAGGCGGTGGGCCAGCTCGCCGTGGTTGGTGAGCAGGATGACACCCTCGGTCTCGGTGTCGAGCCGGCCCACGTGGAAGAGGCGGGTCTCGCGGTTGGTGACATAGTCACCGAGGCACTGGCGGCCCTCCGGGTCCTCCATGGTGGAGACGACCCCGGCGGGCTTGTTGAGCGAGAAGAACTGGTACGACTGCGTGGCGACGGTCAGGCCGTCGACCTTGACCTCGTCCTTCTCCGGGTCGACCCGCTTGCCCTGTTCGAGGACGATCTCGCCGTTGACCTCCACCCGCGCCTGCTCGATCAGCTCCTCGCAGGAACGCCGGGAGCCGTAGCCCGCGCGCGCGAGGACCTTCTGCAGCCGCTCGCCCTCCTGCTCGGCGCCCGGGAAGGTCTTGGGCAGCTTGACGTCCTTCTTGCCCGCGTACCGCTCCCGGTTGCGCTCCTCGGCCCGGGTCTCGTACTCGCGGGACGTGGCCGGGGCGCTGCGCCCTCGCTGCTGGGGCCGCTTGGGGCCGCCCTTGGCACCGCCGCGCGCCGAGGGGCCGCGGCCCGACTTCGGGCCGTCCAGGGTGGCGCCGGGGCCCACGTCGTAGCGCCGCTCCTCCGGGCGCGGCCGCTTCGGACGGCCGCCCTGCTTGTCGTCGCGGTTGTCACCGGCGCCGCGCCGGCTGCCGCGGCCACCGCCGCTCCCGCCGCGTCCGCCGCCACTCCCGCCGCGGCCGCCGCTGTTGCCACCACGGCTCCCGCCGTTGTTTCCGCTGCTGTTCCTGCCGCTGCTGCTTCGCATCAAAGTTCCGTCTTGTCGTCTGCGTCCTCGGAATCCGGGGCGTCCGGATCGAACGACGGGACCGCTTCCAGGGTCTCGGCCTCGATCGCCGCCGCCTCCGGGAGGAAGGGCGCGAGCTCCGGGAGTTCGTCCAGGCCGCGCAGGCCCATCCGCTCCAGGAAGTAGTTCGTCGTCACGTACAGGATCGCACCTGTTTCGGGTTCCGTGCCCGCCTCCTCCACCAGCCCCCTCTGCAGGAGGGTGCGCATCACGCCGTCGCAGTTCACACCGCGCACCGCGGAGACGCGGCTGCGGCTGACCGGCTGGCGGTAGGCGACCACGGCGAGGGTCTCCAGCGCGGCCTGGGTCAGGCGGGCGTGCTGGCCGTCCAGGACGAAGCCCTCGACGGCGGCGGCGTACTCGGGCCGGCTGTAGAAGCGCCAGCCGCCCGCGATCAGGCGCAGCTCGAAGCCGCGGCCCTGGACCGCGTACTCGTCGGCCAGCTCGCGCAGGGCGTCCGTGATCCGCCGGCGGGGCCGCCGCAGTGTCCTCGCCAGCTGCTCCTCGGTCGCGGGCTCGTCGACGACCATGAGGACGGCTTCGAGCGCGGGCTTGAGGTCGAGGTCCGCGACGCCGTCCGGGCCGTCGACGGCCTCCGTGGTCTGCTCACTCACGGTGGTCTGCTCACTCACGCCTTCCGCTCCTCCTCGGTCTTCTCCGGCGGCCGGTCGAACTCGTCGGTCACCAGCGGCTGGGTCTCCCCGTCGCCGCCGGTCCAGCGCACCAGCAGGTCGCCGAGCGCGGTCTCCTGGTCCAGCTCGACGGCCTTCTCGCGGTACAGCTCCAGCAGGGCGAGGAAGCGGGCGACGACGGTCAGCGTGTCCTCGGTGTCCCGCACCAGCACGCGGAAGCTGGCCTCGCCCAGCTCCTTCAGACGGGCGACGACGATCCCGGCCTGCTCCTGCACGCTGACGAGGGGCGCGTGGATGTGATCGACGTACACCTGCGGCTTGGGCTTGGGCTGCATCGCCTTCACGGCGAGCCTGGCGAAGCCCTCGGGGCCGAGGCTGATGACGACCTCGGGCAGCAGCTCGGCGTGGTGGGGCTCCAGGCCTACGGTACGGGGGTGGCGGCGGGCCTCGGCCTCCAGCCGGTCGTTGAAGATCTCCGCGATCCGCTTGTACGCGCGGTACTGCAGCAGCCGCGCGAAGAGCAGGTCGCGGGCCTCCAGCAGCGCCAGGTCGGCCTCGTCCTCGACCTCGGCGGCGGGCAGCAGCCGGGCCGCCTTCAGGTCGAGCAGGGTGGCCGCGACCACCAGGAACTCGGTCGTCTCGTCGAGGTCCCAGTCGGGCCCCATCGCCCGGATGTGCGCCATGAACTCGTCGGTCACCTTGGACAGCGCGACCTCGGTGACGTCCATCTTGTGCTTGGAGATCAGCTGGAGCAGCAGGTCGAAGGGGCCCTCGAAGTTGGCGAGCCGCACCTTGAACACGGCTCCGCCCGTCTCGTCGGGCGCGCCCCCCCCGGGGGGTCCTGGGAGGGGGCTCCCGGCCGTCCGGCGGCGTCTCCGCCCGCCCCGCGCGGCGAGTCCTCCGGCACCGCCGCGGGCGGAGGCTGGGCATCCGGGTGCGGCACGACGTCGCCGGTCGCGCTGCCGGGTCCGGCGGCCCCCGGCGTGCCTGCGATCGTCGGAGCCCCGGTCACCCCGGCCGTCCCGGCCGCCGCTGTCGTTTCGGTCGCCCCCACCGCCGCTGTCGTCCCGGTCACCCCAGCCACCGCGGTCGTCCCGACCGCCGCTGTCGTCCCGGTCACCCCGGCCACCGCGGTCGTCCCGACCGCCGCCGTCGTCCCGGTCACCCCGGCCGCCCCGGCCGCCGCTGTCGTCCCGGTCACCCCGGTCGTCCCGGTCACCCCGGTCACCCCGGCCGCCGCCGTCGTCCCGGACGCCGCGGTCACCTCCGGATGCGCAGCGCTCACCGTGCCTGGCCGTCCGACCGGTGCGACGCCCTCTCGATCCGCGTCCGCCGGAGCCTGCCAGGGCACGGGACGCGTCTCCACGACGGGAGCCGCTGCCTCCGGCGGGCCACTCTCCGGGGCCCGCCGCCCAGGCGGCACGGCCGCTTCTCGGCCGGGGTGGACCGACGTCCGCGCGACGGTCGCCCGCACCGACTCGGCGTCCGCCGACCCCGGCCGTGCCCCGGCGTCGGGCTCCTCTTCCGCTCCAGGCACCTCCGCCGCCCCGGCAGCACGCTGCGGGCCCTCACGGCCCGCGAGCGCCGCCTCCGCAGCGGTGGGCCCCGGTTCGGCCCGGGCGGCCGGTGGCGCACTCTCCGGGCCGGGGCCGGGTCCGGGGCCGGGGCCGGGCGGGGCCTCCTCGGGAGCCGGCGGAGCCGTCCGCTCCCCCGGGCCCCTGCCCAGTGCGCGCCGGCGGCCGGAGCGGAGGCCGCGGTCGGGGCGGGGGGCGTCGTTCGAGGTCATGGCCCCCGCAGGCTACCGCTACCGCCCGCGCAGCCGTCGTACGAGGATGCTGGCGTCCCCGCGGGTCTCCAGGTCGGCGAGGACCACGGCGACCGCCTCGCGGACGATGCGGCCGCGGTCGACCGCCAGACCGTGCTCACCCCGGAGCACCAGACGGGCGTGCTCCAGGTCCATCAGCTCCTCGGCGGAGACGTACACGGTGATCTTCTCGTCGTGGCGCTCACGCCCGCTGGGGCGCCGCGCGGCGGCCCTGCCGCGCTTGCGGGGCCGGTCCTCCTGCGCGTCCGTACCCGGTCCGGAGCCCCGCGTGGAGCGCTCCGCGCCCCGGCTGCGCGACTCGCCCGCCGGGCCCGGTTCCGCCGCGGCGTGCTCCGCGCCCCCGCCGTCCCCGCCCTGCGCGGGCACCGACTGCGGTGCGTCCCCGGCGGCGGCCTGGTCGCTCTCCCCCGCCGGGGCCGGCACCCGGGTCTCGCCGCCCGCCGGTCGCCGCGGGGTGGACGCCTGGAGCGCCATTCCCCCTGTCGTACGGAAGAGTTCGTCGGCCCCCGGCAGACTCACTCGGCGTGACACCGGGCGAGCACCTCCCTGGCGAGCTGGCGGTAGGCGGCGGCGCCGACGGAGTTGGAGGCGTACGTGGTGATCGGCTCACCGGCGACCGTGGTCTCCGGGAAGCGGACCGTGCGCCCGATGACCGTGTGGTAGACGTGGTCGTCGAACGCCTCGACGACCCGCGCGAGCACCTCACGGCTGTGCACCGTGCGCGAGTCGTACATCGTGGCGAGGATGCCGTCCAGCTCCAGGTCGGGGTTGAGCCGCTCCTGGACCTTCTCGATCGTCTCGGTCAGCAGGGCCACACCGCGCAGCGCGAAGAACTCGCACTCCAGCGGCACGATCACCTTGTGCGCGGCCGTCAGGGCGTTGACCGTCAGCAGGCCGAGCGAGGGCTGGCAGTCGATCACGATGTAGTCGTAGTCGTCCATCAGCGGCTTCAGCGCCCGCTGCAGTGTGGACTCGCGCGCGACCTCGCTCACCAGCTGCACCTCGGCCGCCGACAGGTCGATGTTGCTGGGCAGCAGGTCCATGTTGGGGACCGCCGTCTTCAGCAGCACCTCGTCGGCCGCCATGCCCCGCTCCATGAGCAGGTTGTAGACGGTGAGGTCGAGCTCCATCGGGTTGACGCCGAGGCCGACCGACAGCGCGCCCTGCGGGTCGAAGTCGACGAGCAGCACCCGGCGCCCGTACTCGGCGAGCGCGGCACCCAGGTTGATGGTCGACGTGGTCTTGCCCACGCCGCCCTTCTGGTTGCACATCGCGATGATCTTGGCGGGGCCGTGATCGGTCAGCGGTCCCGGAATCGGGAAGTACGGCAGCGGGCGTCCGGTCGGACCGATGCGCTCACGGCGCTGACGGGCCGCGTCGGGCGCGAGCGTGGCGGCGTACTCGGGATCCGGCTCGTACTCCGCGTCCGGGTCGTAGAAGTGCCCCTCGGGCAGTTCGTCGTAGTCGGCGAAGTGGTTGCGGGGCGCGCCACTTCCGTCGCCGGCCATGGCGTTCACGTGTTGGCCATCCATACTCATGTGTGCTGACTGAGTTGCCTGCGGACTCGGGTGGGCGGCTGCGTAGGTGCGTACAGCGACGGAGCCGACAGCCTCGAGACGCCCGGGGCCGTGGGCCCGTGCAGGCGTTCCTGGTTGACCACCCCCGGGAGTAAATGTCGACTCATTCACAAGTCGTCTTACCTCCTTGGTGACCAGGTAACTTCTAGACAGGTCAGCGTGGCACCATGCCGACGTTCGGCGACTCTATGGCGTGTCGGCCGTCCGCAGCAACACAATCCGCCGGACCCGGCCCGATGTGTCGGCAATGAAACATCCCTCTGTCAAGGGCGTACGGACGTCGCACAGCAGGTTTCACCGGTGCGCGAATCGGTTGAAGCGTTACGTTCGAGGCGAGTTGACCGAGAATCGCAAAGTGACCATACACACACCCGGCCGGACCTTGTCGGGCAAGGTCCGGCCGGGTGTGTGGCGTTGACGACGACTGTTGACGTATCGCCTTTTCCGATTGCCGACTTAGGCGAGCAGCGTGGCCGGCTCGACGTGCTCGAGACCGTGCGCCTCGGCGACCTCCTTGTAAACCACCTTGCCGTCATGGGTGTTGAGACCCTTGGCGAGCGCGGGGTCGCGGCGCAGCGCCTCGGCCCAGCCGCGGTTGGCCAGCTCCACGATGTACGGCAGCGTGGCGTTGGTCAGCGCGTAGGTGGAGGTGTTGGGCACCGCGCCGGGCATGTTGGCGACGCAGTAGAAGACCGAGCTGTGGACCGGGAAGGTCGGCTCGGCGTGGGTCGTCGGGTGGGAGTCCTCGAAGCAGCCGCCCTGGTCGATGGCGATGTCGACAAGGACACTCCCGGGCTTCATCCGGGACACCAGCTCGTTGGTCACCAGCTTCGGGGCCTTGGCTCCCGGGATCAGTACGGCGCCGATCACGAGGTCGGCCTCCAGGCATGCCTTCTCCAGCTCGAAGGCGTTGGAGACCACGGTCTGGATCTTGGTGCCGAAGATCTTGTCGGCTTCCTTGAGCTTGTTGATGTCCTTGTCGAGCAGGGTCACGTGGAAGCCCATGCCGATGGCGATCTGCGCCGCGTTCCATCCGGAGACACCGCCGCCGATGACGACGGCCCTGCCCGCGAGCACGCCGGGGACACCACCGGGCAGCACACCCCGGCCGCCGTTGGCGGCCATCAGGTGGTAGGCGCCGACCTGGGGGGCCAGCCGGCCCGCGACCTCGGACATCGGGGCCAGCAGCGGCAGCGCGCGGCCGGGCAGCTCGACCGTCTCGTAGGCGATGGCGGTGGTGCCGGACTCGATGAGCGCGTCCGTGCACTCCTTGGAGGCGGCCAGGTGCAGGTAGGTGAAGAGCGTCTGGTCCTTGCGCAGCCGGTGGTACTCCTCCGCGATCGGCTCCTTGACCTTCAGAAGCAGGTCGGCGGTGGCCCAGACCTCGTCGGCGGTGTCCAGTATCCGCGCGCCCGCGGCGACGTACTCGGCGTCGGGGATCGAGGAACCGACACCGGCGTCGCGCTCGACGACGACCTGGTGACCGTGGCGCACCAGCTCGTGCACGCCGGCGGGGGTGATGGCCACCCGGAACTCGTTGTTCTTGACCTCGCGGGGGATGCCGACCTTCACGTGGATCACGGTCCTTGGCTCAGATGATGGGCTATTACAAGGCATACCCGCTCAAGCATGGGCACACCGGGAGAGACCGCAGGAGAACGTGCGGCAGGGCCAGTCTAATGAAGGCGTTCTCTCTGTCTAGCCTTTCAAAGCATCAATCTTCAGACGAAGCGCTGCGGATTTCGCAGGCGTCTGCGGGCGCTTCCCTCAGCATGCGCTCCGCCGTGCTCCGCTGCAGGCCGGCCGCGGTGGGATCGCCGAGCCGGTCGAGCGTGTCGGCGAGCCGCAGGTGCAGCGCGGCCTGGAGCCGTACGTCCTCGGCCCGGCGGGCCCAGTCGACGGCCTCCTGGCAGGTGCGCAGCGACTCCTCGGGGCGCCCGGCGTACTCCTGGACCCGGGCCAGCTCGGACAGCGCCCGCGCGTGGGCGGCCACGTCGCCGGCCTTGCGGTGTCCGGCCACCGCCGCGCGCCAGGACCGCACCGCCTCGCCGTAGCGGCCGGCGTAGGTGTGGGCGGCGGCGATACGGCCGTAGATCCGGGCGGCGTCCGCCCGCTCCTCGCGGGCGAGCCGCTGGGCGAGGGCCCGGCCGAACCAGTCGGCGGCCCGGTCGTAGTCCCCGAGCTCCAGGTGGGCGCCGCCCACGGATTCCATCGCGCGGCCGGTCGCGTACGGGTCGTTCGCCTCGCGTCCGGCGTCCAGCGCGGCCCGGTAACGCACCAGGGCCTCGGCGGTGCGGCCGGTGCGGGCGTCCAGGTCGGCCAGGTTGAGCAGGGCCGCCGCCTTCTCGCGGGGCAGCTCGCGGCGCTCGGCCACGTCGAGGACGAGGCGGTGGATGCCGTACAGGTCGGGGGCCGCCGCCCGGGTGCCGAAGTGGGCCACCATGGCGCGCACCAGCTGGGACATGAGCCGGCGGGCGAGGGTGTCCAGCTCGCCGTCGGCGACCGCGAGGCGGGCCGCGGCCAGCAGGGCGGGGCGCCGGGCGCGCAGCCAGTCGGCGGCGGCCCTCGGGTGAGGGAAGCGCAGGTCGCGCGGCGTGCCGAGGAGCTTCTCCCGGGCCTGCGGGCTGTCGGTCTCGGTGACCGCCCGGCAGGACTGGAGCAGCCGCACCGTCCGCTCCAGCATGCGGGCGCGGGCCAGCTGGAGCTCGGCGGGCCGGTCGTGCTTGCGGGCGAGGTGCCTCAGCCGGTCGTGCAGGCACCCGGGGACCTCGTACCCGGGCAGCGGAGAGTCGACGGCGCGCAACAGGCCGAGGCCGACGAAATCGTCCAGGGTGGTGCGGGCGCCGTGCACCGAACAGCCGGCGAGCGCGGAGGCGGTGTGCGGGTCGACCAGGCCTGCCGGGGCGAGGGACAGCAGTCGCAGTATCCGGGCGGCGGGGCTGGGCAGGGACGCGTAGACGAGGCGGAAGACGCGGCTGAGCGCGGTCCCCTCGTCGGTCTCCGCGTGCACGTGTTTGGCGAGGTCGGCGACGGCCGCCTGCGGACGGGCCGCGAGCCAGCCGCCGGCCAGGGTCAGCGCGGCGGGCTGGGCCTGGCAGAGCTCGACCAGCTGTTCGGCGGCCCGGGGGTCGACGGTGATGCGGACCGAGCCGGTGCAGCGGGACAGCAGTTCCACGGCCGACTTGGTGTCGAGGCCCCCCAGCGTGCACGGGCGGACGTCCGCGATGCCGGTCAGCGGGCCCTCGGCCACGGCGACGGCCAGGCAGTCCGGGGTGTCCGGCAGCAGGGCGTCGACCTGCTCGGCATCGGCCGCGGCGTCGAGCAGCAGCAGGACCCTGCGGTCGGCGAGCGCGGTGCGCAGGGCCTCGGTGAGGTCGTCCTCGTCCGCCCCGGGCGGGGCGGAGTGGTCCAGCTCGGTGAGCAGTTCCCGGGCCAGGCGTTCGACGGGGACGCGGGTGCCGTCGGGCTCGCTCAGCCGCACCCGCAGCACACCGTCGGGATAGTCGTCCGCGACCTGGGCGGCCAGTTCCTCGGCGAGCGCGGTGCGCCCCGAGCCGGGCCGGCCCGCGATGAGCAGCACGCGCGCGCGGGGGGCCTTGCGGCCGGAGAGGGTGTCGAGACCCGCGCGCTCGATGTCGGCGCGCAGCTCCTTCAACTCCCGGGTGCGGCCCAGGAACCCACGCTTCTCAGCAGGATCCTGAGACAGCCGCACACCGTCCGTGTCCACCGCCTGATCCGTCACGGGCCACACTCCCGATCCCACCGCACGCCGGCGCCCGCCGGAACCCCGGTTCGGGCGTTTCCCGAGCCTAGTTCACGCTCTGCTACGTTCCCGGCGGAGCGCGGCGGGTACATCCCTCGATCGGATCAACCGATGGTCACACCGGCAGGGTCGGACGGCCGCCGGGCCGCGACGCGCTCAGGCCTGGAAGGGCCGCGCCGGCCACGGCGCCCGGGCCGGACGCAGGGCGTCGAGCCCGTCGCCCCGTTCCGCCGCGACCAGCGAGAGCACGCCCACGACCAGGCAGTTGTTGTGCAGCTCCCCCGCGAGCACGCCCCGGACCAGGTCCCCGACGGGCACCCGCTCCAGTTCCATGTCGGCTTCTTCGTCCTCGACCTCGAAGCGCTCGCCCGCGGCCTCGGACAGGCCCCGGGCGAGGAAGATCCGTACGGCCTCGTCGCAGCCGCCGGGCGTGGTGTAGACGTCGGCCAGCACCCGCCAGTCCTCGGCCTTGACGTGCGCCTCCTCGTACAGCTCGCGCTGGGCGGCGTGCAGCGGGTTCTCGCCGGGGACGTCGAGCAGCCCGGCCGGGATCTCCCACAGCTTCTCCCGCACGGGGTGCCGGTACTGCCGGATGACCAGCACCCGGCCCGCGTCGTCCAGGGCGAGAACGGCCACGGAGCCGGGGTGCACCTGGTAGTCGCGGGTCACCACGGAGCCGTCGGGCATGACCACGTCATCCGTGCGGACCGAGGTCTTCTTGCCCCGGAAGGGTGTCTCGGTGGCCCGGACCTCCCACTCCTCGGGAGTGTCCTTGATCGTGCTGCCCGTCATTCCTGACCCGCCCTTCCAGACGTACGCGAAAAGCCGGGGCCCGCGCCGTTGAGTGCGCGCGCCCCGGCCACCGTACAACCGGTGTGTTACTTGGACGTCTTCCGCTCGACCGCGGCCTTGACCAGCCCGGCGAAGAGCGGGTGCGGGCGGGTCGGGCGCGAGCGCAGCTCCGGGTGGGCCTGGGTGGCGACCAGGTAGGGATGGACGTCGCGCGGGTACTCCACGTACTCGACGAGCTTGCCGTCCGGGGAGGTGCCCGAGAAGAGGATGCCGGCCTTCTTCTCCAGCTCCGCGCGGTAGGCGTTGTTCACCTCGTAGCGGTGGCGGTGCCGCTCCTCGACGTACTCCTTGCCGTCGTACACCTCGCGCGCGATCGAGCCCTCGGCCAGCTTGGCCGGGTACATGCCGAGCCGCATGGTGCCGCCCATGTCACCCTCACCGGCCACGATGTCCAGCTGCTCGGCCATGGTGGAGACGACCGGGTGGGCGGTGGCGGGGTCGAACTCGGTGGAGTTGGCGTCCGTGATGCCGGCCAGGTTGCGCGCGGCCTCGACCACGATGCACTGCAGGCCCAGGCAGAGGCCCAGCAGCGGGATCCGGTGCTCGCGGGCGTACTTGATCGCGCCGACCTTGCCGGTCACGCCGCGCTCGCCGAAGCCGCCCGGGATGCAGATCGCGTCGACGTCGCCGAGCTGTGCCTCGGCACCGGCCGGGGTCTTGCAGTCGTCGGACGTGACCCACTTGATCTTCACGCGGGCCTTGTTGGCGAAACCGCCGGCGCGCAGCGCCTCGATGACCGAGAGGTAGGCGTCGGGCAGGTCGATGTACTTGCCGACCAGCGCCATGACGATCTCGTGATCGGGGTTGTGGACGCGGTCGAGCAGGTCGTCCCAGGTCGTCCAGTCCACGTCGCGGAACGGCAGGTCCATCTTCCGGACGACGTAGGCGTCCAGGCCCTCGGTGTGGATGACCTTGGGGATGTCGTAGATGGAGCGCGCGTCGGGGCAGGCCACCACGGCGGCCTCGTCGACGTCGCACATCAGGGAGATCTTGCGTTTGATCGCCGTCGGCACCTCGCGGTCGCAGCGCAGCACGATCGCGTCCGGCTGGATACCGATGTTGCGCAGGGCGGCGACCGAGTGCTGGGTCGGCTTGGTCTTCAGCTCACCCGAAGGGCCGATGTAGGGCAGGAGCGAGATGTGGACGACGAACACGTTGTCGCGGCCGACCTCGTGCCGGACCTGGCGGACGGTCTCCAGGAACGGGAGCGACTCGATGTCGCCGACCGTGCCGCCGACCTCGGTGATCACGACGTCGACCTCGTCCGTCGCCATGCGGCGGATGCGGTGCTTGATCTCGTTGGTGATGTGCGGGATGACCTGGACGGTGTCGCCCAGGTACTCGCCGCGCCGCTCCTTGGCGATCACCGTGGAGTACACCTGGCCGGTGGTGACGTTGGCGGAGCCGTCGAGGTCGCGGTCGAGGAAGCGCTCGTAGTGGCCGATGTCCAGGTCGGTCTCGGCACCGTCGTTGGTGACGAACACCTCACCGTGCTGGAAGGGGTTCATCGTGCCGGGGTCGACGTTCAGGTACGGGTCGAGCTTCTGCATCACGACGCGCAGACCGCGGGCCTTGAGCAGCATGCCGAGGCTGGAGGCGGTCAGCCCCTTGCCGAGCGAGGAGGCGACACCCCCGGTGACGAAGATGTGCTTGGTCGTCGAAGAGTTGGGCGGCATGGCCAAGAGGGGGCTCCCGTGGTCGCGGTCTGGGGTGCGGTACGTCCGTCCTCCGGCCCGGTCGTCCCGGGTGTCGGCGGCGGCGCCGTCGCTGCGGTTCCGGGGTTTTTCTCCCACCGGTCCACGGGCTACCAGCGTATCAGCGCCTCGGGGCGACGGCTTCCGGCCACCCTCCGCGCACGCCCGGACACACAGGTGGGAGCGTCACCGTTTCCTCACCCGGTGGTCACCCGTTCGGCGGACCCGGGTTGCCCGGAGCGGCACACAGATCATCTACGTGCGTCGTATCCTGCTCGGACGTTCGCTGCCGAGCCCGCCCGGCGACACGGCACCACCCCTCGCCCGTCAGCACCGGAACAACGGGAGCTCGTCAGTTCGTTGAGCAACAATTGTCGTTGGGGGCGCCACGCCCGATCGTCCTCGGGGGCGCCACGTTTGGCTTCACGGCCGGACGGCTGCTTTGCTTCATGGCTCAACGACGCATCCACACACATCCCTGACACACTTCCCTGACCCCACCCTTGACCGCACTAGCGACCGCCCCCACGCGGGGTGACGTGGCCGTTCGACTGGAGTTGCACGTGGCCGGGCGCATCGAAGATTACGCACTCATCGGAGACATGCAGACCGCTGCCCTGGTCTGCCGGGACGGCACGGTCGACTGGCTGTGCCTGCCCCGCTTCGACTCGCATGCCATCTTCGCCGGCCTGCTGGGCACCGGGGAACACGGTTTCTGGAGGATGGGACCCGCCTACGCCCCCGGCGCCGAACCGCCCACCGCGTCCCGGCGCACCTACCGCGGCGACTCGCTGATCCTGGAGTCCGAGTGGGACACCCCGCGCGGCACCGTTCGGGTGATCGACTTCATGCCGCCCCGTGACGGCGCGCCGCAGCTGATCCGGATCGTGGAGGGCGTCTCCGGCCGGGTGCCGATGCGCTCGGAGCTGCGGATGCGGTTCAGCTACGGCCGGGTGGTCCCCTGGGTGCACAAGCACGAGGGCCGCACGGTGGCCGTCGCGGGCCCGGACTCCGTGTGGTTCGACACAGAGGTGGAGACCTACGGCAAGGCGCTCACCACGTACGCGGACTTCACGGTGGCGCCGGGTGACCGGATCGCGTTCACCATCTCGTGGGAGCCCTCGCACAAGGAGCCGCCCGCGCTGCCCGAGCCCGAGCAGTCGCTGGTGGCCACCGAGGACTTCTGGCGCGACTGGGTCGAGCACTGCACGTACCACGGCCCCTACCGGGAGGCCGTGGTCCGCTCCCTGATCACGCTGAAGGCACTGACGTACGCCCCCACCGGCGGCATCGTGGCCGCGCCCACCACCTCCCTGCCGGAGGACATCGGCGGCGTCCGCAACTGGGACTACCGCTACACCTGGCTGCGCGACGCGGCGATCACCCTGTCCTCGCTGCTGCGCACCGGCTACCGCGAGGAGGCCCGTGCCTGGCGCGAGTGGCTGCTGCGCGCGGTCGCGGGCGACCCGGAGAACCTGCAGATCATGTACGGCATCGCCGGTGAGCGTGAACTGGGCGAGGCGGAGCTGGACTGGCTGCCCGGTTACGAGGGCTCCGGCCCGGTCCGGGTCGGCAACGGCGCGGCCCACCAGCTCCAGCTCGACGTCTACGGCGAGGTGACCGAGGCCCTCCACCTGGGCCACATGACGGGCCTGGCCCGCAACGACTACGCCTCGGTGCTCCAGCTCAAGCTGATCCGCTACCTGGAGTCCCACTGGCACGAGCCGGACGAGGGCATCTGGGAGGTGCGCGGACCGCGCCGCCACTTCGTGCACTCCAAGGTGATGGCCTGGGTCGCCGTCGACCGCACCATCAAGCTGATCGAGTCCGGCGACGCCGACGGCCCGCTGGAGCGCTGGAAGGAACTGCGCGACGACATCCACCGGGACGTGTGCGAGAAGGGCTACGACAAGGAACGCAACACCTTCACGCAGTCCTACGGCTCCCAGGAGCTGGACGCCTCGCTGCTGCTGATCCCGCAGATGGGCTTCCTGCCGCCGGACGACAAGCGGGTCATCGGCACCATCGAGGCCATCCAGCGGGAGCTGTCCACCTCGGACGGGTTCATCCTGCGCTACCCGACGGACGGCAAGGACGAGGGCGTCGACGGCCTGCCGGGCGACGAGGGCGCCTTCCTGGCCTGCTCGTTCTGGATGGCCGACGACCTGGCGATGATCGGCCGGGTGGACGAGGCCCGGAAGCTCTTCGAGAAGCTGCTGTCCCTGCGCAACGATCTCGGTCTGCTGGCCGAGGAGTGGGACCCCCGCCTCCAGCGCCAGGTCGGCAACTTCCCCCAGGCCTTCAGCCACGTGCCGCTCATCGACACGGCACTGCGCCTGACGGCGAGCGGGGCGTACGGGGGCTGAGCCGACCCGCGGACGGGCCGGCCCTGGTGGTCCGGCCCGCTGTCGGCCGCTGTCGGCCGGTGGTGGCGGGTTCGGCGTTCGGCCGGGGGCCGGTGCCCGGTGCCTTGGGGCCGGTGCCCGGTGCCCGGTGCCGGTACCCGCGGCCACACGTGCGGCGGCCACGGCGGTGATGTCCATGCCCGGTGCCCTGCCCGCCGGGCGCCCGCCGGCCCGTGGATGTCCCGGGTGGGACCGCGCCGGGTAGCGTCCGGCTCATGGAAAGCGGCAGGAACAGCGGGTTCGACACCCAGGGCGCCGGAATCACCGTGCGGCGGGCACTGGAACTGCCCGGGCTGCGCAGTGGTCTGCCGGAGATCCTCGCGGGCGCCGACCGCCTGCACCGCACGGTGCGCTGGGTGCACGCGGGCGAGGTGCCCAACATCGCCTCGCTCCTCAAGGGCGGCGAACTGCTGCTGACCACCGGGTACGGCCTGGGCACCCGGCCCGCCGAGCAGCGGGCGTTCGTCCGCACGCTGGCCGAGCGCGGCATCGCGGCCCTCGTCGTGGAGCTGGGCCCGCGCTTCGCCCGGCTGCCCGCGGCCCTGGTCGACACGGCCCGCGCGGCCGGGCTGCCGTTGGTCCAGCTGCACCGCGAGGTGCCGTTCGTGACGGTCACCGAGGAGGTCCACACCGAGATCGTCAACGGCCACTACGCGCTGCTCCAGCGGGCCGAGGAGGTGCACCGCCGCTGCACCGAGGCGCTGCTGGGCGGCGGCGGGGTGCCCCGGGTCCTTGCCATCCTCGCCGACTTCGCCGGTAACCCCGTCTTCCTGGAGACCACCGACGGCCGCCTGCTGTACGCCGCCGGCTCCGGCCCCGAGGGCACCGATCCGCTCCAGGTCTGGGAGGGGTTGCGGGGACCGCACAAGGACGCGCCGCCCCCGGCGGGCTCGGTCCTCGTGGACGTGCCCGGGGGCGGGCCGGGCGTCGGTTCGGTGCGGGCGCGGCTGGTCCTGCTGCCGGTGCGGTCCCCGTTGGCGCCGGTGCACCGGATGGCGGCGGAGCGGGCGGGCGGCGTCCTGGCCGTGGTGCTGATGCAGGCGCGGCAGGAGGAGGAACTGGCGGCGCGCGGACGCGGCGACTTCCTCACCGACCTCGCCGAGGGCCGGATCGCGGCGGAGGACGCGCCGGCCCAGGCACGCGTCCTGGGCTTCAGGCCGGGCACCGGTCCGCTGCTCCCGGTGGTGATGCGGCTCGGGGACGCCCTGTCCCCCGCCGGGGGCGGTTGGGCGGTGCTGGCCCGGGCGGTCGCCGAGGAGCTGGCGTCGGTGGGGGTGCCGGTACTGCTGGGCGTGCGGCCGGTGGAGGGCCGGGTCCCCCTGTTGCTGGGGCTGCGCTCGGAGTCGGAGCGGGCGGCGGTCGCGGACCGGGTCGCGGCGGCGCTGCGGACGGGCTCGGAGCGGGCCGGGATGCAGCGGCCGGGGGCGCAGCCGCCCGTCGTGGTCGTCGGGGTGGCCGGGAGCTGGGCGGCGGCGTCGGCGGGCCTGCGGCACGCGGCGGAGACGGCTACCGCGGCACAGGGCCTCACCGACCGGCCCTGGTACGACGCCCGGCGTCTGGACATCGACCTGCTGCTGTGGCGGCTGCGCGGTCACCCGGACCTCGCCGCGTTCGTGGACCGGGCGATCGGACCGCTGCGTGACCACGACGACCGCTCGAAGCCGCCCCTGCTGCCCACCCTCCAGACGTACCTGGCACACGCCGGCCGCAAGGCGGAGACGGCGCGTGAACTCCACCTCAACCGGCAGACGCTCTACAACCGGCTGGCGCGGATCGGGGAGTTGCTGGGCACGGACCTCGACGACCCGCAGACCGTACTGGCGTTGAGCCTGGCCCTGCGCGCCCGTCGGCACGTGCCTTAGGAGCGGGTGCCGCAGGCCCCGCCGTCGAACTCCCGTCTGCCCAGCGGGCGACGACGCGAGTTCGACGACAGGACCTAGAGCAACGGCGTGGGCTGCGTCAGCTCGTCGTAGACGCTGAGGACCTGGGCGACGGTCTCGTCCTCGGTCGGCCAGGTGGCCGCCTGCCGTGCCCCCCGGTCCCGCAGCTCGTCCCGCCGCGCGGGGTCGTCGAGCAGGCGGACCACGACGTCCGCCAGCGCCTCCGCGTCGCCGGGCGGCACGAGTTCGGCGGCGTCGCCGACCAGTTCGGGGATGCCGCCCACGTCGCCCGCGACGAGCGGCACCCGCGCCTGGAGCGCCTCCTGGGCGAGAACGGAACGCCCCGCCTCCCGGCGGACGGGCAGCAGCGCCAGGTCGGCCGCCGCCAGCAGCTCGGGAACGTCGTCGCGGCTGCCGACGAGCACCACCGGCAGCTCCTCGGCCTCGATCCGCCCCTGCAGCTCCCCGCGCAGCGGCCCCTCCCCGGCGACGACGACCAGCGGAGCCGGATCGAGGCGGCGCCACGCGCGCGCGGCGTCGAGCAGGACGTCGTAGCCACGGTGCCGCTCGAGGGAGCCGACCGCGATCAGCAGCGGACGATCGACGGCGCCGAGTTCGGCCCGGACCTTGTGGTGCAGCCGGTCGGGGTCCTCGGGACCGGCCGGCCGGCTCGGCCGGGCGGGGAGCGCGACGGGGCCCAGTCTGGCGTCCCGCGCCCCCGTCCGCCGCGCCCCGTCGACCAGCTCCGAGGTGACGCCGAGCACCACGGTGGCTGCCTTCATCACCCGCCGTTCCAGCACCCGCAGCAGATGGGCGCGGGCTCCCTCGGCATGCACCCGGTCGTGCCAGGTGACGACGAGCGGGGTGCTGACGCGCCGCCCGCCGAGGGCCAGGGCGGCCCGGAAGGAGGCGTGCAGTCCGTGCGCGTGCACCAGGTCGGCGTCCGCGCACACCGTCCGCAGCGCGGCCACCGAGACGGGATCACTGCTGCGCGGCACGTGCACGTGGTCGGCTCCGGCGCCCGTGAAGTCGTAGGTGCACTCCGCATCGGAGGGGGCGCACACCGTCACTTTCACGCCCCGCGCGACGAGCCCCGCGGCCAGGGAGCGCACGTGCGCGCTGCTGCCGGCGTTGCCGCCGCCCAGCACCTGCACGGTGCGCAGCGGCGGCTGGCCGTGCGGTGAGTGGCTGCTCACGGGGGTCACCTGGCCGGGGCTCCTGGTCGGGGCGGGGGACGGTCACGAAGAACGAACGGAAGGATGGCGCGGGCGGGGCGCGCCGCGCGGTCTCCTGCGCGCCACTGCGTCAAGGATGCCAGGCCGCACGGGTGTTCCGGGCACGACGACGACCACGACCGGACGCCCGGCGGGACGACGACACGGAACCACCTCACTCGTTCGAGTGAACGTTTCGTGGTCCGCACGCCTTCTCTCCCCACGCCGCCGCGGCCACGAGCGCGAAGGCGTGCGCCGCCAGCCCGACCCGGCCGTTTCAGGCCACCACCGCGAACCCGGCCGCGCCCGCCGCATGCGCTGCCGTGTCACCGGGCATCGTGCGCTCGGCGAGGTCGTCGGGCAGCACGGCCGCCGCGGCCCCCATGGCGACCGGGGCCGACTCCGCCCAGGACCCCGGGCGCAGCGGCCCCGGCGCGCGGAGCGTAGCCGGCCCCCCTGCCCGTTCGAGCGATCACTCCACCACCCTAGACCTCATCTCCCCGACGGCCGACGCACGTTGGGCGGACGCAGCCGGGGGGCGGACCCGGCCGGGCGGGGGCGACGGGGGGGGACCCGCCCGGCCGACGGCGGGTGCCTACAGGTCCGCCCGGGCGGTCTCCAGGAGTTCCTCCGCGTGGGCGCGCGCCGTCTCCGAGTCCTCCTGGCCGGCGAGCATCCGGGAGAGTTCCCGGACGCGCTCCTCGCCCTCCAGCACCTTGACGCCGGAGCGGGTCACCGACCCGTCGTTCGTCTTCTCCACCAGCAGCTGCCGGTCGGCGAACGCGGCCACCTGCGGCAGGTGCGTGACGACCACGACCTGGGCGCTCTTCGCCAGCCGCGCGAGACGCCGGCCGATCTCCACCGCCGCCTTGCCGCCGACCCCGGCGTCGACCTCGTCGAAGAGGTACGTCGGCACCGGGTCGGTGCCCGCGAAGACGACCTCCACGGCCAGCATCACGCGTGACAGCTCACCGCCGGACGCGCCCTTGGCGATCGGCCGGGGCGGCGCGCCGGGGTGCGGGGCGAGCAGCAGTTCCACCTCGTCGGCGCCCGACGGCCCGTACGCGACCGTGCGCCCGCCGACCTCCACGCCTTCCGGGTCCTCGGTCTGCCGGATCTCGAACGACACGCGCGCGTGGGGCATGGCGAGCGAGGCCAGCTCGGCGGTCACCGCGGCGGCGAACCGCTCGGCGGCCTCCGTGCGCGCGTCGGTCAGCGCCTGGGCCAGTCCGCCCAGCTCGGCCCTGAGCGCGTCCCGCTCGGCGGTCAGCTCGCCGATCCGCTCGTCGTCGCCGTCCAGCTCGGTCAGCCGTGCGGCGCCCTGCTCGGCCCAGGTCAGCACGGCCGCGACGTCCTCGCCGTACTTGCGGGTCAGCGCGGTGAGCGCGGCCCGCCGCTCCTCGACCGCCGCCAGCCGCAGCGGGTCGGCGTCCAGATCGTCGGCGTACCCGGCGAGTTCTCCGGCCACGTCGCGCAGCAGGATGCCGACCTCGCCCATCCGCTCGGCGAGCGAGGCCAGCGCCGGGTCGTGCGAGCGTACGGCGTCCAGGGCGCGCTGCGCGCCCGCGACCAGGGTCGCCGCGTCCACGCCCTCGGGGTCCTCCGGGTTGCCCGCCAGCGCCGCGTGCGCGGCCGTGGCGGCCGACGCGAGCGCCTCGGCGTGGCCCAGCCGCTCCGCCTCCTCCGCCAGCTCCACGTCCTCACCGGCGCGCGGCTCGACCGCGGCGACCTCGTCGAGGCCGTAGCGCAGCAGATCGGCCTCCTGAGCGCGTTCACGGGCACGCGTGGTGATCTCGTCCAGCTCCGCCGCGACGGCCCGCAGCCGCCGGTGGGCCTCGCCGTACTTGGCGAGCGGTCCGGCGACCGCGTCGCCCGCGTAGCGGTCCAGGGCCTGCCGCTGCCGGGACAGTTTGAGCAGCCCCTGCTGGTCGGTCTGCCCGTGCACGGCCACCAGCTCGTCGGCCAGCTCGGCGAGCATCCCCACCGGCACCGACCGCCCGCCCAGGTGGGCGCGCGACCGCCCTTCGGCGGAGACGGTACGGCTGATCAGCAGCGCTCCGTCGTCCAGCTCGGCCCCGGCCTCCTCGGCCCGCACGGCGGCCGCGGCGTTTCCGGGCACGGCGATGCGCCCCTCGACGACCGCGTTCTTGGCCCCGATCCGCACCAGCGCCGCGTCCGCGCGTCCGCCCAGGAGCAGCCCGAGGCTGGTGACCACCATGGTCTTGCCCGCACCCGTCTCACCGGTGACAGCGGTGAACCCGGGCGACAGCTCGACCACGGCGTCGTCGATGACTCCGAGCGACCGTATCCGCATCTCCTCAAGCACGGACACGACCTTACGAGGTCGAGGGCCGGGAGCGCACACAGGCCGCCTTGTCGTGCCGGGGGAGCGCGTGCCGCCACAGGCGCGGGACTGTGCTGACGGCGACTGCGCCGCGGGGCGCGCCGGCCACGGACGGCCCGCGGCCGGGACACGGCGGAACCACCCCATCGAGTCCGCTAGTGCGGCGCCCCCCGCCACCCGGAGACGGGCAACGCGAACTTCGCGACCAGCCGATCCGTGAACGACGCGTGATGCAGCCGGGCCAGCCGCACCGGCACCGCCCCCCGCCGCACCTCCACCCGCGCCCCGGGAGGCAGCTCCACCGTCCGCCGCCCGTCGCACCACAGCACCCCCGGCGGGACGTGCGGCAGCACCTCCACCGCGAGCACCGAGTCCGGCGAGGTCACCAGCGGCTTCGCGAACAGCGCGTGTGCGCTGATCGGCACCATCAGCAGCGCCTCGACCTCGGGCCACACCACCGGCCCCCCGGCCGAGAAGGCGTACGCCGTCGACCCGGTCGGCGTGGACAGCACGATGCCGTCGCAGCCGAACCCCGTCACCGGCCGCCCGTCGATCTCCAGCACGACTTCGAGCAGCTTCTCGGCACCGGCCTTCTGCACGGCCGCCTCGTTCAGCGCCCAGTCGGTGTGCACGATGTCGCCGTTGCGGTGCACGACGACGTCGACGGTCATCCGCTCCTCGACCTCGTACGCCCGGTTCACCACCCGGTCGACGACCTTGTCGAGGTCGTCACGCTCGGCCTCCGCGAGAAATCCGACCCGGCCCAGGTTGACCCCGAGCATCGGCACCCCGGACGCGCGGGCGAACTCGGCGCCGCGCAGCAGCGTCCCGTCACCGCCCAGCACGATGAGCAGCTCGCATCCGTCGAGGCACTGCGCGGTGGCCTCTCCGACCAGGTCCACCTCGCCGGGCAGCGGCAGGTCGCGCGCCTCGGCCTCCAGGACCCGTACCTCGATCCCGGCCTGCAGCAGCCCCTTGACCACCAGCTCCGCGCTGCGGATGGCAGCGGGACGCCCGGTGTGGGCGAGCAGGAAAACAGTACGCGCTCGGTTCTGTGTCAACGCGGCCCCTCCGCCACTGCACGGTCAACATCGGCCGGGTCCGGTTCACCGGCGCCGGCCCGCAGCCACAGAAAATACTCGACGTTGCCGGAGGGACCGGGCAGCGGACTGGCGGTGACCCCCTTCACCCCGAGCCCCAGCTCCCAGGCCTTCCGGGCGACTCCCAGCACCGCCTCGGCCCGCAGCTGCGCGCTGCGTACCACTCCCCCGCTGCCGAGCCGCTCCTTCCCCACCTCGAACTGCGGCTTCACCATCATCACCAGGTCCGCGTCCGGCCCTGCGCACCGCCGCAGCGCGGGCAGTACCAGTCCGAGCGGGATGAAGGAAAGATCCCCCACGACAAGGTCCACGGGCTCCCCATCGATCGCTTCCGGTGTCAACTCGCGTACGTTCGTACGGTCCTTGACGGTGACGCGTTCATCCTGCCGGAGACTCCACGCGAGTTGCCCGTATCCGACGTCCACGGCGACGACGTGCGCGGCACCCGCCCGCAGCAGTACGTCGGTGAAGCCTCCGGTGGAGGCGCCGGCGTCCAGCGCCCGCCGCCCCTCGACGACGAGGCCCTGCGGTACGAAGGCCGCGAGGGCGCCGGCGAGCTTGTGGCCGCCGCGCGAGACGTAGTCGGGGTCGCTGCCGTCGGCGGTCACCACGATCGCCGCGGCGGTCTCCACCTGCGTGGCGGGCTTGGTCGCGACGGTCTTGCCGACGGTGACCCGCCCGGCGGCGATCAGCTGGCTCGCGTGCTCGCGCGAGCGCGCCAGCTTGCGGCGGACCAGCTCCGCGTCGAGACGGCGGCGTGCGACTCCTGCCACGTTCGGTTCAGCTCCTGTTTTCGTACGGCGAATCGGACTCGTGGCCCGAAGGGTCTCGTTGCGGGGTGGTGGTCGGGCGTCCGGTGGGAACCGGAGGTCCCGGGCGGGCGTCGAGCGCGGTGAGCGCGTCGCGCAGCCCCCGGTGCACATCCTCGTACACCTCGACATGTCCGTCCGTGGCCAGGTGGCCGGCGTCGGCCAGCCGCGCCAGCCGGGCGTCGACCTCGGCGTTCCCGGTGGGGCTGCGGGGGACGTCCAGCGGGGCGGGGGCCGCGGGCTCGTACCCGGGGCCGTCGGGCGCCCCGGACTCCGCTTCCTGGGGCTCCGGTCCCGCCCCGCTCTCCTGGGCCGCCGGCTCCGGTACTGCGTCGCTCATGCCCCGACGCTACCGCGTGGCGCTGGGGTACGGTCGCTCCCGATGGCGACGACTGAGGAGTGCCGTGCCGCACTCGACAAGCTCTCGAAGAACATGCGCGGCGCAGAAGGGGACGTGCGGTCGGCCACGGAGCTGGACCGCTCGGTGAGCTGTCACATCACCGACCTGGACGTCACCTTCGCCGGACGCATGGCGGACGGCCGCATCGACGTGCGCGAGACCCTCGTGGGGCCGCCGCGCGAGAAGGCCGAGATCAGACTGGCGATGACCGGCGACGTCCTGGTGGCCCTGGTGGCGGGCGAACTGAACTTCGCCAAGGCCTGGGGCTCGGGCCGGGTGAGGCTGGAGGCGGGCCTGCGCGACCTGTTCCGGCTCAGGAAGCTCCTCTAGCCGCCCTCAGGGAGCCTTCGCGGCGGGCACCCGCACCGGCTCGGGGGCGCGGCCGCCGCGGGCCTTGCGCGCGGCCGGCACCACCAGCGGGGTCCCCGTCTCGGGATCGTCGATGACCTGGCAGCGCAGCCCGAAGACCCGCTCGACCAGGTCGGCGGTGACGACGTCCTCCGGCGTGCCCTGGGCGATGATCTCCCCCTCACGCAGGGCGACGAGGTGGGTGGCGTAGCGGGCGGCGTGGTTGAGGTCGTGCAGGACGGCGACGAGGGTGCGGCCCTGCTCCTCGTGGAGTTCCGCGCACAGGTCGAGTACATCGATCTGGTGCTGGATGTCCAGGTAGGTCGTCGGCTCGTCGAGCAGCAGCAGCGGGGTCTGCTGGGCGAGCGCCATGGCGATCCACACGCGCTGGCGCTGGCCGCCGGAGAGTTCGTCGACGTAGCGGTCGGCGAGCTCGGAGATGCCGGTCTGGGCCATCGACTCCCGGACGACCCGCTCGTCCTCGGCCGACCACTGGCGCAGGATGCCCTGGTGCGGGTAGCGGCCGCGGCCCACGAGGTCCCCGACGGTGATGCCGTCGGGCGCGAGGGACGACTGGGGCAGCAGGCCGAGAGTCCGCGCGACCTGCTTGGCGGGCATCGACTGGATGACCGACCCGTCGAGCAGCACCCGCCCCCGGGCCGGCTTCAGCATCCGCGACAGGGCCCGCAGCAGGGTGGACTTGCCGCACGCGTTCGGGCCGACGATCACGGTGAAGGAGTTGTCGGGTATCTCCACCGACAGTTCCTCCGCGATGACCCGCTGGTCGTAGGCGAGGGTGACGTTCTCGGCGGTCAGACGGTTCACGTGGCTCCTTCGGTTGTTCAGCCCGCTGCGGTTGCCGGTGCCGGCGCTCATATCCGGCCCGCCTTGCGCTCGGTGACCAGCAGCCACAGCAGATAGACACCGCCGAGTACGCCGGTGACCACACCCACGGGGAGCTGGTCGGCCCCGAAGGCGCGCTGCGAGATCCAGTCGGCGCTCACCAGCAGGGCGGCCCCCATGCACAGGGACGGCAGCAGGTTGGGGCCGGGTGAGCGGGTGAGGCGCCGGGCGAGCTGCGGCGCCGTGAGCGCGACGAAGCCGACCGGCCCGGCGGCCGCGGTGGCGGCGGCGGTGAGCAGTACGGCGGCCACCATCAGCAGCGCCCGCACGCGCTCGACGCGCACACCGAGGGCGTACGAGACGTCGTCGCCCATCTCCATCATCCGCAGCGCCCGTCCGTTGGTGAGCACGAGCGGGACGAGTACGGCGCACAGCGCCAGCAGGGGCCAGACCTGGTCCCAGTCACGGCCGTTGAGGGAGCCGGCCATCCAGACGACGGCCCGGGAGGCGTCGACGATGTCGGCCCGGGTGAGCAGGTAGCCGTTGACCGCCGTGACGACCGCGGACACGCCGATACCGACCAGGACCAGCCGGTATCCGTGCACCCCCCGTTTCCAGGCGAGCAGATAGATGGCGAGGCCGGTCACCAGGCCGCCGGCGAGCGCGCCGAAGGTGACCTGCGCCGAGCTGCCGGAGAACAGAACGATCATGATGAGCGCTCCGGCCGTCGCACCCTGCCCGAGACCGAGTACGTCCGGACTGCCGAGCGGGTTGCGCGAGATGGCCTGGAACAGCGCACCGCCCACCCCGAGCGCGCCGCCGACCAGCAGACCGACCAGGACCCTGGGCAGCCGCAGTTCGTTGACGATGAACTCCTGACCGGCGTTGCCCCGGCCGACCAGGGTCTTCAGTACGTCCGCGGCCGGTATGTCGAAGTCGCCGGTACCGATCAGCAGCACGCTCGCGGCGAGCGCGAGGACCAGCAGCAGGCCGACGACGGCCACGGCCCGGACGTCGAGCCGGAGCGAGACCCCACCCGGGCCGCGCACGACCCGGGTGGCGTTCGCGGCCTTGGCGGCATTCACGGCGTTCGCGGTATTCGTCCCCGCGGTGTTCGCGGTGTTCGCGGTGTTCGCGGTGTTCAAGCTTCCCCCGGCCTTCCCGGCCTTCGCGGCTTCTCCGGTCCTCACAGCTGGGCCGTCCTCCGCCGTCGTACGAGAAAGATGAAGACCGGCCCGCCGAGGACGGCGGTGACGATGCCGACCTGGAGTTCCGCGGGGCGTGCGACGATCCGGCCGAGGACGTCCGCGCCGAGCAGCAGCACGGGCGACAGGATCGTCGCGTACGGCAGGATCCAGCGCATGTCGGGCCCGGTGAAGGAGCGGACGATGTGCGGCACCATCAGCCCGACGAACACGATCGGTCCGCAGGCGGCGGTGGCGGCCCCGCACAGCACGGTCGCGGCGAGCATGGACAGCGCCCGGGTGCGGTTCAGGTTGGCGCCGAGGGACTTGGCGGTGTCGTCGCCCATCTCCATGGCGTTGAGCGGCCGGGCGAGGGCGAGGGCGAGGACCGTGCCCGTCACGAAGAAGGGCAGCACTTCCCTGATCGTCCCGTTCGTCGCCGAGGCGAGGGAACCGACCGTCCAGAAGCGCATCCTGCCCAGCGCCGCGTCGTCCATGATCATCACGGCCTGGAGGTAACCGAAGAGCGCGGCGCTGATCGCGGTGCCGGCCAGCACCAGCCGGACCGGGGTCGCTCCCCGGCTGCCGCCCAGGAACCAGACCAGGGCTCCGACCCCCGCCGCACCGGCGAAGGCGAACCAGACATATCCGGTCAGTGAGGTGACGCCGAAGAAGGTGATGGCCGTGACGACGGCCGCCGAGGCGCCCGCGTTGATGCCGAGCAGCCCGGGATCGGCCAGCGGATTACGGGTCAGGGCCTGCAGTACCGCACCCGCGAGGCCGAGGGCGGCGCCGGCCAGCAGTCCGAGCGCGGTGCGCGACAGCCGCTCGCCGACCACGACGTCGCCATACGTGTCCGAGTCGTGGAACAGGCCGTGCCAGACCTCCGTCAGGGACAGATCCTTCGCGCCGATCGCGATGCTCGCCAACACGATGAACGCCAGGACCGCCAGGGAGACGGGCAGCCCAGCGGCACGCAGGACACGGCGCTTGGAGGGCGGCGCGGGAGCGGCGTCCGCGCGCTGTTCGGGGGGACTGTCGACCAACACGTGGTTAGGCTAGCCTACCCTGCCAAAGGATCACGATCCCGAGGCTGTCGCAGGCCCTTCCCCGGCCCGTCCCGCAGGCCGGACCCTTCCCTCCTCCCTCACGCCGCTCACCACCCCAGCCGCACCAGCGCCTTCCCCGAGTCCAGCCCGCATCCCTGCTCCCCGCCCGCCGTCCAGGCCGCCGCGCACAGCGCTCGCAGCCCGTCCAGCGCCGTGCCGTCGCCGTCCAGCTCCAGCCGCTGCTCACCGGCCGTCGCCGTCCAGCCACCGCAGCGGAAGCCGCCGTCCGCGCCGTCGGCGACCTCCGGTTGTCCGGTGAGCAGCCCGCGCAGATCGGCGTCCACGTACGTCGGCCGGTGCCGCGGCGGCGCCGCCAGCAACTGCGCCCCGTCGGTCACGCCGGTCAGGACGAGCAGCGAGTCGACGCCCCCGTTGAACGCCCCCTCGATGTCCGTGTCCAGCCGGTCGCCCACCACCAACGGGCGATGAGCGCCGGTCCGCAGGATCGTCTCCCGGTGCATCGGGGGCAGCGGCTTCCCCGCGACCTGCGGCTCGGCGCCCGTCGCGATGCGCACGACCTCCACCGCCGCGCCGTTGCCCGGGGCGATCCCCCGGGCGCCCGGGATCGTCAGGTCGGTGTTGGAGGCGTACCAGGGAACACCGCGCGCGATGGCGTAGCAGGCCTCGGCGAAGCGTCCCCACGGCAGGTCCGGGCCGCCGAACCCCTGCACGACGGCCGCCGGCTCGTCCTCCGCCGACTCCACTGGCTCGAGGCCGCGCTCGCGCAGCGCCACCCGCAGCCCCTCACCGCCGACGACCAGTACCCGCGCCTTCGAAGGCACCTGTTCGGCGATGAGCCGGGCCACCGCCTGCGCCGAGGTGATGACGTCGGCGGCATCCGTCGCTATCCCCAGCTCGGTCAGGTGCCCGGCCACCGCGTCGGGGGTCCGGAGCGCGTTGTTGGTGACGTACGCCAGGCGCATGCCGCCGTCCCGGGCGGTGGCGAGGGACTCGACCGCGTGAGCGATCGCGTTCCCCCCGGCGTACACCACGCCGTCCAGGTCGAGCAGCGCCGTGTCGTAGGCCTCGTTCAGGGCCCGCCCACTGCCGTCCGGCCTGGTCCTGACGCTCCGGCTCATCGCACATCGCTCCTCGTTCGTCGTCTTTCCCCCGATCATCCCCCATGCCACCGACACACGTACGATGCCGGGATGAACTCTGCGGGTCACCCGGAAGCAACGGCGCGCCGGGGCCTGGAACTCACCCCGTTCCGAGGCCTCCGCTACGACCCCGACCGGGTCGGCAGCCTGGCCGCCGTGACGTCCCCGCCCTACGACGTCGTGGTCCGCCCCGACGGCCTGCTCCACCTCGAGTCCGCCGACCCGCACAACATCGTCCGGCTGATCCTGCCCCAGGCCGCCACACCCGAGGCGCGCAACGAGCAGGCCGCCCGCACCCTGCGGCGCTGGACGGCGGAGGGAGTCCTGACCACCGACCCCGAACCGGGCCTGTACGTCTACGAACAACGGGACGGCGAGGGGATGCTGCAGCGCGGCATCATCGGCGCACTGCGCGTGTCGGATCCCGCCGAGCAGGTGGTCCTGCCGCACGAGGACGTCATGCCCCATGTCGTCGCCGACCGCGCCGCACTGATGCGGGCGACCTGGGCGAACCTCGAACCCCTGCTTCTGACCTACCGCGGCGACGGCGATGCGTCGGCCACCCCCGCCCTCGTGGAACGAACGGCCGAACAGCCGCCGCTTCTCTCCACGACCACGGAGGACGGTTTCTGCCACCGCCTGTGGTCGGTCACCGACCCCGAAGCCGTGGCCCGCGTCCAAAGGGAACTGTCGCGGCACCAGGCCCTCATCGCCGACGGCCACCACCGCTGGGCGACCTACCGCACGCTCCGCGCGGAACACCCCTCCCCGGGTCCCTGGGACCACGGACTCGTCCTCCTCGTCGACACGGCCCGCTACCCGCTCCGCGTCCGTGCCATCCACCGCCTGCTGCACGGCATCCCGGTGCACGACGCCGTGGCCGCCCTGGACGGGCACTTCCGCGTCCGCCGCCTGGACACCCCACTGGCCGAGTCACTGGGCACCCTGGCGAAGGCGGCAGACGCGGGCAACGCCTTCCTGCTGGCCGGTGACGGGGCCTTCCACCTCGTGGACCGGCCCGACCCGGGTCTGCTGGCCCGCACGGTCCGCGCCGACCGCCCCGAGGCCTGGCGCACCCTGGACGCCACCGTCCTGCACGCCACCCTCCTCGCCCACGTCTGGCACGTCCCCGACGACTCGGCGGCCCACATCTCCTACATTCACGACACGGCGGCCACCGTCGAGAAGGCGGAACGCGACGGCGGTACCGCGGTGCTGATGCACCCGGTCCGCGAGGAGGTCGTCCGCGACCTGGCCCGACAGGGCGTCACGATGCCACGCAAGTCGACGTCCTTCGGCCCGAAGCCTGCCTCGGGCCTGGTACTGCGCGCACTCGACGTCTGACCCGGCCCACGACAAGGCGAAGGGGGGCGGGCCCGAAAACCGGTCCCGCCCCCCTTCGCCGCCGTGCCCCGCCACGTCAGCACCCGCTACGTCAGTCCTCGTCGCCGCCCTCGGCACCGTCCTCGGCGGAAGGGCTCTCCCCGTCACTCCCGCGCTCGGGCTCGTCCCCGTCCTCGTCCAGGGCGTCCATGAACTCGACGCCGTCCAGCTCGGCGAGCCGGTCGGAGGCGTCCGTGCTGCCGTCCCGGTCGGACTCCACGGCCTTCGCGAACCACTCCCGCGCCTCCGGCTCCCGGCCTGCGGCCAGCAGCGCGTCCGCGTAGGCATACCGCAGCCGCGCGGTCCACGGCTGTACGGAGCTGGAGGCCAGCTCGGGGCTCTGCAGCGTCACGATGGCCGCGTCCAGCTGCCCCATGTCACGCCGGGCACCGGCCGCCACGAGGCGCATCTCGACCTGACCGGCCTTGTCCAGCTTGTGCACCTCGGGGGCGCCGGCCATGTCCAGCGCCTTCTCGGGCCGGCCGAGCCCACGTTCGCAGTCGGCCATGACCGGCCACAGCTCCACGGACCCGGTCATCCGCCGCGCGGCCCGGAACTCCGCCAATGCTTCGCCGTACTTCTGGCTGGCGTACGCGGCGAACCCGGCCGCCTCGCGTACGGCGGCGACACGGGACGCCAGACGCAGGGCCACCCTGGAGTAGCCGTACGCGGCCTCAGGATCCTCGTCGAGCAGTCGGGCGACCATCACCAGGTTCCTGGCGACATCCTCCGCGAGCGTCTTGGGCAGGCTCTGCAGCTCCTGCCGTACGTCCTTGTCGATCTCGTCACCCGTGACCTCCTCGGGGATCGGCAGGCGCTTGATCGGCTCACGGTCCCGGTCCCGCTCCTCACGGAAACGGCCGCCACCCCCCTGCCGGTCGTCCCGTCCACGGAATCCGCCGGGCCGTCCGCCGCGGTCGTCGCGCCGGGGCCCACGTCCCCCGCGGTCGTCCCGCCCGCGGAACCCACCACGGTCGCCTCCGCGGTCACCGCCCCGACTGTCGTCACGCCGGCCGAACCCACCACGCTCGCCACGGTTGTCGTCCCGACGGAAACCCCCACGATCACCGCGGTCGTCACGCCGGAAGGGTGGACGGTCCCCGCCACGGTCGTCACGCCGGTACGACGGACGGTCCCCACCACGGTCATCGCGTCGGTCGTCACGCCGGCCGTCCCGGCGGAACGGGGGACGGTCCCCGCCACGGTCGTCACGGCGGTCATCACGCCGGTACGAGGGACGGTCGTCACGCCGGTCATCGCGTCGGAAGGGGGGCCGGTCACCGCCGCGGTTGTCACGGCGGTCATCACGCCGGAAGGGTGGACGGTCCCCGCCACGGTCGTCACGCCGGTACGACGGACGGTCCCCGCCACGGTCGTCACGGCGGTCATCACTCCGGTACGAGGGACGGTCGTCGCGTCGGTCGTCACGCCGGAAGGGGGGACGGTCGTCACGCCGGTCATCGCGTCGGAAGGGGGGGCGGTCGCCACCGCGGTTGTCACGGCGGTCATCACGCCGGAAGGGGGGGCGGTCGCCACCGCGGTCATCGCGACGGGGACGGTCGTCGCGGTCGTCGCGTCGGAAGGAAGGACGGTCGCCACCACGATCACGGTCGTCCCGACGCGGCCCACGGTCACGGTCGTCCCGACGCCCGTAACCGGCACCACGGCTTTCATCACGGCGGTCGTCGCGCCGGAAGGACGGGCGGTCCCCACCACGGTCGTCACGACGGAAAGGAGGACGGTCCCCACGGTCGTCGCGCCGGAAGGAAGGACGGTCCCCGCCACGATCACGGTCGTCCCGACGCGGCCCACGGTCACGGTCGTCCCGACGCCCGTAACCGGCACCACGGCTTTCATCACGGCGGTCGTCGCGCCG